>JBHIEE010000065.1:0-15985 GCA_046760445.1 Candidatus Aminicenantia bacterium
AATAAGATATTGTAGCAACAATTCTTCCGTTTTGTCTGGCGATGAAAAAATTATCCAAAGAAAAGTCCTTACTTTCTTTTAAAATCTTGCTAACCTTTTCGTTATTGAACTCTTCGACCAGCTCATATCTTTTAAAAAATCTCAAGAAGAACTTCTCAATCTCTTGGAGATTAGACTTCGAGAGTCTTTCTATTTCGTATTTATTTTTTATCTTGAATTTTAATAAAGGAAAAATATGGAAAACTTTGAAGTTGGCAATAGGATAAAATTTTGGGATATTTACCCTTCCTGAAATAATTCTTAAAACTTTCTGGTTTTCTTTGAGCGCAAAAAGAATGCCAAGCTGGGCATTCTTTTCCAACATTTCATCGTAAGTCCTCTTCATCAATCGGTATAAAGTTCGGCTCCCTTTGGCTGATTCCTTAATCTTTAGTCCTCCAGTATAGCCAATCTTTATTAAATTGCCGAATAAACGGACATTTCTGAAAGAAACCCCAATAACACCAATAATATCTCCATCTCTCTCAGCCACAAAGACCTTTGAATCATAGCCTTGAAGACTTGGAAGATAGAAATAATTAGGAAAGCGATCTACATAGATACTGATAGAACCTTGCATCGGCGTCTCCCGAGAAAGCTTAAGCAGAGCTTGGTTGTCTTTTGAATCAGCTTCTCGAATATGCATGTTAATTATTATATAACTATAAAAATCAAATTCAAAAAGTTTTTTCTTTTACTAAAATCAAAATGTGACAAAGGAAAGCTCAACCTCAATCCATCTTTTTCTTTAAGGAATAGTTAGCCTCATACTTTAGAATAGATGATTGAGAATTAATAGTTTTTCTCAGATTCGTTTCAATCAGATTTGCTGATAATAACCGCTTGGGCCAGACATAATATATTAATCAATAGTTTTTTGAAATCTAAACCAAGATGTATTCCTGTCTCTTTTAACCCATAAGAATCTTGGCTTGACAAAAATTTAACAAAAACTATAGAATAAGCAAGTAAAATCTACTGTTAAAAATTATTATGGCTAAACAAAAAACTTTTTTCGAATTAGAAAAACCAATCCTTGAGTTAAAGGAAAAGATAAGCAAATTAGAAACTGATCCTAAAAATAAGAAAAGGGTTACTGAATTAAAAGAAGAACTGAGAAAGAAGTGGGAAGCTGTTTCCAGGAAGTTAACTCCTCTTCATATCATTCAAATTGCTCGACATCCTCAACGACCTTATACCTTAGATTACATTGAACATCTCATTGAAGATTTTATAGAACTCCATGGTGATCGACGATTCGCCGATGATCCAGCGATCATTGCTGGATTAGGTTTTTACCATAAACAGACTGTAGCCGTAATTGGACATCAAAAAGGACGGACGACCAAAGAGAAGCTTTTCAGAAACTTTGGCATGCCTAACCCTGAAGGTTACAGAAAGGCATTAAGAATAATGAAATTAGCTGAGAAATTTGGATTTCCAATTATTACCTTGATAGATACTCCGGGTGCTTACCCAGGAATTGGTGCTGAAGAGAGAGGACAGGCAGAAGCCATTGCTTATAATTTGAAGGAAATTTCTAAGTTAAAGGTGCCAATTATTAATATAATTATTGGAGAAGGAGGAAGCGGGGGAGCATTGGCGATTGGAATTGGGGATAGAACTCTCATACTCCAATATTCTTTTTATTCAGTTATTTCCCCGGAGGGGTGCGCTGCTATTTTGTGGAAAGACCAAGCAGCAACGGATTTAGCAGCCAAGAGCCTAAAATTAACAGCGCAAGATCTTTTAAATTCGGGAGTAATTGATGCCATTATTCCAGAGCCCATAGGAGGAGCCCACTCAGACTATGAACAAACATTTAAGAATGTAGATAAATATTTAAAAGAAAATTTAGAAGAAATTAAAAAATTAAACCCAGAAGAAAGATTGAGACTCCGATATCAGAAATTTCGAAAAATAGGAGCATTTATAGAAAAGTAAAAAGTGCCAAAGTGTTTATGTGCTCATGTGCATAGGTTAAGAACACAGGCACGTGGGCACATAGGCACTTAACCACGTTCCATGAGAAGGAAATGATTTCAGCAATTAAAGGGACAAAAGATATATTACCTTCTGAAATAAAAAAATGGCGTCAGGTCGAAGAGACTGCCAGAAAAATATTTGAGCTCTATGGCTATCAAGAAATCAGAATCCCTATTTTTGAAGCCACTGAACTTTTTGAGAGAGGAACCGGCCAGACAACTGAAGTAGTTACTAAAGAGATGTATACCTTCCGAGATAAAGGAGGCCGATCCATTACCTTAAGACCAGAATGCACACCGAGTGTAGTTCGAGCTCTAATTGAGAATCGGCTTTATCTAAAACCAAATCCTTTGCGATTTTACTATCTTGGACCTATGTTTCGCTATGATAAACCTCAAAAAGGAAGGTTTCGCCAATTTCATCAAATAGGGATTGAAGTTTTTGGAGAAGATGACCCAGCGATAGATGCTGAGATTGTTGAGATGGTTGATTTTTTTCTCAAAAGATTAAGAATTGCCGATATAGAAGTATTAATCAATTCCATAGGATGTAAGAATTGCCGCCCCTCCTATATTGAGATATTAAGAGAAGAAACAAAAAAGCACCAAGGGAAATTCTGCCCTGATTGCCAGCGAAAAATTGAAATTAATCCTTTGAGAATATTTGATTGCAAAAAAGATGCCTGTCAGGAAGTTGCTGAGGTTTTACCAAAAATTATTGATTATCTTTGTGCTGACTGTGCTGAGCACTTTTCCAAATTTAAAGGTTATTTAGAACAATATGAGATCCAATATAGAGTTGAGCCAAAATTAGCTCGAGGATTAGATTATTACACTAAAACTGTTTTCGAAGTTGTTTCTCATAAATTAGGAGCTCAAAATGCAATTTTAGGTGGAGGAAGATACGATGATATGGTCAAGGACTTTGGTGGACCTGCTCTTTCAGGCATTGGATTTGCCATTGGAATGGAGAGGTTAATTTCACTTCTGCCCGAGGAAGAAAAAAAAGAAGAAAAAGAACTTTTCATTGCTTATTTAGGCGAGGAAGCAAAAAAGGAAGTAATTGATTTAATAAGATTTTTTAGACAGGAAGAGATTGTTAGCTTGGTAGAGTTTAAGGATAAAAGTCTAAGAAATCAATTGAGCAGAGCAGATAAGCTTGGAGTGAGATGGGCCTTAATTGTTGGGGAAGATGAAGTTAAAAAAGGGAAATATCAGTTAAAAGATATGGAAAAAGGCACTCAGGAAGAGTTAACCAAAGAAGAAATTATAAAAAAGCTAAAAATTTAAAGAATTGACGGAAGTCAATTAAAATAAATTCTAAAAGTTAATAGTTCTGTTTTAAAAAAGTTTTTTGCATCTATTTCAGTTTTGATTAAGAGGGCGATGGCTGGAAGAGTGGTGAAGGTAGAAAAAGGGAGAAGAAATAATGATTATTAAAACTGATTCTTTAGGAGACTGGCGGAGAACCAATTATTGTGGGGAATTGCGGAGTAGCCATATCGGTCAGGAGGTGACTATTTTTGGCTGGGTCAATCGAGTGCGCGATTTGGGTAGTTTGGTTTTTATTGATTTAAGGGATAGAAAAGGCATAATTCAAATCGTATTCGCCTCAGATAATCCTCAGCTCCTTCAAAAAGCTAAAGAGATTAAAATGGAATATGTAATTGGGATAAGAGGAATAGTCCAGCCTCGAGAAAAAAAAGCAATTAACAGAGAATTACCCACCGGAGAGATTGAGATTTTAACTAAAGAGCTCAAAATTTTTGGAATAGCCCAAACGCCTCCTTTTGTCGTAGTTGATCCACCGCAAGCTTCGGAAGAGCTTCGTTTCAAATATCGGTATTTAGATTTAAGAAGACCTTCCATGCAGAGAAATTTAAAGCTCAGACATGAGGCTGCATTGAGGGTGAGAAATTATTTAAATGAAAATGGCTTCTTAGAAATTGAAACTCCCTTTTTAAGTAAGTCAACACCTGAAGGAGCAAGGGACTATTTAGTTCCCAGCCGAATCTACAAGGGAAGATTCTATGCTCTTCCTCAATCACCTCAATTATTCAAACAAATTTTAATGATTTCTGGGGTAGATAAGTATTTCCAGATAGTGCGATGTTTCAGAGATGAAGATTTAAGAGCTGACCGTCAGCCTGAATTTACTCAGATAGACATTGAAATGAGTTTTGTCCAGTCAGATGACATATTTTCTTTAATTGAACCAATGATGGTTACTGTTTTTGACCTGATTAAAGTTAAAATAGAAAGTTCTTTTCCTCGCATAACCTATCAGGGAGCAATGGAAAGATATGGCACGGATAAACCAGATTTAAGAATTGAAATAGAAATTCAGGATTTAACAGATTTAGCTAAGGAAACAGAAGTGGAAATTTTTAAAAAAGCAATTTCTACTCAAGCCGAGATAAAAGGAATGATAATAAAAAGAGGAGCAGAATTTTCAAGACGAGAAATAGATAAATTAGGAGAAAAAGCCAAATCTCTGGGAGGGAAAGGAATTATCTGGATTAAAAAAGATGAAACTGGCTTTAAATCTCCTTTAAAAATTAAACAAAGCGTTCTACAAAAAATTTGGCAAAGATTAAAAGGGGAAACAGGTGATTTGGCCTTAATAGTGGCTGATAAAAAAGATTTAGCATTGAGGATACTGGGAGAAATCAGATATTTAGTCGGACAAAAACAAGGATTCGATAAAGAAATCTATAAATTTGTCTGGATTACAGATTTTCCTCTTTTTGAATGGAGCGAGGAAGAACAAAGACTGATTTCCAATCATCATCCCTTTACTTCACCTCAGGAACAGGACTTAAAATTTCTTGATTCAGAACCATTAAAAGTGAAAGCAAAAGCCTATGATTTAGTTTTAAATGGAGTAGAAATAGGGGGCGGAAGTATCAGAATTAATGATCCCGAGATTCAAAAAAAGATATTCAAGATTTTAGGCTTAGGGAATAAAGAAGCAGAAGAGAAATTCGGTTTCTTTTTGGAAGCCTTAAAATATGGCACCCCTCCCCATGGCGGCATTGCTCTTGGCTTTGACCGACTGGTTATGCTTTTAGTTGGTGAAACCTCAATTCGTGATGTCATTCCATTTCCTAAAACAACAAGTGCTTTATGCCTGTTGACTGATTCTCCTTCGGAAGTAGATAGTAGACAAATCGAAGAACTGGGTTTGAAAAGAATTAAGAAAGATTAATTAAAATGAAAGAAAAAATTGAAAAAATAGGGCGAGCTCTTAATAATCTATCCAAAAATAGAATTTCTTGCCGCCTTTGTCCTCGCTCCTGTGGGGTAAATAGAGCTACAGGTGAAAAAGGGTTCTGTGAAACCGGTGACCGTGCAATCGTAGCTCATTATGGTCTTCATTTTGGTGAAGAGCCGCCAATCAGTGGTTATTATGAGTATCGTCAAGCTTTGAAATCTTCTTCTCCTCAAAGAGGCTCAGGAACAATTTTCTTTGCTGGTTGTAATTTAAAATGCATTTTCTGCCAGAATTATCAAATTAGTTGGAACAGAATAGGAGAAGAAGTTTCTGATCAAGAATTAGCTGAGATGATGCTTCATCTTCAGGAAAAGAAAGCAATTAATATAAACTTAGTTTCCCCTACCCATGTCATTTTGCCTATTTTGAGAGCATTAAAATTAGCCTATCAACGAGGTCTAAATATTCCCGTGGTCTATAACTCCAATGGATATGAACTACTGGAAGCGATAAAAAATCTGGAAGGAATCGTTGATATTTATCTTCCTGATTTTAAATATTTTATCCCGGAAGTATCATTTAAGTTTTCTGGAGTAACTGATTATTCTCGAGTAGCTAAAGAAGTAATTAGAGAAATGTATTTTCAAGCTGAAGAATTAAAATTAGATGAAGAGGAAAATGCTCTAAAAGGATTAATTATCAGACACTTAGTTCTGCCTGGACATCTTGAGGAAACATTTAAAATATTAGATTGGATTTCAAATAACCTTTCAACCAATGTGTGGTTGAGCATTATGAGTCAATATCATCCCTGTCATAAAGCGAGAGAAGAAATTAATCGGGAGCTTACCCCAGAGGAATACCAGAAAGTCTTGGAGAAACTAGATCTTTTAAGTTTTAAAAATGTTTTTGTTCAGCCTGAAACATTTAAATTTGAAGAGCATCTTGTCCCTGATTTCACCCAAAAAGAGCCTTTTTCCTGGTCCTCTTCAAAATGATTTTTAGCTATCTCGCTGGAGAAGATTTATCCAGAAACCCGAGTATCAGAGGTTCTCTTTTCGCAATATTTTTCTATTTCACACTCATTACATCTTGGTTTTATTGGTCGGCAGATTGTTTGTCCGTGAAGAACTAATAATTCATTTATATCTGCCCAATATTCTTTTGGTAGTACTTTTCTTAATTCCATTTCTGTTTGTTCAGGAGTTTTAGTTTTTACTAAACCCATTCGGTTAGAAATCCGACGAACATGGGTATCTACAACTATGGCTGGTTTATTAAAAGCAAAACTTAACACAGCGTTAGCTGTTTTTCTTCCCACACCTTTAAACTTTAATAATTCTTCAATAGTAGTGGGGACTCGGCAATTATGATTTTCCACTAGTTGTTTAGAGATATCAATTATTCTTTTGGTTTTTACTTTATAAAAACCAGAAGGTTTGATCGCCTTTTCTATCAGTTCTGGATCAATTTTTAAAACATCCTTTGGGTTCTTAATTATTTTAAACAATTGTCTCGAAGCCAGAGCTGTTTTCTCATCCCTTGTGCGTTGAGATAAAATAGTAGTAACTAATACCTTAAAGGGTTCTCTCGAATCAAAATTAAATGGCTTGTAATTTTCTCTTAATATTTTGAATATCTGTTTTATGTTCTTATTCATATCAGATAGTCTGAATCCTTATAGATTTTTCTTCCTTGCGATTGTGAGTTCCAGTATATTAAACTGATGCACTTGATTACACTAATTTTTCTCAAATCAGGGATAAAGAGAATTTTTCAAGGCTAAGATTTTAATACTCCTCTTTGGAGTCCTTGCGTGACATGGAAAAATGGAAGCTAATATTCGTCTATCTCGTCTTCTTCGAGATCAAGATCTTTTTCTAAGTCTTCTGCGTAATCTACTATATCCTCTTCATAAGGACGTTCTCCCGCCTCTTCTTTTCTCTGTTCAATTGCTTTTTCAAATTCCTCTTCATCTTCATAGCGGCGGAGGCAATTGGTATCCATATCACTATAACAAAGTTCGAGGAGATCATCTTCGATTCGGCAGAATATAGAGAGATTATGTTCTGAGTGAAGATCTCCTATTTTCTCGACTATCTCAGCCTTCTCTTTAATCGTATCCAAGGTTGCCCAGCTTAAAATTTCAATTTCTTCCATTTTTTCCTGCTCCCTCAAAGAATAAATATCAATTTTTCAAAAATTGTCAAGAGGAAATCTGATTATTTAGAAATAAAATTTGAAACTTTGAAAAAAATTTATTTTTTTCAAATTGACAGTATCAGATTAAGTAAATAAAATTGTTTTATGGAGCAGGAGGAAAAGAATTATATTCTTCTTAAAGAATTTATTTTGGAGAGGGGAATATCACTATTCGGAGTAGCAGATATTACTCTGATAAAACAAGAGTTTTTGCTTGACTCTGGTCATATTAAGAATCTCACTCGAGGAATTTCGATTGGATTTAGATTATTGAGTAAAATTTTAGAGGGGATTAAGGATCGACCGACTAAACTTTATCATCATCACTACCGCCAAGTGAATTTTCTTTTAGATCGGGTGAGTTTAACCCTTTCTTCTTTTATCCAGAATCAGGGCTGGGAAGCCCTGCCTATACCAGCCTCTCAGATTGTTGACTGGGAACATCAAAAGGCACATCTTTCCCATAAAAAAGTAGGGCAATTAGCTGGCTTAGGGTGGATTGGGAGAAACAATCTGTTAGTTAATCCCAAATTGGGAGCCCAATTTAGATTAGCTACTATATTAACTAATATGCCTCTTTTAACTGATAATCCGGCCAGAGGGGATTGTAGTAATTGCCGAAAATGTATTGCTGTCTGTCCAATTCGGGCAATTAAAGAAAAGCCAGAAGATTTTGACCATTTAGGTTGTTTTGGGCAATTGAAGATATTTAGGAAAGAAGGAATATCCAATCAATATATATGTGGTGTTTGTGTTAAGGCTTGTTCAGGGAAAAAATAAAAAACTTTTTTCAAAAAAACACTTGACAAATGCCTTTTGAGTTTGCATATTTAAGTAGTAGCTAAAATACTTAATCAAATAGGGACCTAAGGATATGAATTTAGATTCTTCTGAGATGTTCAAAGTGTTATCTGTGGAAACACGAGTTAAAATAATTGAACTCTTAAAATCCAAGGGGCCACTTGGCGTCAAAAATATTGCAGAATTGGTTGGTATAACACCTGCCGCCGTATCACAACATCTAAAAATATTGAGACAAGCAGGTCTTGTTAGGAGCGAAAGAAAGGGGTACTGGATACCATATTCAATAAATGAAGAAGCACTGGAAAACTGCCGACGTGCATTGAACGAAGTTTGCACATGTGGGTGCCGAGGAACAGGCAACTTCAGAGAGAAAGAATTGAATAACTCAAGCTTAGAATCACTTAAGAAATATGAGAAGGAGTTAGAAAGGGAGCTTAGAATTGTCCGAGAAAGGGTCAAAGAAATAGAGTCTAAAAAGAAATAGACAATTTTTTTGCACTTATGATTAAGTAATTACTTAAATACTTAATTGGATTCTTTGGATTTGACTCCTCTGACGAGAAGCAGGTTTCAGGAACCACGATTCACAGAAAGGAGGTGTAAAATGAATCTAATAATATCAAGTTTGAGCCACTTTCTCCACCTTTTAGCAACAGTGGTATGGATTGGTGGAATTGTAATGATTCTTTTAGTAATACTACCAGGAACAAAAGCGGCCTTAGAACCAGCACCTATAGTAGGCAGGCTAATGAAAAACATAACCAAGCGATTCACTCCTATGGCTAATGTAAGTATCCTTGTTTTGATTGTCACGGGTATTGTCATTACCTACTCTGAGAAAAACTTCACAGTCTTTTTGGATTTCAGCAATTCTTGGAACACAGTTATGTTTCTAAAACACTCTTTTGCAACCTTAATGATTATTATCCACTTTTACAGAGGTTTGGTATTGATTCCTAAGATAGGAAGGTTGTCTACCCAGGTTAATAATTCAAAGGAGTCGTCTTCCCTATCTTCACAAATCGCAAAGCTGCAAAAATTTTCGTTAGACCTTATCAAAACCAATCTTGTTTTAGGGTTAATAGTTCTTTTGCTAACTGGGATTTCATCATCTCTATAACGGACTACCCATTTCATATTTTCCTTACAATCAGGGTTGGTAATGGCAAAACAAAATTAGCAACCTCTGGGCGCTCCTTCCAACCCAGTTTTTGGTAAAAGCCCCTTTTATACGATGGACGGTTACCCGTTCATCAGCGTAAGCCGAGTGCAACCACGTTCTATGGCTTGCTCTTTGACCACTTCCAACAACCTACGACCAACCCCTCTACCTCGTTCAGATGTCACGTACAAACAATTCCGAGATATAACACTCAGGGCCAGCCAACATCAAGTACGGCAGCCAATGGACTGCGATATATCCAATGACTTCACCGTTCTGGTTTTCTCCCACCAAAACTGTATGGCTTTCATCGGAATTACAAAGTTCTAGATGTCGAGCAATGCGTGCCTTTGTGTCAGCTGAAGATTCTTCATTGATATGGTTAAACCAACCAAGTTCTCGCAGAATAGTAGAAATCACACCAGCATCACCAGTCTTAGCAGGACGAGTACTTATTTCCGTACTATTTGACATGTTGTTCTTCTCCTAGGCATGGCAGATAACAGTATCGGTGTTTATGAAGCCCCGTGTTATATGCTGTTGGCGAAGGACACCTTTTAGAAATCATAGTAACCATCATTTGTTTTCCCGCCAAATTTCATCTTCCAAAGATAATGGTAAAAAGGGGCAATGAGACCAAAACCAAAAATTAAATCATCAATTAACTCTCTGCTGAAAAGGCAATTATCGATCTTTCTATTGCAAACTAAATAGAGGTTTCTTCTCTGGTGCCAGTTTTGGATTTCTTCAGGCTTATTTTCATCTAATATCCTTTTATATTTATCCCCTTCTAATACAAAAACCTGCTGTTTTGAGTAGAACGCAATTGCCTTTAGAAATTCTTTTGGCTTTTTGTCAATCATCTCTCGAAATCTATACATTGTATCTGGTGAAGCGCTGTAAAATCCCATACCATAGCGGTATGAATCTGAAGAAATTTCAAAGAAATAAGCTGGGGCATCTTTCCAATCCTTGCTCGGTCTCTTAAAAGTAATCCACATCGTGCTTTTATAAGGGGATTTGTCTTTGGAGAACCTTGTATCGTGATAAATCCGCGAAATTGTCTTATTTACAGCAGGACGAATCTCAAAATATGGATCAATGGCCAGCATGAACTTACCCAAATCTGTGACTAAATTTTGCAAAGGTTCCAACAAATACTTTTGATAATCTTGCTTATGTTGTTCAAACCAAATCTTGTTGTTATTTGCTTTAAGGTTTCTTAAGAAATCCAATGTCTTTGGTGAGAAGCCGTTAAACCTCATCTCTTTTTTGGTAGTTATACTTTTACCCATCTGGCACTTTCCTCCTCTTTGAGTCACTGCCTTAGAGGCGTAACCTCCAAGCTTTTCCAAAGATACCACGTAGCCACTGTACAATAAGGTTCCCACCTTTTTGCAAGGTTACTTAACTTCTCCTTGGAAGGGGAATCTCCCAAACCGTAATGTCGTTGAACAGCTTTCTGGAGTCCGATATCGTCAGCAGGTAAAACATTTAGTCTACCGAGAGAAAAAATTAAAAACATTTCTGCGGTCCAGCGACCAATACCTTTCACTTTTGTCAGATGTTCGATAACTTCTTCATCAGACATATCAGGAAAGTTAGATGGGGTTACAGTACCATCTAAAAACTTCCGCGAAAGATCTTTTAAGTATCGGGCTTTCTGGTTAGATACACCAGCCTCTCGTAATTTTTCCTCCGGTGTACTGAGAATCTCTTTGGGGCTTGGAAAAGAGCTATTAGGGTAAATAGCAGTAAAACGCTTAACGATAGTAGCCGCAGCCTTTATAGATAGTTGCTGATAAAGTATCGACTCAGCTAATGCCTTAAAGGCATCCTGTCTGAGTGCAAGCGTACATGGGCCAACCTTATTGATTATTTCACAGAGTACTGGGTCTTTTGCTTTTAATACCTCTACCGCATCTTCAAACATTTATTTTACCTCCTCAACTAAAATTTTCCCTCCAACATTTTAGGGAGTTAGATGTGATTATTATTTTCATCGTAGAAAAAATCTGCCGGCCACGCACTTCTTCAGATAGATTTATAGCCGACAATTCGCTTGTCTTTGTAAATATAGACACAGTTATTGCACTAACAAGTTTGGTTTTAGATTGTTTCATAGTTTTTTACCTCCTTTGCGTAGTGATGGTTTATTTGGCTATTTCTTTGTCTCAAATGCTGTGAGGTTATCAAGGATTCGCCTCAAATACTCCTCGAACTCATCAATTTCCCTGGTGGTAAATCCACTATAAAACAATTCGGTCATTTCTTTGGACACCTGCACATATACATCCTGGAGGGCCTTGTCCTTTTCTGAAAGTTTTATCAGGATTTTTCTCCGATCTTTTCGGGATGGAACACGGGTTAAATACCCGGTCTTTTCAAGCCTGTCCAGCATGCTTGTCAAAGTTGATTTCCCCAGTGATGTTTTCTTTGCCAATTCCTGGATTGAGATACCATCGTTTCGCCAAAGTACAAACAAGATTCTACCCTGGGCCGGATTGATTTCATCAAGATGGTGTTCCTTTAGTTTCTTAGAGAGTATTCGTCCTGCTAAATGGTGTATCTTGGCGATAAGAAACCCGCCTTCCCGTTGTCGCTTCATGTCTTACGCCTTAGATCGAACCTGACAAGATTCAGTTGGTGATAATATTTTGCAAACATCGGGAACACACGAAGTATTGTATAGTCGGGATCATCAACTCCACCGGGATAGTACATCTCCCAGCCTTCCTGCCAAATCGCCTTTTTAAGATCCGGGTCAGTGACAATCTCTATCATTCCTCCTAGCATCAATCCTCTCCACTCATTTGGCTTGCAATAGTAAACGGATACAGCCGGGTTTTTCTTGATCTGATCCATTTTTAGGGATGAAGTGTTGGTTGTGAAATAGATCAAAAAATCGTCTTGATGTTTATCGAACAATTCAGATAATCCCGGAAATTGTTCCTTTCTTCTCAGGTTAAACATTGCCCTTGTTTGGGGAAAACCATCACGATCAATGGTAGTAAGGTAAGCTGCTTCTGCGATCTCCATTAGCTCAAGGCTCAATCGCCTTGCTTCTTTATCGTTCATTTCGTTTCCTCCTTTCTTTATAAATTAGTTTTATATAATATAGTCCTATATAGAATCAATGTCAAGAAAAAATCTGGCAGAACGACTCATTACGGTTCTAAATTTGCATAAATTTTGCGTATGAAGCCGATTGTAGATAACGTTCCCAACGTATCTAAAGTTGTGCGACAGCACAATTTGGGTGATGTAGCCAACGGGAGTGAAACCAGATATGCTGTGCTATAAGCCTGTATAACGCAAGGCGGAAATTTTCCATATTACTTGTTTAATTCATTTAACTCGTCATATCTAAAATTTCCTGATGATTGACGACCTTACCGTGAAAGCTTTTTTCAGTTTTCTTTTGAGAAAAACTATTCATCGTAGCCGTGCAATCCGAAACCAAATAACAGTTGAACCCTTTCTCAAGAGCAGTTTTCATAGTCTTTGCTATGCATTGGTCTGTTGTAAAACCACAAGAAAACAAGTTTTCAATGTTGTTATCTTTTAACATTTGTTCTAAATTGCTTCCAATAAAGGCATCAAATGCGTATCTCCCCTCAACGATAAGATCACCTTCTTCATAAAGACCCTTTGTAATCTCAGACTTCCAGGAACCTTTTGTAAATACCTTACCAAAAGTTAGGTGCGCAAGCCATCCCTTTTTATTCTTAGGATCAATTATCAAAGGGGCATGAATAACCTTAATTCCTTTTTTTTTAGCTTCTTTGACTAAAGTGTATGTATTCTCCAGCACATTCCTAGATTTTAATTGTCCCTTTATTAGCCAATGATAAAGACCTTTTTCTGTCCATTGGTTCTGAAATTCAATCAAGACAATAGCTGATTTGATTTTGTTGATGTTCATATTTTTCTTTCCTCCTTTAAGATTAATAAATTTCTGCCTGAGTAATATGGCGTCTTTCATGTTTGCGACGTTGCGACTGAAAGGAGCAATGTGGCGAAGCCCGTGCGTAAACACGCTGATAGGCAACGCTATGGTGTAACTCCGGACTCATTCAAAGGCTGCTATACCAATTGGCTAGTTCCGAGCCGATCAGATGCGGATTATCCTCTTGTAGGTAATGAATCCCTTGTCCTATGTCCACCAACTTAAGATTCTTCAGATTCTGCTGGCACCATTCCACGACCGGTGCGGTTATAAGTGCACCTGGTGTGGCATAGAATAGGAGCTTCGGCAAATCCGACTGCTGGAGTTTTGCGTTGTAGGCCGCAACGGCCTCAACAACATCGGACGGCTTTCCTTCAATAGGAAGCTCATTGGGCCACCGCCAGATAGGCTTGCGACTAGTCGGGCCTCTGAACGGCTCACGATAGTGGTTCATCTCCTCTTCAGTAAGTTTTCGAACTATCCCTCCGGGCAATATTCGCTCGATGAACATATTCTTGTTCACGATCATGTCCCAGCCGACTTCAGGTGTCCGGAAGGCCTGGAATACCTTTTTGAAGTCCGCTGAAAACATCTCCCAACTTGGTACAGGCATGAGAATCGCTTCCATGAAAGCAATCCCTCTGACATTGCTTTCGTGACGCATGGCGTAGTGGAAGCCAAGTCCAGAACCCCAGTCGTGAATCACCAAGGTGATGTCTTTCAACTCCATCTTTTCGATGAAGCCTTCTAAGTATTTCACGTGGTCAAAAAACCGGTACTCAATGTCAGGCTTATCGGACTTGCCCATTCCGATCAGATCCGGGGCTATGCATCGTCCCTTTGATGTCAAGTGGGGAATGATGTTCCGCCATAGATATGAGGAAGTAGGATTGCCATGAAGAAATAGGATCGGGTCACCTGAGCCTTCATCGACATAGTGGATTTTTGACCCGCAAACCTCGACATAGTTGGACTTATAGAGAAAGTCCACCGAGATGTCTTGTGTAGTGGTCATTCTTTAACTCCTTTCTTTTTGTTGTTAAGAGTTAATGTTGCCTAACGATTCTCCGAAGAATAGAAATATCTGTTCAGGAGCGGTTAGCCCGTATCTTTTAGCTTTCTTTCCCCCAGTTTTTAATTGTTCTTTTCTTTTTATTTCGGTGGCTTTTTCGAGAACACCTTGAATATCCATTTGACGAATAGCATCTACCGTCTGACCGATATAGGTCATTTGAAGCATTTGAATTTTTGTTTGGGCATCCATTTTTCCTTACTCCTTTGCATTATTTTTTCATTATCATTAGTGTAAGTAAAACGGATTTTGTGACATATCACATTATATTTTTCCAGTAATTTTTTTCAGGAAAAACCCTTTGACTTGCTTTATAGAAATTTATTTTCTCAACAGATTTTCTTATTTTATCGTATTCTTCTATTAAATTTATTTTTTTTACTAGCTTTTTCATTTTGCATTGGCAACTACCCTCAGGATTATACAGCACACATTCATTCTTTAAGAACCTATTTAGCTTTGATTTAGTTCGAGAAACAATCTTTCTTAATGTTTGTTCATCTTTTTTCATTATTTTTGAGATTTCCTTGTATGAAAGATTTGCTATTTCACGGAAAATATAAATCATTCGATACTCATTTGTTAGGCAATGTAATACGCCAGTAAGACATTTATCACATTGTTCTTTTACCCATAGCTTTTTTTCAAACTCTGGGATATACTGAATTTTAAATATATCTTTTTGGCCTTCTTCATGAAAATACTTCTTTAAAAATCTTGTTGTATAAAGTCTTTCATTTTTAGCAAAACGCATTATAACTCTCTTTGCTATTGTATAAATCCATGTAGATATTTTTGAATCTCCTCTAAAACCAGGATAACTTTTTATTATTTCATACCAAACTTCCTGAGCTACATCCCTGGCAAGTTCTCTATCTTGAATCATTCGATTACTAATTGAAGAGATTAAATATCCGTATTCTTTTGATATTTTATCTAGCTCTTTTAAAAGCCTAGGGTATATTTTTGTATTTATTGGTTTCATTTCTCTACTCTAACTAACGGCCGATTTCGTCTAATTCCGGGCTTTGCGAAGAGCAAAGCATTTAGGCAGACAAAGTGAGCTGCAAAGCCCGTGTTAGGCAAAGTTCTGTTATGAATCTGTTATGTCTGAGGACTGATCACCAGGAGCGTTGTCCACCACCTCCTCGACGGCCTTCGGAGCGAGGGCGAGCCTCATTAACGGTAAGCGTTCGTCCTTTCAACTCCTTGCCGTTCAGGCCTGTGATCGCAGCCTGGGCTTCAGCTTTAGTGGGCATCTCCACGAATCCGAATCCTCTCGATACGCCGCTGAATTTGTCCGTGATGATTTTAGCAGATGTGACCTCCCCGAAGGTTTCAAAAGCCTGCCGCAAATCATCTTCGGTGACCTCGCGTGACAAATTGCCTACGTAGATATTCATTCTGACCTCCTTTTTATCTCTTTTTCTTGAACATTTATACCTGAATTTCGTTTAACGTCAGATTGTGTGAAAAGTGAGGATAAAGTAAATTCATTTTTTTTGTGGAAGTAGAATAAAAGTTGTGTATGAGGGAGGTTTTTATCTTTATGAAAGGT
>JBHIEE010000066.1:0-15165 GCA_046760445.1 Candidatus Aminicenantia bacterium
GAAATTTGACTTATCTTTCTTTTTCATGTATAGTTTAATCAAAAGGATGGGAAGTGAATTTTAAAGTTGGGGATAAAATAATCTATCCCAATCATGGGCTTGCAATTATTGAAGATATCCAGGAAAAAAGCATATTTGGAGAAAAGTCTATTTTCTTCCAAGTAAGAATATTATCAAATGACACACTGGTTTTAGTTCCAGCTGATAATACTAAAGATATGGGAATTCGAAAACCGATTTTAGAAGAAGAGGTTAAAGAGGTTTTTAATCTTCTGGAAAACGGCGATATCGAGCTGATTATGAATTGGAAAGGAAGATATAAAGAACACATCGATAAAATGACATCAGGCTCAATTTATAATACAGTAGTCGTGTTTAAAAATTTATTTTATCTAAATTTAATTAAACCTCTTTCTTTTCGAGAAAAGAAGATGATGGAAAGAGCCAAGAGACTAATTGTTTGTGAAATATCAGAAGTTAAACATGTTCCTTATTCAGAAATTGAGAAAAAGATTGATGAAATTTTAACCAATTGTTTTAAAGATTTTGTACCTTCAGATAATTCTTAAACCACCTAAAAATGCTTCTTTTATCCCTGATTGCTTTTTTTATATTTCTCTTATTAAGTGCTTTTTTTGCTTCATCTGAAACAGCTTTTATTTCTTTGGACCGCTATCGGTTAGATTATTTAGTGAAAAAAGGAAACAAGAAAGCTAAATCTGTTAAAAAATTATTAACCTATCCTGACAGATTATTGGCTACTATTCTTATTGGCAATACCTTTGTCAATGCTGCTACCGCATCATTAGCTACTTTTATATTTGTCTCTCTCATGAAAAACAAAAATCAAGCTGTCCTGTATGCCACTTTAACTACCACCTTCCTAATTCTTCTTTTGGCGGAAATTACTCCCAAGATTTATGCCGCTCACCACCCTCAAACACTGAGCTTTTTTTTCATTTACCCTTTAAAATTAATTACTTTCTTATTTGCCCCAATAGTTAAAGGATTTACCCTTTTTTCCAATCTAATTTTAAGAATATTTCATCAAAAGCCTGTTAGATTTCCCTCTGCCTTAGATGAAGAAGAGATAAAAGTTATTCTGACCACTGGTATGGAGAGAAGTAACCTGCCTCTCCATCGAAGAAAAATGTTAACCGGTATCTTAGAAATAAGGAAGTTACCAGTTAAAGAAATAATGATTCCTCGAACGAATGTCGTGGCGATTGAAATAAAATCATCTTTTCGTAAAATATTAAATACTATTATTTCCAGTGAATATTCTCGTTTTCCAGTGTACCGGGACAGATTAGATGAAATAGAGGGCGCCATTCACTCTAAAGATGTTATTCCCTACTTAGTCAAGAAGAAAAGATTCAATATCTACCAAATACTAAGAGAACCTTTCTTCGTTCCTGAATCAGTCAATGTGGAAATTGTTCTCCGCCAGATGCAGGAAAATAATGTTCATTTAGCGATTGTTGTTGATGAATATGGCAGCATCAAGGGAATTATTACTTTAGAAGATATCTTAGAAGAAATTGTCGGAGAAATTCGAGATGAGTACGATTTAGCCGAAGAAAAAATTATTACCCCGTTAGGAAATAATATATTCCTCATTCAAGGATATGCTCCCATAAAGGAGATAAATCAGACATTAAATACTGACTTTCCGGAAAAAAGTGAGTATACTACTTTAGCTGGGTTTATTCTGTCTGAACTAAGAAGAATTCCCAATGAAAAAGATGAAATTAATTATC
The DNA here is from genome assembly GCA_046760445.1 of Candidatus Aminicenantia bacterium. Classification (GTDB taxonomy): domain Bacteria; phylum Acidobacteriota; class Aminicenantia; order JdFR-78; family JdFR-78; genus JBHIEE01. The sequence goes on from JBHIEE010000066.1 coordinate 1,761, forward strand.
AAGGAATAAAAATAACTATTCAAAAAATGAAAGGGCATCAGATAAAATCAGTCAAAGTGATATTAAGGGAAAAGGATGAAAAAATAAATGATGAAGATAATCGCAACCAACAAGAAGGCTAATTACAACTATCATATTTTGGAACCCTATGAGGTCGGTATTTCACTTCTGGGCAGTGAGGTTAAATCAATAAGAGAAGGGAGAGTAAGCCTTAAAGAAAGCTATGCTGAAATAAAAGATGGACAGATTTTTCTGATGAATTGTCATATAAGTCCTTATGAACCAGCTAATCAGTTCAATCATGAACCAAAAAGGCCAAGAAAATTGCTTCTTCATAAAAGAGAAATAAAGAAACTGACCGGAAAAGTAAGGGAAAAAGGATTGACTCTTATTCCCACTAAAATCTATTTAAATCAGCGGGGAATAGTCAAAATTGAATTAGCTCTGGCTAAGGGAAAGAAAGAATACCAAAAAAAGGAAGCAATCAAAGAACGAGACCGCCGAAGAGAAATGGAAGCAGAATTAAAAAGATTTTCCAAAAGATATTAATTAGAAATATCTTAAAGCAATAGCTTCAGGAGAAACAGTAAAGAAAATACACTGAAAAATAAAGGTAGGTCAGGTCCAATTTTTCTTATAAAGCTGTCTTTGAAGCAAAATCTATTATCTCCTTTTCCTCCCTAATTTCTTTTTAGTTCCTGTTCCATCAATTATCAAAAGATGCCATTTTTTCAGACTGTAAATAAATGGGTTAGAAAAGTAGTAGGTAGGATCGTCGACAATACGCTGGCCTATGTCATTGTATTCAACCAGTTTTACAGTATTATTAGTGATAGGCAGATTCATATTAATATGAGTGTCTTTTCCTGCTAAAATGGTAGTTATTTCTCCCCTTGAAACATATGAAAAAGTAGGTTCATTAAAGGGAACTGATAAGACATCTGGCTTTAAAAGATTGGCTAACACAAAAGTCATATCAAGGTGAATAGGATGTCCATTGAGAAAATAATTGTTACCATTTTTGATTAATAATGCCGAGTTTCGACCATCAATATTTCCTGATAATAGCACTTCTCCTCTCACTGCACGCGGGGGAATTTTATCAGCATAACTACCTGCCTGCCACATATCCAAACCGCTATACTGCACGGTCTTATTTTGATAAGTTATAGTCAGTGGTAGGATATTGTTAATGATTTCCCAATCAATAGCATAATCAAAATCTTGCTCTTGAGGAATTCCCAGTGCTTGGCGTACTGAACGCCAATTAGCAGTATTCCTGGGTATACCAGCAATAGTTACAAGGAGCACTTTTTTCCCTGAAGAGAAAAGATTTACTATTTCTGAAGATATGTTATGGAATAACTCTTCATCTTTATTTTCTCCATAAGTGAGAATAATATAAGTTTCCACATCAGAGCTGTTGTATGGCTGATCATAAGTGACATATAAATCATAACCTGCAGCTGTTAATGTATTAGTAAGAACATCAAACGCAGAAATTGCATAATCAAGAGAATAGTAAGTTTCTTCTTTTGCAAAGGGCAAGTTAATAATCAAATTAGCTAATGGACGCGGGTTATAGTCTTTGCCAAATTCTTGGTACAAATTTTGAATTAACTCACCAGTATAATTTTTCTCTACCCACCTGTAATCTGTCTCATCTGCACTATAGTAACTGAATCCATCTGGATCAAAACCAACCATCCTATAAATAGTAACATTATTCTGCATACCTGGTTTCCAACCCCAATTACCAGCCACCCCGACCCGGGCAGGAACTCCTAAAGCTTGAGCATGTCCAAACATCACATTTAGATTTCCTATAGTTGATCCCAATGTCCCAATGGGTTCTAACTTTTCTACCTCTGCTCGAGTTGAAGGATAGAAATGATAATCCTCGCTGACAAAAACATCTGCATACCCACGCCATTCATCAAAATAATGGAAGTATTCCATCCCTAATTCTCGAGTCTTCTCCCATATAGCCTGAACATATTCATCTGGAAATGCTTCTTCTAATATTCCTTTAACACCATAGTCATACAATTCTTGAATCACTTGTTTGATATCTTGAGTAGTTAAAAACTTTAGATTAGGATCATGCGGCTCAATATCAAAATTTGCATGAGCAAGTAACTCAATATTCACATAAATACTCAAATCCCGTTTCTTAGCCTCATCTATTACCACTCTCAATACATCTTCCTCAAGAGAATACCCTTTAGACAAAAGAGTGGGAGAATTGAACCAAATAGTAGCGGGCTCAAAATATGGCGAAGGACTACCAATGTAAAAAAATTCAATTCCAATAAAAATATTATATCCTCGGTCTTGACACCATTGGAAATAAGCAGCTACATTTTCAGCTAAATTATAACTTTCCTTACCAGTGAGATAATTATACTCCATGAGGATTTCACCGTCTGTACCAATATCTTCAATATGAATAGATTGCTTCGTCTTATTGGCAAAAATTATTCCTATAATAATTATAAATATAACAACTTGAATTATTTTTTTCATTCTTCTCTCTAAAATTGGTTATTGGACAGAAATTTGCTTCTTCACTATATTGCGAATTTTACCCTTTTCTACTCATTTTCGTTTATATATTCCTCTCATAGCTTATAGCTTAGGAAAAACTTGAAGTCAACTAAAATTGATAGCAATTAAAACAGTTAAAAATTATGTAGTGAAAAATTCTTAGCTTTTGCCTTAACCTTAATATTTGATACCATATTACGTTCTTACGAAGTTGCTTAACGCCCCAGGTCTAACGGGTGCTTTTTGTTTCATAGTCTAGTACATAATGCCCCTTTTATCATAAGTTAAACGTATAAGTGTATTTCAACATCACCGTGCGGCTGCTGGTAAAAGGAAGAGCTGGATCCTCGCGGTATCGGTTCGTATTAAGCCCTTCGTTGTAGACCAGATAGAGGTCGTTGCCTTCACGCGGATTGTATCGAAGCCGGATGTTAGCGATGACCGCGTCGGTGGCGCTGTTGTATTGGATAAAGGCGGTCGCCGAAAACTTTGTATTCAACATGGCTAAGACTCGCAGCCGTGCGATATGTGCAATAAACTGCTGATCGCGGGCGGGAAACGAAACCCGGTTAAACTGATACGTGCCGCTCAATTCCAGGCTAGAGGAGATGTTCCACCGAGGAGTGACATCGAAAGACACCCGCGAGCCATCGTAGAAGGAACCAGCATCAAGGGTAGTATTAATGTTGAAGAGTCTGCCCCAGGGAGTCGAGAATTCACCGTTCAGACCATAGAATGTGTACCGCCCCACAGGCACATCGGCGTTGTCTGAAAACTCGAAGGGCTCAGATACATCTTCGTAGAACAGCTTGACCGCAATCTTCCCGGAGTAGCCAGACTTTGTTGTAAACCCCCATCCTGGACCGAATTCTGCCGACTCGATCGACCCGTCTGTGTTACGCAGAAACAGGAACCCATTCACAAAGACCTGGTGAGTGAACAAAGGGGAAAGCTCGCCTGGAATCCATCCGTACAGCAAGCGGTTGCCAAACCGCGTAAAATTGTCACGTAGCTCGAACCCTATTCCAGGGTTGTAGGTGGGACCAGACCGAGAATAACTCAGGTTGTAGCCCAGCCCTTTGGTTGTTCGTCGTTCCCAGTTCACACGTATTCGTGCTGGGTCGAGCGAGGCAGGGTTGTTTTCTTGACCATTTTCAAAGGTCTGTGCCCATCTAAGCAATAGGTAGTCATCCCCGAAGAGGCGAAAAATACCATCCAGACCGTAGGCTGTGTTATAGGTGCCATCCATGCCTATCCTGTTGGTGACAATCACACCAACATAGGAGTTTGGATTGATGACCTGGCGGCGTATCCGGAGCACACCAAAATTTTCCGAGGGAAGATCCTCTATGGGGGCTGTTTGCATGCTAAGAAACCCCAAATCCCAGGGACCAATTCGCCCCACAAGGCGGGCTCCTCCGTAAATACGGACAGATTCTTCCTCATAAATTCCAATACGGCGGCTGTAAAAGAGACGGTTCGGCCCGCCAAAGTTGAATTCGAAAGTACTCGAGCGCTCCTGAAAAAAAAGCCGTTTTTCCGGGAAGAATAGTGAGAAGCGCGTCAAGTTGATCTGCTGGTCATCCGCCTCGACCTGGGCGAAGTCAGTATTCAAGGTAACATCGAGTGTAAGATTGCTCGTCAGTCCATACTTGATATCCAGTCCTACCTCATGCGTTGGATCGTCGATGCGTTGATAAGTTGTTTCGGCATCATTGAGCTCAAAGGACTGCCCAATTCCGCCAAGTATGTATGGGGCAATGTACAGGGGTTTACGACTGTAGACGTCGTCGAGCGCAACTTCCTGCGCCTGAGATGGTTTCCACGCACTCCATTGTCCCCAATTCGGTGGGATTGCAGGAAAAATTATCACCTCATTCTTGCGCGCAATATATCGCCAGGTGATGATGCCCATTACGACGTGTCCGTCCTTGTCTTGAAAGCGGAGGCTCGAGAGCGGTACACGCATCTCTACAAACCATCCGTCGCTGTTTCGTACCGTTGCCACATCCCAGAATGTATTCCAACTCGCGTTCACGGGAAAGGGGCCCTGGGCGTCATTAAATACCGTAAAATCTAATCTCAGACCCAATGGAGTCGTGAAAAACCCCAATGCATTTTCTTTATCATTGAACGTGTCAATTAGGATACCAAAGTAATCGTTACTGGGGATAAGCGAGTCCCTTTTCTTGGAGGGGGCTTGTATTTTCGAGGGCTCTCTCTCGTAGAGCCGTCCAGCGACATACAGGTAATCATCGTCATAGGCCACCAGAATTTCAGTTCGCTCTGTTGGTTCGTCTCCGAAATTGGGCGCGTACATGACCACTGGAACTGATTCAATGCCCTCCCAGGCTGACTCGTCACTCAAACCGTCAAGCGTAATCGGGTCGTTAATGCGAGGCAAGACATACCGAACAGCCCGTTCCTCCTTCTGTTCAGGGTCCAGATTAGGCAATTTAATATTTTGTTTTGTTTGTTCTTTTTTCCCTTGGGCGTTAATAGAAATAGAAAAAATAAAGACAACCAAGATTGTTCCAATAATTGTTTTTTTTCTCATCACATATTTCCTTAAAAGAGGTGAAAAGACATGTATAGAGACCCAAAATGACGTCCAACATCAGGCTTCATATGCAAAAATACTTAAAAGCAAAAAACATAAATCCCCCAAGAGATAAAAATTTGCTTTTTTGCTCTTTTTTCTTTATTTTGACCGTTTATAACTTATAGCACAGGAAAAATTTGAAGTCAACTTATAGCGAAATCAATAAAAATAATCATAAATTATGTCGCTTAATGTAAAATTTAAAGAAATTAGCCAACATATTTTAAATTAGAATATTCACAAAATGGACTTAACCTTTAAACAGGGAAAAGCTTTGCTGGTATTAATTTTTTGGTGGCGGGGCCGACGAGACTCGAACTCGTCCCGAGTACTCGGGATGACAGGCCGAAATTTTAATCAGCAAACAGTAATAAGTTAATGAAAGGGTTTTCAAATGATTTTAAATGATATTGTATAGATTGATGGTGAAGATGGCTTTTATGGAAGCTTTAAATAAATCAAAATGCAAAAATGTCTTTTACATTAGTTCTGCAGTGTTGCAGTGCTGCAGTTGATTTTTTTGACTGCAGCACCGCAGAACTATTAGTATTAGTTTTGAATTTTAATTTGTCATTTTGCCACAGTGGTATACCCCACGTGGTGTACCAACTTTTGATATTTGATTTTTTATTTTTATATGAGGTGAAGCCCAAAAATAGGATATGAAAATCTTGACTTGGGCTGGGTTTCCAAAGTCGAAAACGCTCGTGTTAGGTAGGAAGTGGCGGGGCCGACGAGACTCGAACTCGCGACCTCCGGCGTGACAGGCCGGCGTTCTAACCGACTGAACTACGACCCCACATTAACTTTTCATAAAATGCTCTATTTTTCTGATTTTTTAAAAATCTCTCTCGTTTCAGAGCCTCTTTTTTTGTTTCGAATCTTTCTACATAAACTAATGACCACGGTGCTTTCTTCTTAGTGTGACGTCCTCTACCATTATTATGTTCCTCTATTCTAAGCTCTAAATTCGAGGTATATCCAATATAAAAAGAACCATCTTTTTCGCTCTGCAATAAATATACATAAAACATCGTTCACTCCCTGAGACTCGAACTCGTCCCGAGTACTCGGGATGACAGGCCGGCGTTCTAACCGACTGAACTACGACCCCATCCTTCTGTCATTGGTAATATTAACTTAAACTATTGAATTTTTTTTGTCAAGAACTTCTGAAGTTGACAAAGAGACTCTCTCTATCCTATAATTCTTGTGTAAGGCCCGTGGGGGCGAAATGGCTTCGACGGAGATAATGAGGCAGAAGAAGCATGCCGAGGTTCCATCACCCTCGTTAAAAAGGTGGAAAAAAATAAGTGCAGCAAATCTGTCTGTCGCTGCTTAAATAAAGCAGCCATCTCTTGGGCTTTTTCCTGTGGAGCCTAATGAGGTGTCGAGAAGCAGGATAGCGAGTCGGATAAGTCCTGAGCCCGATGAGCGAACCTTAATTCAGGACTAGTCGATGGGTGTTTTTCCTCTTCAAACCCCATCAGACGAAACTAAGGAAGAGGATAAGCATGTAGAAACTTCTGGCTGAAGATCTCCGGACGCGGGTTCGATTCCCGCCGCCTCCACCAATTAAATTTAAAATTTAAATTGGATTTATGTCCCATATGAACTCCGGAATTAAAAAAGGATACATTTTAGAATGGATACACAGTGACAACGATTAGATTAAAGAAGAGAAATTCATTAATTTTTTTTATATTAATCTTTTTTTGGGGAATAAAACTCTGTTTTCCTAATTCCTCTTTCCAATTGAAATATAGATACCACGATCATCCTGACTTTACTCGAGTAGTCATTGAAACAGTCAGGCCTTTCCCGTATGAAGTAATTTCTTCCCAGAATCAATTGACCGTTATCATTCAAGGAGATTTCACTCTTCCTTCTACACTTAAAGAAGTATCAAGCAAGCTAATAAAATCATTCGAGTGGGAAAAAGGAGAAAATGTTACTTATTTAAGAGTAACCCTTAAAAAGAAAAATTTTATTCTTGATCACTTTACTTTAATTAATCCTTTCCGTTTGGTTTTAGATTTCAAGGAAAGCAGAGATTCATCTTTTGATTCATCTTTAGTTCCAACTTTACACGGGGAAGACATTAAAAATCCTACAGAACCCTTATCATCTCCTCTTTCCAAAGATTCCTCGAAAAATTCTCCAGCCCGTTCATCTTCTTCTCAATTCATTTCGAGGTCACTTAAAACTATTGTTCTTGATCCAGGTCATGGAGGTTCTGATCGTGGGGCGAGAGGTCCATCTGGCTCAACGGAGAAAGATATAACTCTGGCAATTGCTAAAAAATTAAAATCAATTTTAGAGAAAAATTTACCTCTTCAGATTGTTCTTACCAGAACAGAGGACATCAATCTCCCCTTGGAAGATCGGGCATCACTTGCCAATAATCAGAAAGCAGAGATGTTTCTCAGCATCCATACCAATGCTTCTTATCGAAAAACAGCTCATGGTTCAGAAACTTATTTTTTAAGTCTTCACGCCAGTGATGAAGATGCAAGAAAATTAGCTTATTTTGAAAATAACTCAGCAGAATTAGAAGAGGGAATTTTGCCCGAAAACGAAAATGATATAAAAATGATTCTCTGGGATATGGCTCAGACAACTTATTTAAAGCAGAGTAGTCAGTTGGCTGAATTAATACAGAATGAGCTTAATTTTTTATTAAGTACTGAAAACAGAGGAATAAAACAGGCTCCTTTCAAAGTGTTATCTAATGTTGCGATGCCCGCCGTATTAATCGAAGTTGCTTTTATTTCTAACCCTCGAGAAGAAAAAGAGCTTTCTTCTCCTGAATTTCAGTTTAAAGTAGCTTTAGCTATCTACAAAGGTATAGCTAAATATCTAAGATTATATGGGGCGAGTTGAAAAAATATGAAAAAGGGGAAATTAATTATTTTAGGAATTCTTTTCGTCATTGTCATCTTCCTTCTTGTTTTTATTTTCCTCAGTCAGCGAGGTGAAAAAATAAAAGAAATTAAAGAAGAAATCTATCTTTCCGAAGAGCCGCTTTATACCGAAGAAGAAGAAAAGATGAAAGTTACCCTTTTCTTTATAGGGGAGAAGGATTCTCTTCTTCATTCTGAAGAAAGAGAGATATATCTTACCCCATCTCTCATTAATCAAGCTAAGCAAGTAATAATAGAACTAATAAAAGGCTCAACTAATGATTATATTTCTCCTCTTCCTCCTGATACCCGATTAAGAGAGCTCTTCCTAACTAAAGAAGGAATTGTTTATGTAGACTTTTCCAAGGAAATTTATCAGCAACACCCTGGAGGTTCACAGGCTGAGATTACTGCTATCTATGCTGTGGTTAATTCTTTGGCTTATAATTTTAAACAAATTAAAAAAGTTCAAATATTAATTGAAGGAATGGAAAAAGAAACTCTTAATGGACATATTGATTTAACCAAGCCCTTTTCTCCTCGCTTCAGTTTAATAACTAAATGAGAGAAAAAACCTGAAAAGAGTGTTTTTAATTCGAAGAGAAATAAATCTTCGATTTTTAAAGCTATCAAATCGCTCCTTTAAGAAGAAAAATTAAAATGGCATTACCTAAAGTAGCTATTCTTGGTTTTCCAAATGTAGGAAAATCAACTTTATTTAATCGAATAATAGGCGAGAAAAAAGCGTTAGTCCATTCCTTACCCGGGATGACTCGGGATAAGATTTATGGGACAGCTCAGTGGCAAAATAAAAGATTTGAAGTGGTCGATACAGGAGGAGCACTGGACACTCAAAATGAGCCTATATCCCATCAGGTAAAGGAAAAAGCATTGGAAGCAGCCCGAGAATCAGATATTTTACTATTTGTTCTGGATGGAAGAAGAGAATTACTTCCCATAGAGAAAGAGCTATTTATTTCTTTAAAAAAACTAAATAAACCACTTTTAATTGTTGTTAATAAAATTGACTCTCCCTCTGTTGAGGAAAAGGTAGTAGAATTTTATAAATTAGGCTCAAAAGTCTTTCCTATCTCGGCTGAACATAAAAGAGGAATTGATTCTCTATTGGACGCTATCGCTGAAATTTTACCAGAGAGAAAAGTGAAAGAATTCCCTTCAGAACCTTTAAAAATAGCGATTGTCGGAAGGATTAATGTCGGGAAGTCTTCAATAATTAATCGACTGCTTGGAGAAGAAAGACTCATTGTCAGTGATATCCCAGGCACCACTCGGGATAGCACTGATACTTTGATCATCAGGAATGCTAGACCTTTCATTTTAATTGATACAGCAGGAATAAGAAAATTAGGTCGAACAACAGATAAAAGAGAAAAGGCAGCTGTAATTAAGGCTAAAAAACACATTGGCTGGGCAGATGTAATATGCTTAGTTGTGGATGCTCTTGAGTCACCAACTCACCAGGACGCAACGATTGCCCAATTAGCTCATCTTTCAAGTAAACCAATCTTAGTGGTGGTCAATAAATGGGATTTAGTAGAAAAAAACTCCTTCACTTACTTTATATTTGAGAAAAAAATCAGCCAAAAGTTAAGTTTCATAGATTATGCTCCATTAATTTTTATTTCAGCTTTAACTGGAAAAAGAGTAATCAAAATTTTAGATATCGCTGTTCAGATTTACGAAAATAGCAAAAAGAGAATTCTCACTTCGGCTTTAAACAAATTTCTTGAAAGAATCATCGAAAGGCATCCTCTAATATCCAAAGATAAACAACCACTAAAAGTAAAATTTATTAGTCAAAAAGGAATACTCCCTCCTACTTTTGCCTTGTATTGTTCCAAGCCAAAACAACTTTTTCCTTCATATGAAAAGTTTCTTATTAATCAAATTAGAAAAGAATTCGACCTCTGGGGGACCCCCATTAAACTATTTATTAGAAGGAAATAAGACTTCTTCCCTAATCCCTTCATTTTATCAACAAGAAGCTTAAACCGAGAAAAGCAGTTGACAAATCTGAAAGAATTTAGTATTTTTAATGATCAAACGCTTGGATAAAAATTAGTTAGCCAGGTAAAGAAGGTGAGTAAAAGTGGAAACATACTTCCCAAAGAAAAATGAAATAGAAAAAAAGTGGTGGTTAATAGATGCACAGGGAAAGGTGCTCGGCAGATTGGCCAGCCAGATTGCTTTGCTTTTAAGAGGAAAGCATAAACCCCAATTTACTAATTTTATTGATACTGGAGATTTCGTGATAGTGGTTAATGCTGAGAAAGTGAGAGTAACCGGGAAAAAGAGAAAGCAGAAAACATATCGCTCACATTCTGGCTATCCTGGGGGGTTGAAAGAAATAACTTTTGAAAAAATGATTAATACTAAACCCGAGGAAGTTATCAGAAAAGCTGTATGGGGAATGCTACCCAAGAATAAATTAGGTCGAGCCCTCTTTAAAAAATTAAAGGTCTATCAAGGGTCCAATCACCCCCATCAAGCTCAAAACCCTGAAATATTCCAAATTGAGGAAAAAGAATGAGTTTAATTCAATATTATGGAACAGGAAAAAGAAAATCAGCTATGGCCCGAGTTTATTTAAGACCGGGCAAAGGAAACATCACTTTTATTGCTAACAAAAAACCCCGTTCATTTAATGAATATTTTACTTTAGAAACTCAAAGAGTAATCATCAAACAGCCTCTTTTGCTCACTGAAACAGTTAATAAGTTTGATCTTTTAATCAGGGTTGAAGGTGGAGGAATAAGTGCTCAAGCAGGAGCTATTAGATTAGGAATTGCTCGTGCCTTAGTAGATTTCAATAAAGAACTCAGACCCAATTTGAAAAAAGCAGGTTTATTAACTCGTGATTCGAGAGAAAAAGAGAGAAAGAAATATGGATTAAGAGGTGCAAGGAAAGCTCCTCAATACCACAAAAGATAATGGAGGTAATGAGTTGGTAGCCATTACTATGAAAGAACTCTTAGAAGCAGGTGTTCATTTCGGCCATCAAACAAAGCGATGGAATCCAAAAATGAAGGAATATATCTTTGGGCAGAGAAATGGAATTTATATCATTGACTTACAGAAAACAATTAAAATATTCAAAGAAGCTCTTCAGTTTGTGGTAGATACCGTGAAAGAAGAAAAAGAGGTCTTGTTTGTTGGGACTAAACGTCAGGCTCAGGATATAATAAAAGAAGAGGCTGAAAGATGTGAGAGTTTCTATGTTAACCAAAGATGGTTGGGAGGATTGCTAACTAATTTTAACGTGATCAGGAAAAGTGTTGATAAATTAATTGAATTGGAAGAGATGAAAGAGGATGGAAGGTGGGATTTACTCTCTAAGAAAGAACAGTCCAAGAGGGAGAAGGTTTATCGGAAACTTTCTAAGAATTTGGGTGGAATGAAAGAGATGACTGAGTTACCTGGCGTTTTATTTGTTATTGACTCTTCTAAAGAAAGCATTGCTATCTCTGAGGCACAAAAATTAAAAATCCCAATAATTGCTGTTGTTGATACTAATGGAGATCCAGAAAAAATTGATTTCCCTATTCCAGGCAATGATGATGCTGTTCGAGCTATTGAACTCTTCACTTCCAAGATAGCTGAAGCAATAATCGAAGGGAAAAAACAAAGAATTGAGACAGAATTAAAAGAGGAAAAAGAAGCAGCTTCTTCATCAGAAGAAGTTTCAAAAGAAAGCAATAAATCATCTTCTCAAAAAGAACCTTCCTCTCACAAAGCAAATAATCTATCTGATAATATAGAAAAATAAAATTAACTTCATTAGGAGTCGGAGATGAAAATAACTTCAGAAATAGTGAAGGAACTACGCCAAAGAACTGGGATAGGAATAATGGAGTGCAAAAAAGCCCTGAAGGAAAGTAAGGGCGACATTAATCAAGCAATTATTATTCTTCGAAAAAGAGGATATGATCGAGCTAAAAAGAAAACGGCTCGGGAAACATCTGAGGGAGCAGTTGGAGCTTACATTCATCTCAACGGAAAGATTGGCGTTTTAGTTGAGATTAACTGTGAGACTGACTTCGTTGCCCGAAATAATGAGTTTCAAGAATTGATTAAAAACATAGCCATGCATATTGCGGCTGCTAATCCAAAGTATATTTCTCCTGAAGACATTCCAAGCAATGAATTAGAAGAAGAAAAAGAAATCACTCGTGATCAGTTTAAAAATTCAGGCAAACCTCCAGAAATCATTGAAAAAATTGTCGAAGGAAAATTAAAAAAATTCTATCAAGAAGTGTGCCTCCTGGAACAACCATATATCAAAGACCAAAATATTTCCATAAGACAACTTGTTGCCTCTTTTATTTCTAAATTTGGAGAAAATATAAGAATCCGACGGTTTACCCGATACCAACTCGGAGAATCTCTCTAAATAAAATATAAAATATGTCTAAGGAAAAACCAGTTTATCAAAGAATTTTATTAAAATTAAGCGGTGAAGCCCTAATGGGAGATAGGCAATATGGTTTGGACCCCGAGACTATCAAAATAATCTCAAAAGAAATTAAAGAAGTTCATCAGCTTAATGTTCGAATTGCTTTAATGGTGGGCGGTGGGAATATTTTCCGCGGGGTAGAAGGTACAGCTTCTGGGATGGATCGCTCATTAGCAGATTATATGGGAATGTTAGCTACCTTAATTAATGGATTAGCTCTTCAGGACGCACTGGAAAAAGAAAATATGGTTACTCGATTAATCTCTGCTATTGAAATTAAACAAATAGCTGAACCATTTATTCCAAGAAGGGCAATTCGGCACCTAGAAAAGGGTCGGGTAGTGATATTTGTTGCTGGAACAGGAAGCCCGTACTTTACTACGGATACTGCCGCTGCTTTACGAGCAGTAGAAATAAAAGCTGAAGTAATTTTGAAGGCTACTAAGGTAGATGGAATTTATGATAAAGATCCCTTAAAAGACAAAAAAGCTAAGAAATTTAGCAAGTTAAAATACTTTGATGTTTTAGAAAAAGAACTAAAAGTAATGGATGCGACCGCTATTTCTCTATGTATGGATAATCGGTTACCAATTATTGTTTTTAATCTAAAAAATAAAGGAAACATTAAACGAGCTGTTTTAGGCGAACCAGTTGGTACTGTAGTCAGCTAAAGAAATTTCTGATTAAATTATAATTTGGTTAAAATCCATCCAAAGGAGAAATTAAAATGGTCAAAGAAATTCTGAAGGAATTAGAAAAGCGAATGATTAACTCTACTGAACATTTCAAAAAGGAACTCAGTAAGATTAGAACAGGTCGAGCATCAATCTCAGTCTTGGAAGATATCAAGATTGATTACTATGGTGCCCTTACTCCCCT
>JBHIEE010000067.1:0-15073 GCA_046760445.1 Candidatus Aminicenantia bacterium
GAGGGAGAAAACCTTGGAGGCAGAAAGGCACTGGTCGAGCAAGAGCAGGGAGCATTCGTTCTCCCCTCTGGAGAAAAGGAGGGGCTATTTTTGGACCAAAACCTCGAGATTACAGCTATAAAATGCCCAAGAAAGCAAAGAAAAATGCCTTAAAATCAGCTTTGGTTATGAAATTTAAGGAAAACAAATTAATTGTGGTGGATAAATTAGAATTAGATGAACCGAAAACTAAAAAAGGTGTAGAGCTTGTTAAAAACTTAGAATTAGGTTCAGCCCTGATTGTTGATACCAGGGAAAATAAAAATTTGATCTTAGCAATGCGGAATTTACCTCGGATTAAAGCAATCGGTTTTGATGAAATTAACATATATGATATTTTAAGATATGACCAGCTTGTTTTTACCCAAAGTGGATTCCAATTCTTAATGGAAAGGTTAAAATGAGAGGTGATAAATATCAGATTATAAGACGACCTCTTTTAACTGAGAAAAGTACCTGGCTTAAAGAGAAAAATAGAGAGCTCTGTTTTGAAGTAGATGTAAGAGCAAATAAACTTGAAATTAAAAAAGCAGTTGAAGAGTTATTCAAGGTCAAGGTAGAAAGAGTGAGAACTCAACGAGCTAAGGGAAAGAAAAGAAGGGTAGGATTGAGAGTAGGTAAAAAACCCGATTGGAAGAAAGCTTATGTAAAGCTAAAAGAAGGCGAGAAAATGATTGAATATTTTGAGGCGGTGTAAAAATGGGAGTGAAGAATTACAATCCAGTTACTCCAGGTACCCGGCACAGGACAGGATCATCTTTTGAAGAAATCACTGCTACTAAACCTTATAAACCTTTAGTTATTTCATTACCAAAGAAAGGTGGAAGAAATAATTTAGGTCGAATTGCTATTCGCTTTCGAGGAGGAGGGCATAAGCGAGCTTATCGGATAATAGATTTTAAGAGAGACAAGATTGGTGTTCCTGGAATAGTAGAAACTATTGAATATGACCCTAACCGTTCGGCTAATATTGCTTTAATAAAGTACTTAGATGGCGAAAGAAGATATATTCTCTGTCCCAATGGACTCAAAGTTGGACAAAGAATTATTTCTTCCAATCATCAAGTAGATATTTTACCTGGCAATGCCCTTCCTTTAAGATATATTCCCTTGGGTACTACTATTCACAATATTGAGTTAAAGAAAGGGAAAGGAGGCCAACTTGCTCGGAGTGCAGGCAGTGGAGCTCAGGTTGTTGCTAAGGAAGGAAATTATGCTCAGGTGAAACTCCCTTCTTCTGAGATTAGACTAATTCATTTGGATTGCCGGGCAACTGTGGGTCAAGTTGGCAATATCGACCACGAAAATATTTCGATAGGGAAAGCTGGAAGAAAACGGTGGATGGGAAGAAAACCTCATGTCAGAGGAACGGCGATGAATCCCATTGATCATCCTCATGGAGGAGGAGAAGGTAAAAGCAAAGGAGGACGCCATCCAGTTTCACCTTGGGGACAGCCAACTAAAGGCTATAAAACGAGAAAGAATAAGAGAACGGGAAAATATATAGTTAAAAGGAGAACTAAGTAAGATGAAAATTGGAAACTGGAAGCGGGAAATTAATTATTTTCCAATTTCCAATTTCCAATTTCAGAATGAAATGGAGTAAAGAATGGGAAGATCATTAAAAAAAGGTCCTTTTGTGGATGAACATTTATTGAAGAAACTGAGGGGACAGACAAAACAAGGGAAGAAGCGACAGGTAATAAAAACCTGGTCAAGAAGATCAACTATTATTCCAGAGATGGTTGGAATGACGATTGCTGTCCATAATGGAAAGAGATTCATTCCAGTATTTATTACTGAGAATATGGTTGGGCACAAATTAGGTGAATTTTCACCGACCAGAACCTTTAAAGGACATACTTCTAAGACAGACCGAACAGTTAGGATGAAGAAATAAAATGAAAGACGAGAAAGAAGAAACTGAGTTTATTTCTCAGGCACAGGGGAAATATATCAGAATTTCCCCTCAGAAGTGCCGATTAATAGTTGATTTGATTAGAGAAAGATATGTAGGAGAAGCTCTTTCCATCCTTCATTTTTCAAATAAAAAGAAAGCATCAGTAATAGTAGAAAAGGTGCTTCGTTCAGCAATAGCTAATGCTCAGCAAAAATCCCCTGGAATTGATGTTGATAATCTTTTCATTGCGCGGGTATATGTTGATCAAGGACCAGTTTTGAAAAGATTTAGGGCTGCTCCATTTGGTCGGGCCCACCGAATATTAAAAAGAACAAGTCATATCACTATTTATTTGGAAGAAAAGAAAGGGAGGTAAAACTTGGGGCAAAAGACTCATCCATATGGTTTTCGATTAGGATTTAATAAATCTTGGCGTTCTCGTTGGTTTTCTAAGGGAAAAGAGTATGCTGAACTTATTCACCAAGATTTAGCGATTAAAAAAGAGATAAAAAATAGATATTTCCATGCTGGTATTTCCGAGGTTGAGATCGAAAGAGTAGCTGATAAAATTAGAATAATAATCAAAACAGCTCGCCCCGGGATTATTATTGGTCGAGGAGGAAAAGAGATTGAAAAACTAAAAGATGAGCTTCAATCTTTAACTAATAAGGAAGTTTATATTGATATCCAGGAAGTCCACAAACCTGAATTAGATGCCCAATTAGTGGCAGAAGGGATTGCTCTTCAATTAGAAAAAAGAGTTTCCTATCGACGGGCAATGAGGAAAGCAGTTGATTCTGCTTTAAGAATGGGAGCCAAAGGGATAAAAATAATGTGTGCAGGAAGATTAGGAGGAGTTGAAATAGCACGCTCGGAATGGTATTTATATGGGCAATTACCGCTGCAGACCTTGAGAGCAGATATCGATTACGGGTTTACTGAGGCTTTTACTACTTATGGTCAGATTGGAGTCAAGGTATGGATTTATCGGGGTGATGTAGATAAATTAAAAGTCACCTCACAAACTCAGAGAATTGGAGAGATTTAGTTATGTTAATGCCCAAGAAGGTTAAACATCGGAAACACCAGCGGGGTAGAATGAGAGGAAAAGCATATCGAGGAAATAGTTTGGCTTTCGGCGACTTTGGATTGCAAGCTCTGGAACCCTGCTGGTTGACTGCTCGCCAAATTGAGGCAGGAAGAATTGCCATTACTCGTCATGTTAAAAGAAAGGGTAAGATTTGGGTAAGAGTTTTCCCTTGGAAACCGATTTCTAAGAAGCCGGCTGAAGTAAGAATGGGAAAGGGTAAAGGAGACCCTGAGTTCTGGGTGGATGTAGTTAAACCCGGAAAAATAATTTATGAAATGGAAGGAGTACCAGAAGAAATAGCTCGGGAAGCGATGAGATTAGCTGCTCATAAGCTTCCTATAAAAACTCGGTTTGTTTCGAGATTTGAGTGAGAGGATTGAAATGAAAGCAAAAACTCTCAGTGAATTAAGTGACGAAGAACTCCAGGACAAAGAAATAGAGTTAAAAGAACAATTATTTAAGCTTAAATTTCAACATTCATTAGGTCAGCTGGACAACCCGATGAAGCTTAGGTTGATAAAAAAAGATATTGCTCGAATTAAGACAATTTTGAATGACAGAAAGAAAGGAATAAAAAGCAATGGAAACAAATAAGAGGAGAAAGACACTTGTCGGAGTTGTTACTGGAACAAAAATGAGTAAGACTGTCACGGTGACTGTTATTAGACCAGTACAGCATCCATTGTACAAGAAGATAATTAAAAAAAGGTCAAAGTTTTTAGCTCATGATGAATATGAGAGATGTAAAGTAGGAGATATGGTTAAAATAGTTGAATCAAGACCGCTAAGTCGAAGAAAAAGATGGCGAGTAGGGGAGATTATAAGTATAAGTCCTCAGGAAGAGAAACTTAATTCCTCATCTGAAAAGGAAATTAAAAAATGATTCAGGCTCAGACGGTTTTAAAAGTGGCTGATAATACTGGAGCGAAAAGAATTATGTGTATTACTCCCATAGGAGGAGGAGTAGGAAGAGTGGCTTCTATTGGGGATATTGTTGCTGCTTCAGTGAAAGAAGCTGAGCCAAACAGTAAGATTCCTAAAGGGAAAGTAGTTAAAGCAGTCATTGTCAGAACTAAAAAAGAAGTTCGCAGAAAAGATGGTTCGTATATTCGGTTTGATGAGAATGCAGCGGTTCTTATCGATCGTTACGGCGAACCAATTGGAACTCGTGTTTTTGGTCCAGTAGCCCGGGAGTTAAGAGAAAAGAAATTCATGAAGATAGTCTCTCTTGCTCCGGAGGTGGTCTAAGATGGGGAATAATAAAATCTTAATCAAAAAAAATGACCTAGTTATTGTTAAAGCTGGCCGGGATAAAGGTAAAAAAGGAAAAGTGCTGAAAGTAATACCTGAAAAGAATAGGGCAATAGTTGAAAAAGTAAATTTTGTTAAAGAATTTATTCGACCTGACCCTCAAAAGAATATTCAGGGAGGATTAATGGAAAGAGAGGCTCCTATACATATTTCGAATCTGATGATTTTTTGTCAAGACTGTAATCAGGGTGTTAAAATTGGCCATAAAATATTAGAAGAAGATTCTAAAGTGAGGGTTTGCAGGAAATGTGGCACAGTATTGGATTAAGTAAATGTTTAACTACACGGAGATAAGATAAAATGAGAAGCAGGCTCCATGAATTATATGAAAAAGAAATAATTCCAAAGCTTCAGAAGGAGTTTGGATACAAAAATAAATTGGCTGTTCCAAGATTGGAGAAAATAGTGATTAACATTGGAGTAGGAGAGGCGACCCAGAATATCAAAGCTTTAGATGCAGCAAAGAAAGAGTTGAGTCTCATCACTGGACAGTGGCCAGTAGTAAGAAGGGCAAAAAAATCAATTTCTTCCTTCCGGCTAAGAAAGGGACAGTCTATTGCTTGTATGGTCACTTTGCGAGGAGAGAAAATGTATGAGTTTTATGACCGATTAGTTAATATAGTTCTTCCTCGTGTTAGGGATTTTCGAGGAGTTTCGCCAAGGTCTTTTGATGGTCGAGGAAATTACACTATAGGAATAAAAGACCAATTAGTTTTTCCTGAAGTTGATTATACCAAAGTGGAAAAAACACAGGGGATGAATATTACTGTTGTTACTTCAGCTAAAACTGATGAAGAGAGTTATGCCCTATTAAAATACTTGGGTATACCTTTTAGAGAAAGTTAAAAAGATAGGAGATAACAGATGGCAGATAACAGAAAACAGAGGACAGAAGACAGAGGTCAGAGGGTTTTCTGTTTTCTGACTTCTGACTTCTCATTTATAAGGAGGAAAAAGAAGAGTGGCTAAAACTTCATCAATAGCAAAAGCATTAAGAAAACCTAAATTTAAGGTTAGGAAGAAAAATAGATGTCGAATTTGTGGTCGCGCACGAGGATACTTAAGAAGATTTGATATGTGCCGGTTATGTTTTCGGGAATTAGCTCTTAAAGGAGAAATCCCAGGAATAACTAAGGCTTCTTGGTAATGAATAAAACAAAGAAAGAACATTGTGGAGAGAATTCTAATTAAGGAGTATGAGACAATGAGTTTAACAGATCCAATAGCTGATATGTTGACAAGACTAAGAAACGCGATCCAGGTTCATACAAGAGAAGTATCTTTGCCTTCTTCAAAATTAAAAGTTGAGATTGCTAAGATACTCAAAGAAGAAGGTTACATTCAAAATTTTAAGGTCGAAGATGACAATAAACAGGGAATTTTAAGATTAACTTTAAAATATTATCAAAATAAAAGCGTAATTTCTGGGTTAAAAAGAGTAAGCAAGCCAGGAGTGAGAGTTTATTGTACAGCTGATTCCATTCCCAAGGCGATGGATGGCTTAGGAATTGCTATTATCTCTACTTCCAAGGGGATTTTAACTGGGAAGAGATGCAAACAACTCGGCGTTGGAGGAGAGGTTTTATGTTTAATCTGGTGAGTGTCTTCTTAATTGCAGATTATGGGCAGCCCTTTACTTAAAAGGATGGCTTTCCCTTTCATTCCATAGAAAATGGAGATAAATGGAAATAGATAAGGAGAATATAAAGAGATGTCGAGAATAGGCAAACGGCCGATTGATTTACCTGGAAATGTAAAAGTAAATATAGGACAGGGAGAATTAGAAATTGAAGGACCTAAAGGAAAATTGACCACTCCTCTTCCACTTGGAATAAAAGCTCGATTAGAAGACCAAAAACTAATTTTCGAGAGGACAAATAATTCCAAGCAGCAAAAAGCCTTTCATGGATTAGCACGGAGTTTGGCTTATAATGCTGTAATTGGAGCTACGGAAGGATTTTCCAAACAATTAGAAATAATTGGAGTTGGATATCGAGCTCAGTTGAAAGAGAAAGAGTTAATCCTTAGTTTAGGTTATTCTCATCCAGTGGTTTATTCTATTCCTGAAGAAGTAGAAATCAAATTAGAAAAGCCGACATTAATCACGATAACTGGAATTGATAAACAAAAAGTAGGACAGGTAGCCGCAGAAATAAGAGCTTTTAGAAAACCTGATCCTTACAAATTAAAAGGGATAAGATATGTAGATGAAAAATTGAGAAAGAAAGAGAGAAAAGCAGGAATTGGGTAGGGAGTGAGAAAAAATGATTAAAGATAAAGTAATTCTCAAAAGGAAAGCGAGAGAAAGGATAAAAAGGAGAATTAGAAAGAAAATCAGAGGAACAAAAGAAAGGCCACGATTATGCGTCTATAAAAGTAATAAATATATATATGCTCAGGCAGTGGGTGATGAGCAAGGAGTAACTATTATTTCTGCTTCGAGTTTAGAGAAAGGGTTAAGAGGAACTCAGAAAAACGCAAAAAACATTGAAGTTTCAAAGAAGGTTGGCCAGAAAATAGCTGAAAGGCTATTAAAAAAGAAAATAAAAAAAGTAGTTTTTGATCGGGGTGGTTATCCTTATCATGGAAGAATAAAGGCTCTGGCTGAGGGAGCAAGAGAAAAAGGGCTTGAATTTTAACCTTAGGGAAAAGATAGATTGGAGGAAAGATGAATAGAGAACCAGAAGATCAGGGATTAAAGTTAGAAGAACGAGAATTAAAAGATGAAGTAATTTCTATCAGAAGAGTAGCCAAGGTAGTAAAAGGAGGAAAAAATTTGAGTTTTAGTGCTTTAGTTGCAGTAGGAGATGAGAATGGTCAGGTTGGAATAGGTAAAGGAAAAGCAAGGGAAGTGCCTCAGGCAATAAAGAAAGCGATTGAGAATGCTAAGAAAAATTTAATTACCGTTCCTTTGCATAAAAATACTATTCCCCATTATGTAGTTGGTCATGCTGGTGGAGGAGTAGTTATCTTACGCCCAGCTTCTGAAGGGACAGGAATAATTGCTGGAGGAGCAGTGAGAGCGGTTGTTCATCTTGCGGGGATAAAGGATATTCTTACTAAGTCGATTCGAAGCAATAACTCTTATAGTGTAGCCAATGCCACTATAGATGCCTTAAAAAAACTTAAAAGTCCTGAGTTAGTAGCAGAAATGAGAGAAAAACCTGAGGAGGAAATATGGGGATGAGAAAATCCCAAACCCAAAATCCTAAATACCGTAAAGGGACGATATCTCAACAGGACTTTTCGCCCCAAACAAATTCCAAATCTCAAATTCCAAATTCCAAACAGAAGGTAGAGACCAAAAGCCAGAGAGCTAAAAAAACCGAAAAGCCAAAGAAGATAAAGATAAAATTAGTTAGAAGTTTGATTGGTCGACCTCATAAACAGAGAGAAGTTGTAAAAGGTTTGGGTCTGAGAAGAATAAATCATGAAGTAATTAGAGAAGATTGCCCAGAAATTTGGGGAATGGTTAAAAAGGTATCACATTTAGTAGAGGTGAAAGAATATGAAGATTGAGAAGACAGAAGACAGATGTCAGATGTCAGATGTCAGAAGACAGAATTTAGTTTCTTTCTTCTGTTTCCTGTCTTCTGATTTCTGTGTTCTGGAGGAATGATGGATTTAAGTTCACTACATCCGGTCAAGAAGGCGAGGAAAAAGACAAAAAGAGTGGGCCGCGGACCAGGCTCAGGTCACGGTAAGACAGCTTGTCGGGGAACCAAAGGACAGAAATCTATTGCTGGGTTTTCCCGTAAAAGAGGGTTTGAAGGTGGTCAGATGCCCTTGCACCGCCGGGTTCCTAAGAGAGGATTTACTTCCATTTTTAAAGAAAAATATCAAGTGATTAACCTGAATCGAATTTCGAAAATACAAAAAAAAGAGGTTAAATTAGAAGATATGGTTAAGGCAGGTTTAATTAAAAAGATATCCCAAAAAGTGAAAATATTAGGGCAGGGTGAACTTCAATCAACTAAAAAGATTTATGCTCATCAATTCAGTAAAACAGCTAAAGAAAAGATTGAGAAAGCGGGCGGTCAAGCAATAATTATTGGAGCAAAATGAAATGTTAGAGAGTATAAGAAATATATTTAATATCCCCGATTTAAGGAAGAGGATACTTTTCACTCTTGCTCTGTTGGCGGTTTATAGAATTGGGGCTCAAATTCCCAATCCAGGCATTAGTGCTGAGGCCTTAGCTGAATTCTGGGAACAAGCAAGAGGAACAATTCTGGGCTTTGTTGATCTTTTTTCTGGTCGGAATATGTCCCGTATGACTATTTTTGCTCTAGGTATTATGCCTTATATTAGTGCATCTATTATTTTACAACTTTTAACTGTTGTTTGGCCTTACTTGGAGAAGCTTTCTAAAGAAGGAGAACTTGGCAGGAAAAAAATAACCCAATATACCAGATATGGCACTGTTTTAATTTGTCTTATTCAGTCTTTCGGGATCAGTATTTTCTTGGAGAAATTGACCAGTCCTGGTGGAGCACCCATTGTTCCCAATCCAGGATGGGGCTTTAGATTTTTAACCGTCCTAACCCTGACCACAGGAACAGTGTTTATTATGTGGCTTGGAGAGCAAATTTCTGATAGAGGAATTGGGAATGGAATTTCTTTAATTATATTTGCTGGAATTGTAGTTTACTTTCCAAGAGGGATTCAGAATATTCTAACCGGTCTAAAGACGGGTGATATGACTCCTTTAAAACTGATCTTTCTTTTAATTTTAATGATTTCTGTAATAGCGGTGATTGTTTTTGTTGAAAGAGCTCAGAGAAGAATTCCGGTTTCGTATGCTAAGCGAGTGATTGGGCGGAAAATATACGGTGGTCAAAGTACTCATCTTCCCCTCCGAGTAAACACTGGAGGAGTTATTCCCATAATTTTTGCTGCTTCAGTGATTACTTTACCCTCCACTATGGCTCAATTTATCAAACATCCAATTGCTCAATCCATAGCTCAGCAGTTTGCGTGGGGAATGCCTCTTTATAACCTTTTGTATATTGGAGCAATTATTTTTTTCACTTATTTTTATGTCTCTATTATCTTTAATCCTAATGATGTGGCTGATAATTTAAGAAAATACGGTGGATTTATTCCTGGTATCAGGCCAGGAAAAACTACATCTGATTTTATCGATAGTGTTCTTTCTCGAATTACCTTGATCGGGGCAATATATTTAGCAGCCATTGCTGTTCTACCTGAATTTTTAATCATTGGTTTTAAAGTTAGTGCTATTCCTTTTATTGGAGATTTCTTGGAAGCTAATCTTCCAAAATGGTTTACTCAAGGATTAAATGTTCAATTTTACTTTGGAGGGACTTCGATTTTAATTGTTGTTGGGGTAGCGATGGATACTCTTCAACAGATTGAGGCTCAATTGGTTATGCGGCATTATGATGGATTTATGAGAAGAGCCCGGATGAGGGGGAGAAGAGGATAGAAATAAAAAATGAGAATAATATTATTAGGTCCGCCTGGAGCAGGAAAAGGGACGCAAGCTGAATTACTGGAAAAGAAATATGGATTTCCTAAAGTCTCAACTGGGGACATTTTGAGACAGGCAGTAAAAGACCGAACAGAGTTAGGTCTCAAGGCAAAAGAGAAAATGGACAGAGGAGAATTAGTGGATGATGAGATAATAATGGCTATAATTAGGGAAAGAATCCAGAAAAAAGATTGCCTGGAAGGATATATCTTAGATGGATTTCCGAGAAATATTTCACAGGTTGAGAAATATTATGATTTATTCAATGATCATCAAGAAGTGGTGATTGAAATTTCACTCAGTGAGGATGAGTTAGTTAAACGTTTAACTTCTCGGAGAGTATGCAAGAAATGTGGTGCAATCTACAATCTTCTATTTAACAAGCCAAGATTAGATGAGAAATGCGATGTGTGTCAAAGTGAATTGATTATTAGAGATGATGACCGAGAAGAAATAATAAGAGAAAGATTTAAAGTTTACCAGAAAGAGACTAAACCATTAATTGACTACTATATGGAGAAGGGAAATTATTTTAAAGTTAACGGGGGAGCTAAAGTCTCTGAGATATTTAATCAAATTTGTGCTATAATAAATGGTTATAATAACTCTTACTCGAAAAGCAATATAAAAGAGGAGAGAAGGTGATAATTTATAAAACTGAACAGGAGATCGAACAGATGAGGCAGAGCAATTGGATTGTTGCTCGGGTGCTTAATGAATTAAAAGAAATGATTAGGACAGGGATTACCACTCTGGAATTAGATAGATATGCTGAAAAAAGGATAAGACAAATGGGTGGTGAGCCAGCTTTTAAAGGATATCGAGGTTTTCCTAATTCCCTTTGTGCCTCGATTAATGAAGAAATAGTTCATGGGATTCCTTCGGAGAGAAGATTGAAAGAAGGAGATATAATTAGTTTAGATCTAGGTGTCCTTTATAATGGGTATTATGGAGATGCGGCCGTGACTCTTCCTGTGGGAGATGTCTCACAAGAAAAGAGAAAATTACTGAAAGTAGGTAAGAAAGCGTTGATGATTGGAATTAGTCAAGCGAAAGAAGGTAATCGAATATCAGATATTTCAGCTGCTATCCAGAAATTAGTAGAGCAAAACGGGTTTTCTGTTATTCGAGCTTTTGTGGGACACGGTATTGGGTCCTCTTTACACGAGGAACCTCAGATACCCAATTTTGGTCTTCCTGGACGAGGAGTTATGATAAAACGAGGAATGGTTTTAGCAATAGAACCAATGATTGTTACTGGAAGCTATGAAGTAGAAGTGCTAACTGATAATTGGACAGCAGTGACTAAAGATAGAAGTTGTGCAGCTCACTTTGAACATAGTGTTGCTGTGATGAGTAACGGACCAGTGATTTTAAGTCTCTTGTCAGAAAAGGAGAGGAAATATGCCTAAGGAAGAAGCAATTGAAATTGAAGGTACCGTGGTTGAGACTTTACCCAATGCGATGTTTAGAGTGGAATTAGCTAATAAACATAAGGTATTGGCTCATGTTTCTGGAAAAATGAGGAAGCATTTTATTCGCATTTTACCTGGAGATAGAGTTTTGGTCGAATTATCGCCATACGATTTAACTCGAGGTAGGATAATTTATCGTTATAAATAAAGATGTAAAATGAAAGTAAGATCTTCTATCAAAAAAATTTGTCATAAGTGTAGAATTATAAAAAGAAAAGGGGTTATTAGAGTAATATGTGAAAACCCAAAACATAAACAACGTCAAGGATAAAGAGGGAAAAGAATGGCAAGAATAGCAGGAGTAACTCTTCCTTCACAAAAGAGAATAGAAATAGGATTAACTTATATCTTTGGGATCGGGCGTTCCAAATCAAATGTGATTTTGAAGCAGGCTAAAGTTGATCCGGATAAAAAGGTCAAAGATTTAACCGAAGAAGAGATCAATCGAATTCGTCAAATCATTGAAAAAAAAGAGAAGATAGAAGGTGATTTAAGAAAAGAAACCTCAATGGAGATAAAACGCCTGATTGATATTGGATGTTATCGAGGACTTCGGCACAAAAGAAATTTACCACTTCGAGGACAGAGGACAAGATCAAATGCTCGAACGAGAAAAGGACCTCGAGGGAGTTTAATAAGGAGAAAAAGAGAAAGATAAGGAGAGGAAGATAATGGCTAAACCAAAGAAAAAGAAAGTAAGAAAAAGAGAAAAAAAGGAAGTAGGATTTGGTGTAGCCCATATTCAGGCGACTTTTAACAACACAATTATTACTATCACAGACCAAAAGGGGAATACTGTTTGTTGGTCGAGTGCTGGTGTTTCTGGATTCAAAGGAGCAAGAAAAGGCACTCCTTTTGCTGCTCAATTGGCTGCCCAAGATGTGGCTGCTAAGGCTAAGGAATATGGCGTCCGATACATTGATGTTCGAGTTAAAGGTCCCGGAGGTGGTCGAGAATCAGCCATCAGAGCACTTCAGGTAGCAGGCTTAGAGATAAAATCTATTCGGGATGTGACTCCTATTCCGCATAATGGATGCCGTCCCAGGAAGAGAAGAAGAGTCTAAGTATATAATTTTGAGTTTTGAATTAAGAATTAGGATATGAAAGAGAAGAAACAAGGAAGAATGAAGTATGTAGAGAGAAAAGTCGATGTCTTACTTTCTGTGTTAAGTTTTTTTAAATAAGGAGGTAGAGAGTGGCGAGATATCGTGGGCCAACTTGCCGATTATGTCGAGTGGAAAAAACTAAATTATTCTTAAAAGGTTCCAAGTGTCTTTCTGAAAAATGTCCGGTCGAAAGAAGACCCTATAATCCAGGAGAGCACGGTCGGGCTCGAAGGAGGATAATTGGATATGGTATCCAGCTTAGAGAAAAACAAAAATTAAAAAGATACTATGGTATGTCTGAAAAACAATTCCGAATATTTTTTGAAAAAGCAGAAAGAAAGAGAGGAATTACTGGCGAGAATTTGCTCTCTTTATTAGAGAGAAGATTAGACAGTGTTGTCTATTTAATGGGTTTTTCTCTTTCCCGGACTCAGGCAAAACAATTGGTTATTCATGGACATGTCAGAGTAAACAATCGAAAAGTGAATATTCCTTCATTTCTGGTTAAAGAAGGGGACAAGATCACTTTAAGCGAGAAATCTCTAAGTAATGAAAATATAAAAGCGATTATAGAATATAACAAAAATAAGGAAGTGCCAGAGTGGATAGAAGTTGATAGAGAAGCAGGAGAAGGGAGAATAGTTTCTCTTCCTACCAGAGAAGATGTTACTATTCCTGTGGAAGAGCATTTAATAGTGGAGCTTTATTCTAAATAAGGGAGGAAGCAATGCTGTTATTTTTTACAAAGCGAGGGAGGAATTAATGGTAGAGACGAGAAGGTTTCAAAGGCCAAGGTTTTTAGAATGTAATTATCAAACATTGACTAATAAATATGGCTGTTTTTATGCCCAGCCTTTTGAGAGAGGTTATGGAGTAACTGTTGGTAATGCTTTAAGGCGAGTGCTTCTTTCTTCAATTGAAGGAGCAGCTATTACTGCAGTCAAAATTGAAGGGGTGTTGCACGAATTTAGTTCTCTTCCAGGAGTAGTAGAGGATGTGACAGATATAATTTTAAATTTGAAAAGAATTCCTTTAAAACTGAAAGTTCCTCAAATTAAGGTTATAAGATTAAAAGCTAATGGACCTGGAGAAGTCAAATCCAAGGATATAATTCATAATGGAGACATAGAGATATTGGACCCTGATGTTCATATTGCTACCTTGGATAAGGACGGAAAGTTAGAAATGGAGATGAGAGTGAAAACCAATGTGGGGTATATTACTGCTGATCAGAATTATGAAAAAGATTTAAGTGTTGGATATATTCCCATCGATTCCGTTCATTCTCCTGTTAAAAAGGTTAATTATAAGGTAGAAACAGCTCGAGTTGGAGAAAGAACAGATTATGAGAAATTAACTCTTGAAGTCTGGACTGATGTTTCGGTTACTCCTCAAGATGCTGTTTCCCACGCCGCCAAGATATTGAGAGATCATCTGATAATATTTATGAACTTCATTGATCAGTCAGAAGGACTGGAGGCTGTTCCAGTTAAAAAAGAAATACCTTATATGTCTTTTTCTGAATTACTGGCTAAATCAATTGAACATTTAGAACTATCAGTTCGTTCGGGCAATTGTTTAAAAGCAGCTGGAATTAAGAGAATTTACGAATTAGTACAAAAGAAAGAAGATGAATTATTGGATACGAAAAACTTCGGGAGGAAATCATTAGCTGAAATAAAAGAAACACTGGAAAATTTAGGAATTGGATTAGGATTGGAACTTCATCCTAAACTGATAGAGAAAATACATAAAATTATAGAGACAGAAAAGGCAGAAGAGGAAGGAGAGTAACAATACATCAAGGGTAAGAGAAAATGAGGCATTTAGTCAAAGGGAAAAAATTAAGAAGAAATCCAGCTCATCGTCGAGCCTTATTAAGAAATCTGGTTACTTCCTTGCTTGATAAAGAAAGAATAACTACCACTCTTGCCAAGGCAAAAACAGCTCGGCCTTTGGCTGAAAAAATGATTACCTTGGCTAAAAAAAATACTCTTCACAGCCGCAGACAGGTACTCGGATTCATTTTTAAAAAAGAAGTCGTAAGAAAACTATTTGAAGAAATAGGTCCTCGGTTTATTGAAAGACCGGGAGGCTATACCCGAATCGTTAAATTAGGTTCTCGCTCCGGTGACGGGGCTCAAATGGCAGTTTTAGAATTAATCGGCAGCGAATTTGTGAAAAAAGTTAAGAAGAAAAAAGAGAAAGGCAAAACTACTCGTAAATCGTAAACTGTAGATTACAATTTGCGATTTACAGATTACGATTTACGGTTTTTTTGTGCCAGTTCCAGGCAGTTTCAATAATTGCTTCCATATCCGAATATTGAGGTTTCCAGTTCAGCTCTTTTTCTGCCTTTTCCCGACTGGCAACAAGAAGAGCAACGTCTCCTTTTCTCCGTGGCTTGATTGAATAAGCTACTTTTCTTTTAGTCGCTTTTTCTACCTGATGCACTACTTCCAGGACAGAATAGCCGTGATTTAAACCTAAATTTATTACTTCGCTTTTTTTACTCTGCCACAATTTTTCTAATGCTAAAATGTGAGCCTTGGCTAAATCAGTGACATGAATGTAATCTCGGATAGCTGTTCCATCCGGGGTAGGGAAGTCGTCTCCGTAAATTTCGAATCGGTCTTTTCCTCCAAGAAGAAAAAGGAG
>JBHIEE010000068.1:0-14946 GCA_046760445.1 Candidatus Aminicenantia bacterium
TGGTGTATGTAGCGCGTGACTAATCTTGTGGATCAGAGTTTTAATTAACACCGTGCAGTGTATTACCACTTATGATTGTTTTGCTGTTATGGTTACGACGACTTGTAAAATTGGCTCTTGATAAATTCGGGACGGTAAATATAGGTATGCATTGTCTAAGGAAAAGGAAGGATTTTGGGAGCTTATGAAGCAAAATTATGGGGAATGTTTATCTTTTTTGATAAGTTTTAGAGAGATAGTAGCTAAAAAAATCAGAAGTGTTTTCTTCAGACTTCAAATAAGCAAATTGAGCGAAGTTGTTTTTATGAATATTCTTGAACCTTGTATGCATATCCATCCTTAATATGCACTTTTCCTTTTAAATGATTCATTACATACTGTCCACAGTTGCTACCAATGTAGTTTTCTTCAACCTCTCCAATACTTACGATAACTTCGTAACCAAAGGAACGAAGTTTCTCCACTACTTCATAATATTTCCCTTCTTGGCAAGGATCTATATATGAAGAAAGCCCATTTTTAACCACCTGATAAGCTGGATTCACTGGGGTTATTTTAATTAAAAATTTATCAGGATTAAAGTGTTTTAGAAGAATCTTTGGATCAACTGGCGCTCCTTTTATAAGGGTAAAATTTAAGGTAATTTTCCTGTCATCCTTTTCATAAAATTGCTTCCCATATCGAGCAATCTTTGCAAAATCCCATTTCTTTACTGGTATCAGCCAATCTCTTAACTTTTCATCTGTAGTGTGGATAGAGAACTGAAGTTGAAATCTGCCCCTATACAATTTCTTTTTTATCTCAATGAGTCTTTCAAAGAATTTCTCTGTGCCTAAAGGAGCGATGGTGGAGATACATGGCATTAGTCCTGGAGCATTGTAGCAGTACGGAAGTTCTTCGAGAACCTCAAGTACATTTAAATTAAAAGAAGGTTCTCCCATCCTGGCAAACTGGATTTTGAATTTATTCACTGGAATGCTGCCATTTGGAAATCTTTTTTTAACAAGGAAATCTATCTGAGCAAATATCTCTTTTTTAGAAAGTTTTCCTTGGTAATAGCCTCCGGCATCGCACATCGGGCACCCTATAGGACAACCAAACAGAGTTGATACTATTACAACCCACTTCTTTTCTCTGGGTAGCGGCGGTTGTACAGATTCTACAAACTCCACAACCTTCCCTTCTCTCATCTTAGCAATATAAACCATTGCTATATCTTCTTTCCCCGTGAAAGCAAAAACTTTCATGGAACCACCTCCTTCAATTTTCTGTATATTTTCATTGCTGCCATAATTCCATCTCCAACAGCAACCGCAGTCTGTCTAAAGAAGCCATTTTTTACATCTCCAACAAAATAGAGAAGTCCTCTGTTTTCCAATTCTTGTGCATTTTCCTTTAATCTTTCTGATAAGAAATCAAGCTGTGGTTCCCTACCTATAGCAAATATTACATAGTGTGCATAGAATTTTGAAATTCCTTCAGGACTTATACATTCAAGGAGCAATCTATTTGGGGAATCGCTAATAATCTTAAAAATTTTGGTATGTCTATAATAATCGATTCTGGGTGCTTTCTTTGCCCTTTCCCAGAGGAGAGGAAGACATTTTACAGCCTCTCCTTTATTGAGAATAATAACTTCGTTATTTTTTTCAAGATTTAGAGCATAGTCAAAGGCTGCATCACCTGCACCTACGATAATTACTTTCTTTCCCTTCACTCTTAAAATAGGATAAATTTCATAAAAAATTCTCTCGCTGACTTTTTCAGGTATCTCAAAATCTGTAAATTTCTTAGGTTTAGTCCCAGATGCGACTACAACTGCTCGAGAATAAAAAATTCTTTTTAGGGTTTCTACAAGAAATATCCCCTCTTCAAAGTCAAGACTTATCACTTCCCCAAAAAGGACTTTAATAGATTCCTCTCTAAGTTGTTTCTCAAAAAGAGTCACAAGATTCAAACCTGAAATACCACTGGGAAATCCAGGATAATTTTCTACAAAGTTAGCATTCCTTAAGAGTCCCCCTATTTTATTTTTTTCTAAAATAATAGGGTCTATTCCATAGCGCTTGAGTTGTATCCTTGTAGCTATTCCAGCAGGACCTGCCCCAATGATAACTACATTCTCAACGTTCATCTTCATCCCCCAGAGATGTTAGTATCTCTTTCACGAGCACCGGCTTAGCAAATCCATGGGAAAGGTTCAAGAATGTTGCTAAATGAAACTTCTCGTTGTAGGTGGCAGTTCCGTCAATAGTAAAGAAAACCTCAAACCCTCGCACAAAAGCAGAACGTGCAGTAGTTTCACAACATAGATGCGTCATTACCCCACATATCACGATCTGATTTACCCCTTTCTTTTTCAGAATGTCCTCTAAGGGAGTTTCGTAAAATGCATCATATTGATTTTTTTCAAGGATTATGCTGTTAGAAACATCCAATTCATCAATAATTTCGCTTAAAGGATTCTCTTCAGTAATCAAATCTTTCCACCATTTCGCCATAAGTTTTGCATTTTGGGTAGAATTAAGGTGTCTGGTGAAGATTACAGGGAATCTTTTTGTTAAATACCCCTTTATCAGTTCCTTTATTCCAGGAATTATTACCTGAGCGCTGGGAATATATGCATGGGAAAAATCTTTTAGAAAATATTTTTGCATGTCTAAAACTAATAGTGCTGACTGATTCGGTATAAACACAATGTTATCCTTTTGCATGTAATTTTTTATTTTATGAAGCATTTTTATAGACTTCTGATGGATGGATCCGGAGGTGAAATATGGTTTTTTCATCTAATACCCCCCAATTTCGCATAACGGGTGGTAGGTCGGCGAAGTCCCGACTTATCAGAATTTAGGCGAAACCGTTGATCCACTGATAGGCGACGTCGCAAGCGTTCATATTCCATTATATCTAAAATTCTTTAGCCGTCAACACATCTGACAACCCTCGCCGACCCGGCCACCATAAGCGAACGAGCGAAGCAAGGTAAGGAAGCGTAGCAACCGCAGAGTTGCCCGAAACCCACAATTAAATAACATACGCAAACACCACCCCGATTATAAAACTTCCGATTGTTCCATTAACAAACTCTACCGCAAGCAATTTGTTTGGATAAGTTGATTGAATCCACATATCAAAGAACCTGGGAAAGATTTTTACAGCAACCAAGATAAGCCCAAAAACAACTCCTTTTATCAAAAGTCCTCCAGGAAGAACAGGTTCTACCAAAACAAAAACAAAAGCCCATAACAAACATTGAGCCAATATACCAACATACTGGAGACCGATGTACCTTGGAACACTTTGCCATTTCTTCAACCCTGGTGAGTTCTCAGCATTTTTGTATATCCTTGCAACAAGGGGATTCATATACAAAGCTCCACCAACTATGAACCACACTACAGAGGCTACAAATCCTCCCAAAATTGTTTGTAAGACGTCTATTACCATTTTTATCCTCCTTTTATCGTTAATGCTCTGATCTTTATAAATCCTTTATCCTTTAGCGGGCAAAGAGCAATTTCACTTAACTCGGTTATATCCGAACTTATGTTCATTTATACCACCCCTTTATATGAGTATATATTTCTGTTCTTCTACTATTTTTGTGTTCTATTTCTTTAAACTCCATAACTCAAATTGCTTTTAATATAACCTCAAAACTCCCTTTTTTCAAGACTATACCTGCCTGTCTCCCCTGAGTGCTCGGGGCCAGGCAGGAGCAGACAGGTCGGTTGAATATTTTATCCCTCTCTATTAATTCAGTCTTTTTTCAAAGGAAAAATATTTGAAAAAAGAGTTGACCCGCAAATTTCAAAAAAAAATCAAGAAAGTTCACAAGACATTGTATGCCTCATCTGACCATGGCGCGCCTTACCGGTAGTGTCGAGCCAATTCAGAGGCATACTCAGTCCCCACGCTGGCGGCGTTCTGATCTAGCCACTCGCTCAGGCGCGTCTGCCCAGTTGGAAGGCCTTTGGAAACGAGGAGATTCGACATCAGCCCCTCAATCTCATCTCTGGTTATCACTACATCTTTGACTACATAACCCACTAATCTGGCAAGGAAAAGCGCCAATCCTTGCCTGAGATGAATAATTTTAGCTCTGCGATGGATCTTGTCAGCAATAAGTCGAACCAGTTCATCAAATGTGAAAATCTCAGGACCTGCAGCATCTATGATTATATTATCACTCTCATAGGCGGCGCTGACAGCTATCTCAGCCACATCTTCTACAAAGACGGGTTGAATTCGGTAACCTCCTGAGCCAAAGACGGCAAATATCGGAACCCTCCTGAGAAGCCAGGCAATGTTGTTGATGAGGATGTCTTCTGCACCGAAAATCACAGTTGGCCGAACTATAGCATAGGACAATTTTGAATGGAGGATGGCTTTTTCCAGGAGTCCTTTCCCTCTGAAATAAGGAAGGGGTGAATCTTCGGAAGCATTTGTAATGCTGATGTGTACAATTCTGTGGACGCCGGCTTCTTCGGCTGCTTTTATGAGCGTTTTCGTATTCTCAATAGTCTTATCAAATGTGATCCCCTTATACGGAAAGCGAACCCAGTATGTATTATAGAGGATAGTTGCTCCTTGTAAACTCTTCGTCAATTCGCTCGGATCGTCGAAATCGAATGGGAAAACACTCACCTGGTGGCCAAATGGATTCTGACGGTTGGGATGCCCAGTAAGGGTTCTGATTCTTTTCCCCATGGAAAGAAGTCGCTGTGTTATGTATTTGCCGGTATAGCCAAAAGCTCCTGTCACCACGTTCGATTCGGATATTTCCATATTGTTTACTTTTCAGTTTCTTTTAGGATTTTATTCATCTAAATCAGGTCGAAAGGAGCGCAATTGTTTTTTCTCAGATTGTTTTTTCTTTGCTTCTAAAATCTTGAGCTTGGCTCTTTTTGATCTTTTCCTTTTCTGCCGACGTATTTTCTCAATTTGCTGCTGCTTCTCGCTTTGCTTTTCTAAAATCATCTGTTCAATCTTTTCTACTAACAACCTGCGTGCCAAAAATCTGTTCAGAGCCTGAGACCTTTCTATCTGACACTTGACCTCTATTTTAGTAGGAATATGTTTCAAATAAACACAAGTTGATGTTTTGTTCACCTTCTGCCCACCCCTGCCTCCTGAGCGAATGAATTTTTCAACAATGTCCTTTTCCAAAATACCCAGCTTCTTCATTTTTTCGAGCAAGGCTTTTTCTTTTTTTGGATTTACTCCAAAGCTCTTCATTTGTCTAATAAGCAACCACAGTCAATACATATTATACAGGATTTACCGACCAAAAACCTCAATTTAAATGAACCCAACCTCATCTTTAGTTTAATGGGATTTATTTTTTAAGATTTCACTTTTCCTTTAGGGGATATTTTGATAGAGAAAAATATCCTAAAAAGTGAAGTTTATCTCTAAATAAGTAATTGAATCTTCCCAAATATAAGCCATTCTCTATAAATCTAACATGGTCTCTAATCCTGTTAGTAATGAATGAATTCTCTGGCTTGTTGTAATTTATTACTACAACCTCTAATGAACCAACTTTCTCGCAAATTCCTTCCTCAAGAAAAAAATGCCCCCATTTCATATTATTAAAAAGTAAATTATAGCCGAATACCTTTTCAGTTTCTGTATAGAAAACTTTACGATGAGAAAATTTTCTTAAGCTTGGAACTATTGTTAACATATCAACAAAGTACTCACCATTAAATTCAGAAATTTTTGGAATTGTTCCATTCTTAAAAATCTTTGTTAGGTCGTAATTATTTTTTGGGAACTTCATAAACCAATCACCCCTCAGATTACTAAGAAACAATGTTGCGCTCTATTAAAATGTAGTAGAGCCTTTGCATAAACACGCTGTTATATACCGGTTGGACGATTCTACTTTGCTTTGTACCTATCTTTTTGGTTAAACAATGTTAAGTCCTTGTAACCTTTTCTAATTCTTGCACTGTGCTTAACATCTTTTGGAATAAAGTATGTGTCTCCCTTTGTAAAAATGTATTTTTTGCCGTCTATGGTTAACTCGATTTCACCATCTAAAACGACTCCCCATTGTGCCTCGTGCGAATGTTCAGGAACTTCTACATCATTTTCAAAACTCATAAAGATGAACTGTTGTTTTTCACCTTGAAAAAGATGTGAACGTACCCCTTCAATAGGAATATCTGCTTCTGGTAGGTTTGTAATTATCTTTGGAAAGAAATTTTCTTTTGGCATTTTTCAAAGCCTCCTTTCTTTAGTTCAAATGGCATATATCGTATTGCGAATAAAAGAAGTTGGCGAAGCTAATTTGAGGGAATCTCTGATTTCCTTTTATCCGCTGGTATATAGCCAAGCCCCTGCACCGTAAAGGTACGGGGTAAACTCCGGCGAGGCAAGGAATTACAAAGTAATTCCGCAGAGTTGCCCGAAGCCCGCCTATTTATTTTTTCTTGAATAATCTGTAATTCCTAATCTATTACCAAAAGGGTCTTCAAATTCTACAGCCAATCCAGTGGGAATTTGAAATGGTTCCGAAATAAATTGAACCCCTTTTTCTTTTAATTTCTTATATTCTTCCTTTACATCGCTAACTACAAACCAGATCGTTGGTTTAGTATTTGGAAATTTCCCTAAGTCCTTCAGAATAATTGCTGGCTCCTGATTACCTACTTTAAAGGCAACCATTCCTTTATCAGAAAAATCGAACTTAGTAGATAGCCCTAACACTTTTTGATAGAAATCCTTGCCTTTTTCTAAATCGCTTACTGGTAAGAAAAAATTGTCATAATCCTTCATTTCTGCTTCTCCTTTGCACTTTGAATCTTGGATAGATCCATACCTAATTTAGCTAATTCTTGGTAGCCTTTTTCTGTAATTTCATAAACAGTACTTTTTCCTTCTTTGGGCTCAAACCATTTTAGTTCAAGCATTCTCTCGAAAAGGAGATTACCCAATTTACCACCTAAATGACCATAGCATTTCTTTGCTACCATTTGTTGTGTAAGTTTCTTGTCCATATTATTGCTCCTAATTTATATATTTTATCCACCTTTAAATTTTTTTGGCGGGCGAGAGACAATTCCATATAACATTTGAGCGTATTCGAAGTCAACCTGTAAGGCTGGATTTGGGCTTGTCCCGATAAAGTCGGGACGAAACCAGATACGCGCTGTTATATGATGTTGCCCGCATATCATATTACTCTACTGTTGTAGCTAATCTCTTTATTCGTTAAATAGCCCATTTCCTATAATTTTTTAACTCTTTTTGCTATGAGTTTCTTTATTTTCTCATAGGGAGGTGGTGGTCCTGTTCTTACCTGCTTGTTGTCTATGAACAAAGCATCTGCAATGCCCCACT
The DNA here is from genome assembly GCA_046760445.1 of Candidatus Aminicenantia bacterium. Lineage (GTDB taxonomy): Bacteria > Acidobacteriota > Aminicenantia > JdFR-78 > JdFR-78 > JBHIEE01. The sequence continues at coordinate 7,354 of JBHIEE010000068.1, forward strand.
CTAAAAAGACATCTCTATCGAACGTGTGAATCTCTCGAAACACCACCTTATCTCCAAACTCTGAGGAGGCTCTCTTTGCTCTCTCAAAAACCATGTTCTGCGCTGGACACCATCCGTTCAGGAATGCTGTCACCGTCACCTTGCCAGATGTCGTTTCTGGCTTTTTCTTTTGTTTAATCCATCTTGGAGGGGTTGCGCTGTTGGTGAAAGGTTTCCATAGAAGAACCTGAATTCTTTGTTTGTCCACCTTAGTATATCCTTGCTTCTTAAACCACGATGCCTTCATCCAGAAAGGCAAGGACAGACCCCAGGCAGCCATCCCCTTTGCTCCCATAGCCTTTACATCAGCCTCAGCAGCTTTAAGCAAGGCCTTCCCCATTCCTTTTTTCTGGAAGTTTCCTCTTCCCTTTTTATACCCGTGAACCCAGATACAATTTATGAAATATAGGTCCTTCCCTTCTAAAAAAGAGTACTCTATAGGTATATATTGTATCATTCCTCCAACTTCTCCATTGTCATCGACTGATAGTTTCACCCTAAGGCCTTTGTCCTGCATTTTATGGTACCAGACCTCTTTATGATTCCCTGCCTCTTTGATTTCTTCAGACCAATCTTCAAGGCACACAAAAAATAATCTTTTATAATCATCTGTTAGATCTATCACTTTCATTTATTAGCCTCCAAATAAATATAGTACATTTTATTATTTTCATTTCATAACGCATTTCTAAAGTGGGCAATGTGATATAACGTTTTCGGTATACACGCAGTGCCCGACCAAAGGGAGGACCTTGAGCGAAGCAACGTGTATGCTGTGAGTCTGTCGAAAAACTATTAAAATTTGTTTGTTTCATATTTAATTGTTTTAAATTATATTTTAGAATCGTCAAAAAATCAAAAAATATTTGTAAAAGTCAATTTTTCGACAGACTCCGCTGATAGGCGAAGTTACATTATTTTTTTTTCTTTCCACGGTTCCAAATCAACCATTCTTTTTTTATGAAAATAATGTAAAATCCTAAATAAATCAAAGTAAGTATTATAATTAAATCCAAGAAATGAATAGCAAAAAATGCATAAATATATATCCAAGTGGTATGAATCCATCTATCTATCAATTCAAAATCAGGGCTTTTGACCCTGACAACTTCATATTTAACTTCATACTCTGAGACATTTACCTTGATATAATGATAAAAATAATGTCGCGGGTCAGAACCAACTAACTCAGCACCAGCACCACCAGTAATAATATGCGGAGTTTTTTCCCAAATACCTCTATAATATCCATGAATATGTGAGACAAAGAGCATACTCACATTATTCTTATCAAAAAGATTATTCAACTTATCTGCAAATGCTAAATCTTTTAAACTATGGCCAATTTTGTACTCGCCTTTTCGGGGATCATATAAAGGAACATGCATAAAAATAAAACGATATTTATAGTTTTGACTTTTTTGTAGCTCATTTTTCAGCCAATCCATTTGCCATGGATCAAGATTTTTTTCATTAGCATCATCCAAAATAATAAAATAACTATTGCCAACTGCAAAAGAATAATAAAATTTTCCAAATAGTTCATAATAATTTGCCCTGCCATCTTCCCTTATCTCATGATTGCCAATCACAGTTAGTAATGGTTTATTCAACTTTTTTATTTGATTTATAAAAAATCTGAATTTTTCTTTTTCCCCATCATAAACCAAATCTCCAATATCAATAGCGAATATTGCATCTTCTTTATTTACTTTTTCTATTAAATTTTCAAATGTTTTTACTGAATTTTTATTATCACCAAATACTACAAATAAAAATTCATTTTTTGTCTTATCTATCTTTTGCAGTTGATGATAGTTCCAATCACTTATCTCAGGAAAAGATAATACAGAATGAATTTTAATAACACTTGCAAGTATTAATAAAATTAATACCGCACCAACTAAAAATTTATTAAATGTTTTTTTATTCATTTTTAACAATCTTTTGAATCTTTCTATTATTGGTGACCATTAATTAATTTCACTTTAATATAACTCTAAACCCACCTTTTTTCAAGACTATACCTGCCTGTCCCCCCCCGAGTGCTCGGGGGCGGGCAGGGGCAGACAGGTCGACTGGATCATTTTTTTCTTTTGTAGTTTTAGTCTTTTTGAATAAAAAAATATTTGATAAAAAGTTGCTTTCTAATCTCTAAACGGGCATTATTTAGGAATTATTTTAGCAAATGTGCAGGTCTCTGCCCCTTTCAATTAGAGAGTCTATGGAATATAACTGAAATGGTAATTTAACTTGTTCATCAGGGGGTACCTTAAAAAATGACTTAAAGAAGGAAAAAAAATTTCAAAGTCAATTTTTCGACAGACTCCTTTATTAGGTAAAGTTGCTAACCTCATCAACTACTCTAACTTAAACTCTTTCTCAGTAAAAAGCTTCAAGCAAGCATCTACCACCTTAGGATCATAAAGGACACCCCTGTTTTGTGAGATTTCCTCTAAGGCCTTATCTATACCTTGAGCTGGTCGATAAGGTCGGTGAGAGGCCATTGCCTCAACGACATCAGCCACACCCAAAATCCTCGCTTCCAGGATAATCTCTTCACCGGAAAGACCATAAGGATAACCGGAGCCATCTAACATTTCATGGTGCTGGAGCACAATTTGGGCAATCGGCCATGGAAATTCTATCGTCTTCAATATGTCGTGACCGACCTGAGTGTGATTTTTGATTATACTGAATTCGATTTCGGTTATCCGACCAGGCTTACTGAGAATCTCAGCAGGTACATATATCTTGCCTATATCATGAATAATCCCGGTCAGGCGGACCCCATCAATCTGCTTCTCTGGAAGGCCCATCTCCTTGGCTATGGCACAGGCAAGATTGGACACGCGTCGCTGATGACCAGCCGTGAAAGGATCCCTTATTTCAGATGTTAATGCCATAGCACGGATGGTTTCCTCCATGGCTCTTCGCAACTTCTCCCAGCTTTGTTTAAGTTCTTCCTCAGCCCGCTTACGCTCGGTGATGTCCCTTGTGGTGGCAATAAAGGCCTTTGGTTTCCCATAAGCATCTTTAATCAAGGCGGTATTTAATTCACCAATAAAGCAAGTTCCATCTTTCCTCAGCAAGGTGTATCCTAAATTTCTCATAAATCCTTCCTCCAGGGTTTTCTGAAGATTTATCATCGCCTCTTCGTGATCTTCAGGAGCGATAAGTTCAAAAGCGCTTTTTCCGATTAACTCCTCAGCACTTTTAAAACCGTGTACTTCGAGTGTTCGCTGGGATACATAAGTAATGTGTCCCTCTAAATCAGTTACAGTCACCGCATCTGGGGAAGTTTTCACCAGTGTCTTATACATTTCCTCCGACTCTCGCAGCGCCTCCTCTATTTTCTTTCTTTCTGTTATATCTCTAATTATGCCCATTGTTTTTACTTCTTCTTTTCTTCCTATTTCTACTGTTGTCACTTCAACATTCTTTATTTTTCCATCTTTTGCTACGATTCTGAATTCATATCTGCTTGGTATTTTTTCTCCTCTTTTCCTTGCCTCTTCTCTTCTTTTAGTTAATTCTCTGTCTTCAGGAGCAATAATATTCCAGAAATTGAATTTCTTGCTGCATGCCTCTTTTGCCTTATATCCAGTCAATTTTTCAAAAGCAGGATTTACATATTCAAATCCTTCTGGAGTAATGATATAAATCGCATCATTTGCATTTTCTACTAAGCTGCGATATCTCTTCTCGCTTTCTTTCAATGCTTGCTCGGCTCGCTTGCGCTCGGTGATGTCTTTTGAAATAAAAAGTAACTCGTTCTTTATTATGTTTACAGTGCTTTGTAGGTAATGCCAATTTCCTGATTTATCTCTAACACGGAATTCGATAGTCTCAGAGACATCTGAATCTTTTCCAATGAGCTTTTTAGCCTTTGCACTAATGTATTTTCTTAATAAAGGAAGCAACCTCTTTTTATCATCAGGATGAACCAACTCTAAGCCTGACCTGCCAATCAGATATTCAGACTCATACCCAAGAAGTTTCTTGTGCGAAGGACTAATATAAGTGTAAGTTGGATTCAAGGTGAACGTGGTTACAGCAATCAGATCGCTTGTATTCTCACTTATTAAACGATACTTTTCTTCGGATTTTTTCAGCGCTTCCTCCGCCCGCTTGCCTGCCTGTTTGGCAGACAGACGCTCGGTTTCTGATGTTTCTAATTCAGCAATTCGTTGGCGCATTTTTACCAATTCATTTATGAGTTGTTCTTTTGTCTTATTTTCATCTTTCATTTTGTGCCTCCCAAATCAGGCAGCAATGTAGACTAACTCTCTTATATCCGGACTTCAGTTCGGATATCTTCCTCTTTTGGTCGTATATATGAACTTATTATGTCCGTTTATACCACCTTCATATTTATATGACTGCTTCTCTACTCCTTTTGTGCCCTATTTCTTCAAAATTCATAACTCAAATTGCTTTTAATATAAAATATAACCTCAAAACTTCTTTTTTTCAAGACTATACCTGCCTGTCCCCCGAGTGCTCGGGGTCGGGCAGGGGCAGACAGGTCGGCTGGATATTTTTATCCTTCCGTATATTCAGTCTTTTTTTTAAAGGAAAAATATTTGAAAAAAGTTGATCTATGACTCTAAGTGGGCGTCATTGGGGTATTATTTTGTCAAAGGTGTAGGTCTGACTGAGAACAAACTTAAAAATAAAACAAAAAGGGACATTAACAATGTTGAACTTTATAATTTGAAGGAATTATTATGATTATGCGACTTTTCTATAGGTGCTCCCCCACTAGACCCCACTACTATTGTTACTGTGAAAAATCAAAGCCTGTCAAACGTATATGTTCGACTTTTACTTTCCTCCAAAGTAAATAAATGAAATGTGAAGACTTAACCCTCTGCCTGCATAGGAAACTCTCAATTAACTAGATTTTTTTTACTCTGCGTATTTACTCAGCGGCACCGATGTCGCAATAATAGCCTCCAGAGAGCCGAAATTCACTTGTAATTGGACACTCTCCACAGATGCAACCTTGCCGCTTAAGGTCACAATCTGTCTTCTCCCGAGCACAGAAGAGTCCTTGCATTCTTTCCTTCATGCATTCATTGTGACTTGGGCAGTTCATACAAATGCATTTCATCAAATTTTCTTTGGTATCTGGGACGTTCATTTATTTCACCTCCTTTCTATGTTAGTTATATTCTTGGTTTAACACGATAAATATTTCCGCTGGGTACTTTGGCCAAGCCATTGCGCTCACCATGCAAGTCGGTAAAGTATAAGCCGTCGAAACCAAAAGACAGACCACAAGGGCTTGCTGGTCCTTCACCGATGTATACAACAAAATCATCGTACGATTTTATACCAGAGCCATCCGGGCTAATCTTAAGTTTTACAATCTTTTTTCCCTTTATCGCCCTGCCCTTGAAATAGGCTGCACCAAATAAACCTACAAACAGATCGTCATTGTACCCGGGTAAGAATTGTCCATCTTGCATAAAAGCAATCGCTGTTGGTGCATGAGTAAATTCCCACCAGAATATTGAATTTTTTCGCATTGTCTGGGGCCATCCATAATTCTTGCCAGGTCCTACCTTAGCAATCCTATCGTCACGCGCAGGTCCATTATCCGAAATGTAAAGAGATTGATCACTCTTACGCCAATCAGCCCCAAAAGGATTCCTGAAACCTTTGGCATATATCAAACTTCCTGGATTTGGATTGTCATCGGGAAGTGAACCATCCGAATTCATCCGCAGGATTTTTCCTCTCAAATCATTATCATCTTGAGCCACATTCGGGTCAACCATTCCATCCCCTACATTTACATAGAGTTTTCCATCAAATCCAATGGTCACTGCTTGAATTTGGTGAGCTGCTTTTACTGATGGGATATTATCGATAATTGTTTTTATGGAATTCATCTTTAATCCATTCTTGCTTGAGGTTCTTACCACCTTCGCCTTCGTCTCGCCATTGTCCACATAGATCATAGATAGAAATAGATCTCCAGTTTCAGGTTCAACCCAGATACCTGTAAGACCTGACTCACCTGTTCCTGGAAATCGATGGTCTGGTTTATAATTCAGCAAATCTTTTGCATAGGTATAAATCTTCCAGTTTTTAGTTATTACTTTAACCTGACCGTAGAGTTCTGTCACATATAAAAGTGGTGCATTAGGATCGTCACCCGGGCTTGGAACAAAAGCTAAATTAACAGGCAAATCTAAACCTGTAGTCATAAGCTCCAATTCAAAGCCTGGGAATACCCACCAATTCTTTACTTTATTCATAATTTTTACCTCCAATACTTAGTTATGAATTCGACCTTTTTATATTTCACCATTTTGGCGGCCGAAATCCACGATTTCATATAATTTGTTTATATACGCAATGCGTATTCCTCTTTGAAATATATACAAAATTCGTGTATATCTTCTTGTTTTGTACTGTATACGAACTTAATTTCACTGCTTCTTTAAGTTTTTTGCTGGGAGAAAATTTAACCGCTTTTTTTTAGGAATATGAATTATTTCGCCTGTTCGAGGATTTCTTCCTTTTTGGCCGTTCAAACTTCCAAAAATAAAAATTATCCCTCTATCTATTAAGTCTGTTTTTCGCGGAATTTTATTGGGTTTTTTCGATAAAAATTCATTTTTTCCCTCCATTAATTTAGTCTTTTGAGAAGGCAAAAACTTGAAAATTTTTAAAAATTTTTTGGAAGAAATTTGACACTTTGAAATTCTGGAGGTGTTTCAATTAGACAATTAAGTAATTTAAATTTTGAAAAAATGATGGAATATGATAAAAGTTTATTTTAATAGAAATCAGTCAAATGAGAAAATCTCAGAAAAGTCAAGTTTTTATTTTAATTATTTTTCTCTTAATTCCCGGAATTTCTGTCTATACTCAGACCTCTCCAGAGCAGGAGACAGTCAGAAAAAATAATGAATATCGCTTGAATAAGGATTTTTTCTGCAGTTTTCTGAGGGATTCTGGACAGGTTCTTTCTTCTCCAAAACACTGGGGTAAGAAAGATTTTATTAAGTGCGGACTGATTCTAGGAACAAGCTATTTACTTTTTAAAAATGATGAAAAGATTAACCAGTGGGTTCAATCTGAAAGGAATGATTTTACTGATGGTGTTTCGCAAGTCGTTAGGAATCTTGGAGATGGATATTTCCTGAGTGGATTAATAGGGGGAATTTATTTGGGTGGTGAAATTTTTGGGAAAAGAGAATGGAAAAAAACCGCTCTCCTCAGCCTGGAAAGCTTCCTCATCTCAGGAGCGATTGTCTCAGGAATTAAAATTATTACTGGACGGAGCAGGCCTTATACCGGCGAACAGGCCACCCAATTTCATCCATTCAGTTTTAAATCCAGATATTACTCCTTTCCTTCAGGTCACTCAGCTTCTGCTTTTGCAGTAGCAACAGTGATTGCCAAACAAAGTGAAAGTCAACTAATAGATTTTCTCTCCTATGGACTGGCAAGTCTGGTTGTTTTATCTCGAGTTAATGATAATTACCACTGGGCTTCAGATGTTCTTATTGGTTCAGCAATAGGTTATTTTGTTGG
>JBHIEE010000069.1:0-14853 GCA_046760445.1 Candidatus Aminicenantia bacterium
CCAAAACCATCTGCAGTTCAGGGTTTTCGGATTTAGCGTAGTAAACTTGCGCTAGGAACAATGACCTCTTGATCAATACGGTGAGGCGGATATTTATATTTTTCAATAAGTTCTAAATAAAAACTTGCTCTTACAGGTTCTTCAGGGTCTTTAATATTGTAGCTTTTTTTACTGGCAACATATGTCACTTTACTCTCTCTAACCTGGAGATAACCTCCCTTCTCTAATTCACTATAAGTTATATTTTTTTGCTCAGGCATTATATTGCCTCCTAATTATCTTTTCTTTAAAATTACAACCAAAACCCAATAAAGTCAATTCCAAAGCTTCCAAATTGTTAAGACATTGATGTAAAGATAAAAATAACCTTCCTTATTATTTAGTCTTTTGAGAAGGCAAAATTATTTGAAAAATTTTAAGTTGAGTTTTCGAGAGATTTGCGATGAATTCTATCCAGTCTCTTTAATTATTTTCTTCATTATTCCTTAGGAAAAAGACCAGTCTTTATTATATATTGATTGAAAAGAGCAATTACTCCGGAATGTTTACTTGAATCTAATTCTTTCAAAGCTAAAAGAGCTCTTACTGATGTAAACATTGCATAATAGCTTCTATTTACTGAAAGTCCCCAATGTTTTTGCTTTAATGAATCCTCACTTTCTTTTAAGTTCTCTTGAGCTTTTTTAATCCTATATTTAGCTAATTCTATACGACTCATAGCATAATACCTTCTTTTTCGATATTTTCAAAGAAAAAAGAACCTAATTCCTTATTTTTTTGTTGTTCAAATAAATCATAGAGAACAGGGGATAGAGGTAATCCATATTTCAAATCATAATCCGCCGTTATCTCTGCTAATTTTCGGCTTATTTCCGATGTTTTCTTTTTTACCAATATAAGTATGTCAATGTCAGAATCTTTTTTATAATTACCTTTTGTTTTAGAACCGAAAAAACGAATACTTACAATTTCATCCTTTAATTTATCCCTTAATTCTTTCACGAATAATTCAACGACTTTTTGTTCTTTTTTGTTTAAATAACCTAATCTTTTCTTCTTTACCATATTTTAACTTTCCCTTTTTAGTTTTCTATCTGGTCATAATATACCTAAAATCATTTTGTTTTTCAATAAATTGAATTTCTCTTGTTTTTTAAAAATTAAAGATTTTTGAATTGAATGTTTTATTTCTTGCGTTTCTTTGATGTCTTCTTTATAGCCTCTTCTTTTGGAATTCTTCTTTGTATAAACTTAACTCTTCAAAGACTTTTTAAAAGTTTTCATCAAAATATTTTTTAACCATATCAATAGCTAAGTTTGTGGATAAAAGATGATTTAAGTATTGATTCAAACTAATTCCGTTTTCTCTTGCTTGTAATGAGAGGCTTTTATGTAAATGTTTGGGTATTCTTAATAAAATTCTTCCATTATATCTTTCTTCTTCCTTATCTGGCTCAGGTATCTCAATTCCTTTTTTTAAATAATCTTTAAATAAATCCCTTTTTACTTCTTCTAAATGCTTAAGAGCTTCTATTTCAGTTTTTCCTATACCTACAAAAGCCCATTTTCCGAGTTGAGGAATACTTGCTTCAAAACCCCCTCTATCTTCTTCAGAAATTGGATTTATTTCAATTTTATATTTTAAATTCATATAATAATTAAGATCTTTTCTCACTTTTTCCCTCCATAAATTGGATTATTTCTATTGTTTCTGATAATCTATTAATATAAATTCTTTTCACCTTCTGTCCACCTCTTACAGGAATCGTAAATTCTCCTTCTTTTGAAAATCTATTATCATCTGGACACATTTCCTTAAATTTTTTAAGTCCACTGTCTTGAACTTTAATATGAGAACCTCTCTTAAATTCATAATTTTCAAAATACCTCTTTATTATGTTGTTTACTTCATTGACTGTTAATTCGGGAAGCTTTTCTCCTTTCTCTTTCTTCTGACATAATAAAGCAAGTTTCTTTTCAATTCCCATTCACATGCCAAAATTGTGGTATCATAAAGATACCATAATGATATCATATATAATATCATTGTCAAGAAATTTTTTATCTTTTAATAGTATTTAGCGCAGGCTTTATAAAATCAAATAAAGCTAAAACTTTATACTCCAATCCAGTTCTTATTAATATGATTTAACCTTGATTTAGCCAGGTAAAGCTTTAGAAATGATTGAAAGATATATTCTTCCTGAGGAATGATTAGGGAAAAAATCTACCATTTTTCTAATGTTATATTCTTTATAAACTCGAAATGTGGGTCTCGACTTATTAATACAAGACCATTCTGGATGGAAGTTGCTGCAATCCAAATGTCATTTTCTGGGATAGGTTTTCCTCTATTTTTTAAATTAATTTTTATCTTAGAATAATGTTCGGCTACTTCTCCTGATACAGGCAATAGGACGCAATAGCTTGAAAATTGCTTAATTTTTTGAATATTAGACTCTACATTCTTTGAATTTCTTGCACCATATAGCAATTCACCCAAAGTAACAACAGATAGATACAGCTCTTCAGCAGAGGCAAAATGGTCAACTATCTTTTTCTCACCTTTAAGAAAGGCAATTACGATGTTTGTATCGAGTAAATATCTACCATTCTTCATAAGTTATCTTCTCGCAGGATTCTTCGATGGATTTGAGCATGAGTCTTGCTTCTTCAGAGCTCAATGTGCCAGAGAGTTTAAATAATCCTTTTTTTTCTCTTCTGGTTTTTTGAGTTAAGAATTCAATAAAATCTTTTACCTCCTCAATCTTTTCCGCTGGCAATGTTTTTAAAGATTTCAATATTTCTTCATATTCTAATGCTGCTTTCATGAATCTATACTTCCTTTTCTCCGGCTTTGTTTCTTTTAAATATCTGTAACAAAACCGTCATTTTATGATGTTACTTTACAATAACTTATTTGTTTTGTCAATTTCCACAGCAGATTGACTTTAAATATTTATCCCCTATAGTTATCTGTTTTCAGGGCAAAATTATTTGGAAAAATTTAAGATTTTTTAATTCCATAAAATTTTTTAAAATTTTATTTAAATTGACATCTCCAGTTCTTATTAATATGATTTAACCTTGACTTGGCCAGGTAAAGCTTAGAAATGGTTGAAAGATACATCCTCTCTCATCTGAAATAAGAAAACACCTTACACTTCTCGTTCAAATATGCATTCCTTTACAATTTCGAGTTCTGTTAGTGTAAATATGTTAAAGATATACTTGGACTTTTTAAGGCATGTCTTATTTTTCTTTTTCCCTTTATTGAGTTCCAACTTTTTTTATGAAATCATCTATTTGACTTACAAAACTTTCTAAATCACTTATATTTTCCTTGGATACTGTATAAAGCTCATTGTCATCTATTCTCCAATACCTGTGGATAAGATTATTTCTTAAATCCATAAGTCTTCTGAGTTTCTCTGCAAGCTTCTTAGTAATAAGACCATTCTCTCCTGCCTTTATTATGCAATCCACATATCCTTCACATGGTATTCCTTTTATTTTAGCCAAAATGTGCTGGGAAATATCTACAACAGCCTCAACAGCCTGAATGAGTAGATATTTTAAAGCGAGTGAGTTCCTTCTCTCCTTTAAAAAGTCTTTCTTTGGAAGACCGATGATATTTTCTACTTCTCTTTTTACTTCTAAAATATCAGCTTTATTCTTTGCAATTCTATCTAAATTTATAGATAACATGGTTTATTTCCCCTCAATTCCAAGAAAAATATTTCTAAAGTGGGCATATTCTCTATACCTTCGACTTACATTTTCTATAAAATTCGTTCTTTCCTCTTCATCCCGACTGAATAGTAATTTTCCTTCTTTTAGTACATTAATCTGAAATGAAACTGGAGCAGAATTTAATATTTTCGTTTCAACAGGCAATTCCACAGCTTCTGTTAACTCCATAGAAAGAAAAGATTCAAAAATAAATCCTTTATCTTCTTTTACATAAATTGCTATATCTATATCCCTGAAGGATTCCTCTTTAATAAAAGAACCATAAATATAAGAAAATATGATTTCTTCCTTTGAGAATAAAATTTCAATAATTTTGTCTAATAATAATTTTTTTATTGAATTCTCGAGCTTATATTTTGATAAAAATCGCTTCTCTTTTAACATCCTTTATCCTTCATGAATTTTAATTCTCTCAGTTATTTATATCTAAGGATAAATTTGGAGTCAAGGAAAAGATTCAATAGAAATCAATTCCATCATTTTTGTAAATTAAATCCTTGATGTAACCTTATAGTAACTTAATTCCTTTTTTCAATTTAAATTGACATCTTTTGTTCTTGCTGATATTATTTAGTCTTAATCAAGCCAGGAAAAGCTTAGAAATGATTGAAAGATATACTCTTCCTGAGATGGGAGCTATCTGGGAAGAAAAAAACAGATATCAAAAATGGCTTGAAGTTGAAATCGCTGTTTGTGAAGCCTGGGCTGAATTAGGAAAAATTCCTCCTGATGCTTTGAAGAAGATCAAGGGAAAAGCATCCTTTTCTGTTGATAAAATTCACCACATAGAAAAAGTAGTAAAACATGATGTCATTGCTTTTCTCACCTCAGTGGCAGAGTATGTAGGTGAAGAATCAAGATATATTCATTTAGGCTTAACCTCGTATGATGTAGTTGATACAGCTCTCTCTCTTTTGATAAAAGAATCTCTTCAAAAAATAATAAATGATGCAAATCAGCTTAAAGAAATTATTAAAAACAAAGCTCTGGAGCATAAAAAAACAATTATTATTGGACGAACTCACGGCGTTCATGCTGAACCAATAACCTTTGGCGTAAAAATACTCGTCTGGTATGAAGAAATAAAAAGGCATATTGACCGATTAAAAAGAGCTCTGGAAATAATTAGTGTGGGACGAATATCAGGTTCAGTAGGAACTTATATCCATTTAGACCCCAAATTGGAAGAAATTGCTTGTCGAAAATTAGGTCTTGAACCAGCTAAAATCTCTACCCAAGTTCTCCAGAGAGACAGACACGGAGAAGTCTTCTCCACTCTGGCTCTGCTTTGCTCTTCTTTGGATAAATTTGCCACAGAAATAAGACATCTCCAGCGTACAGAAGTTCTGGAAGTAGAAGAACCTTTTACCAAAGGACAAAAAGGCTCATCATCTATGCCTCATAAAAGGAATCCTGTCAGAACAGAAAGGATTTCTGGTCTTGCTCGTTTAGTCAGGTCAAATTTGCAGGCTGCTCTGGAAAATATTCCTTTGTGGCATGAAAGAGATATTTCTCACTCTTCTGCAGAAAGAATAATTTTCCCTGACTCATTTATTTTGACTGATTTCATTCTATTTGAAATGTCTGATTTGATTCAAAATTTAATCGTTTATCCAGAAAGAATGAAGGAAAATATTTATTTAACTAAAGGACTTATTTTTTCTCAGCGAGTGTTGTTAGCTTTAACTGAGAAGGGAGTTCTTCGGGAAAAGGCCTACCAATTAGTGCAAAAGAACAGTTTAAAAGCCTGGCAAGAAAAAATTGAGTTCGAGAAACTAATTATTCAGGATCAGGAAATCAGGAAATATTTATCAGAAAAAGAAATCGAAGAATGTTTCAGTTTAGAGCCATATTTAGAAAAAATAGATTACATTTTTAACAGGGTATTATCAAAATGAAAGCCAGAGTAATTGTTTCCTTTAAAGATGAGGTCTTAGACCCTCAGGGATTAACCATCAAAAATGCCCTGCACAGTCTGGGTTATAACTTTGTCAAAGATGTCAGACAGGGAAAAGTGTTTGAGATTGAAATGGATGGTCTTGACCTTAAACAAGCTGAAAAATACCTCCGGGAAATTGCTGATAAAGTGTTAGCCAATCCTGTTATTGAAAAATTCTCGTGGGAAATAATTGAAAATTAACGAAAGGAACAAGTCACAAATTTTAATTCAAGAAATAATACTTTTTATTTATAGGCTTGTGACTTGAGACTTGTAATTTGAGACCTGCGACCTGAAGCTTGTAAAAATGAAATTTGGAGTAGTTATCTTCCCTGGTTCCAATTGCGATTATGACACCTATTTCGTGCTTAAAGAAGTTCTAAATCAAGATACAATCTTTCTCTGGCATAAAGACCATAATCTAAAAGAAGTAGACGCTGTTATCTTACCAGGAGGTTTTTCTTACGGAGATTATCTGCGTTCAGGAGCAATTGCCAAGTTCTCTCCCCTGATGCAGGAAGTAAAGGAATTCGCTTTAAAAGGAGGTCCTGTTCTCGGCATCTGCAATGGGTTTCAGATTTTACTTGAGTTGGGTCTTTTACCTGGAGCAATGCTGAGAAACAAAAATTTGAAATTTCTGTGTCAATTCGTTTATCTTCGGGTAGAAAACCCCAATACTCTCTTCACTAAACAATGTAAGAAAGGACAAATATTAAAAATTCCAATTGCTCATTTTGATGGAAATTACTATGCTCCACAAGAAGTGATTGACCAGTTAAAGAAAAACGACCAAATAGTTCTTCGCTACTCGACTCCGGATGGAGAGATTACTCCAGAGGCAAATGTCAATGGCTCTATGGAAAATATTGCTGGCATTATAAATCAGGAAGGAAATATTATGGGTTTGATGCCTCATCCTGAGAGGGCAAGTGAAGAGATTATGGGAAGTGAAAACGGCCAATATATATTCAAATCAATGGTGAATTCCTGGATTAAATAAAAGATGATAGATAAAAAAATCATTGAACAGCACAATTTAACGCTCGAAGAATATCAAAAAATTGTTGATTTCCTGGGTCGGGAACCAAATTTAACAGAACTGGGAATATTCTCTTTGATGTGGTCAGAGCACTGCAGCTATAAGAGTTCTAAGATTTACTTAAAGAATCTCCCCACCACTGGTAAGCAGGTCATTCAAGGACCAGGCGAGAATGCAGGAGTAATTGATATTGGAGATGGTTTGGCTGCTGTATTTAAGATAGAGTCTCACAATCATCCATCTTACATTGAACCTTATCAGGGAGCAGCCACTGGAGTGGGAGGAATTTTGAGAGATATCTTCACTATGGGTGCTCGACCAATTGCTGTGCTTGACTCTCTCCATTTTGGTCCTTTGAACAACTCCAAGAATAGAGTAATCATGGAGGGAGTTGTTTCAGGAATTGCTGGTTATGGAAATTCATTTGGAGTTCCTACTGTGGGAGGTGAAGCCTATTTCAACCAGTGTTATTCCCAGAATCCTCTGGTAAATGTTCTCTGTGTGGGTATTGCTCCTAAGGACAAAATATTTTACGCCCGGGCTGAAGGAAAAGGAAATCCTGTTTTGTATGTAGGAGCCAAAACAGGTCGAGATGGAATTCACGGAGCAACCATGGCCTCTGCTGAATTTGGAGAAGACATAGAAAAGAAAAGACCAAATGTGCAGGTTGGAGACCCTTTTAAGGAAAAACTTCTCCTTGAAGCCTGTCTTGAAGTAATGAGCAAAGATTTAATTGTAGGCATTCAGGATATGGGAGCAGCAGGTCTTACCTGTTCCACATCTGAAATGGCGGATAAATCTCACTCTGGGATTGAAATTGACTTAGACTTGGTTCCAAAAAGAGAAGAAGGAATGAATTCTTATGAAATAATGCTTTCTGAATCTCAGGAAAGAATGCTCTTAGTTACCAGAAGAGAAAATGAGGCAAAAGTAAAGGAAATTTTCAAGAAATGGGACCTGGATGCCATCACAGTAGGCAGAGTCACTGATACGGGACGAATGGTGGTGAAAGAAAAAGGAAAGATTGTGGTTGATATTCCTGTGAGTGCTATTGTGAAAGATTGTCCAGTGTATCAGAGACCTGTGAAAGAACCCTCCTACTTAAAGGAAGTAAATACATTAGAATTCATTCCCATTCCCAAGGATTTAAACGAAACATTTTTGAAACTTCTGGCTTCTCCTACGATTGCTGATAAAGAATGGATTTATAGGCAGTATGACCATATGGTTCAGATTAATACTGCTCTTTTGCCTGGAGGAGATGCTTCTGTTTTAAGAATTAAAGGAACAAAAAAAGCTTTAGGTATAGCTCTTGATGGCAATTCTCTCTATACCTATCTTGCCCCAAAAAGAGGAGCTCAAATTGCAGTGGCTGAAGCCTGTCGCAATTTAGCCTGCGTAGGAGCAAAACCACTCGGAGTGACCAATTGCTTGAATTTTGGTAATCCTGAAAAACCTGAGATTATGTGGCAATTTAAAGAGGTGGTAGAAGGGATGGCTGAAGCCTGTCGGTTTTTTAATCTTCCAGTTACTGGAGGAAATGTCAGTTTTTATAATGAAACAATGGGTGTTCCTGTGTACCCTACTCCAGTTTTAGGAATAGTCGGTTTGATTGATGATATCTCTAAAATAATGACTCCTGATTTTAAAAATGAAGGCGATTATATTATTCTCTTAGGTAAAAATAAAGAAGAATTAGGTGGTTCTGAATACCTAAAAACAATTTTTAATCAGGAAAAAGGTCTACCACCAGAAATTAATTTATCTCAGGAAAAAAAGATCCAGGATTTCTGTCTCGAATTAATAAATAAAGGATTGATTAACTCAGCCCATGATATTTCAGAAGGAGGACTTGCTGTTTGCGTGGCTGAAAGCTGTTTTATGAGTGAAAATAAGTGGGGGGTAGAAGTTAATCTGGAGGATGATTTTCGGCCAGATGCTCTTCTTTTTGGAGAAACCCAGTCAAGAATTGTTGTTAGTACTAATTCTTCAAAAATTGACGAGATTAAAAAATTAGCTCGCTCTCATCAAATCCCCTACCAGATTATAGGTCAAGTAAAAGGAGAAAAATTTCAAATCAGGCAAAAGGGAAAATTGCTAATAAATCTCCCTCTAAAAAAAATCTATCACACTTGGAAAGAAACTCTACCTGATTTCTTTAAATTGACTCTTTCTTAGAGCAAAATTACGGGATGGAAAAATCAAAAGAAAAATGTGGAGTATTTGGAATATCCCATGCCCGACAGGCTTCCTACCTCACTTTCTTGGGACTTTACGCTCTTCAACACCGCGGACAGGAGAGCTGCGGAATTGTCTCCTCAGATGGAAATACCCTTTATTTAGAAAAACATATGGGCTATGTGGCAGATGCTTTTAATCAAAGTTCATTTAAAAAATTAAAGGGACGGACAGCAATTGGGCATGTTCGATACTCAACCACTGGTGAGACTACATTTCGTAATGCCCAACCAATTATTATTGACAGTTATTTGGGTCAAATCGCCTTAGCCCACAATGGAAATTTAGTTAATGTCAGCCAATTGAGAAAAGATTTAGTCAAAAAAGGTTCTCTTTTTCAGTCTTCAACTGACAGTGAAGTTATTCTTCATCTTATCGCTCAATCTTCTGAAAAGGAAATTGAATTAGCTTTAGTCAATGCTTTGAAAAAAGTTAAAGGAGCATACAGTTTAATTATTCTTACCCAAGACAAATTAATTGCTGTTCGTGATCCCTATGGGTTCCGTCCACTTTCTCTGGCCAGAATGAGTAATTCTTATTTGATTTCTTCAGAAACCTGTGCCTTTGATTTACTCGATGCCAAATATGTTCGGGATATAGAACCAGGTGAAATATTAGTTATTAATCAAAAAGGCATTGTATCTTCGATAAAACTACCTTCGAAAAAACATCAATTCTGCATTTTTGAACATATTTATTTTGCTCGACCTGACAGCCTCCTCTTTGGAGAAAATGTCAACCAAGTAAGGATTAAACTCGGTAAGAAATTGGCTATTGAACAACCAGCCAAAGCAGATATAGTCGTTCCAATACCAGACTCAGGTCTATGGGCTGGATTAGGATATTACCGTCAATCCGGTCTTCCTCTGGAAATGGCTCTTATTAGAAATCATTATGTTGGTCGAACTTTTATTCAACCTGAAGAATCAATTAGACATTTCGGTGTGAGAGTTAAATTGAATCCAATAAAAAAATTAATCGAAGGGAAAAGAGTAGTTCTGGTGGACGATTCTATTGTGCGAGGGACAACCAGCCGACGAATAGTCCGATTAATCAGGTCAGCAGGTGCAGCAGAAGTCCATTATCGGGTCAGCTCTCCGCCAATCATTGGACCCTGCCTTTATGGCATAGACACTCCTACAAGAAAAGAATTAATTGCTGCCAATTACTCTCTTTCTGAAATAACCAATTTCATTGAAGCTGATTCACTCGGTTATTTAAGTTTAGAAGGAATGTTAAAGGCAGTCAAAAATAAAGATGAATTCTGTCTTGCTTGTTTTACGTCCAAATATCCAGTAGAATGAAACAAAAAACAAAATGAAAAATTCCAAATTTCATATACCGTGAAGAGTAAGGAGTAAAGAGAAAGGAGAAAGGAGTAAAGTGATAGATAAACCTCATAAAAAATTGGATGTTTGGCAGAAATCGATAAACTTAGTACAAATAATTTATGAACTAACAAAATCCTTCCTGAAAATTGAGGTTTATGGGTTAGCTAATCAAATGAGAAGAGCTGCCATATCAATACCTGCGAACATTGGGGAAGGCGCAGCTCGACAAACCAAGAAAGAATTTGTCCAATTTCTTCACATGGCTCAGGGCTCATTAAGCGAGCTCGATACTCATTTAGAAATATCTAAAAAATTAGATTATCTGAAAGAAGACAATCTCCAAGAGTTATCATTTCTAATGAACGAAATTGACAAAATGATCACCGGCTTAATTAAATCACTAAAAAAATAACCCCTTACTATTCATAGTGAACTGTAAGGAGTGAAGTGAGAAATAAACCTTATACCAAATTAAATCGCAAAAAAACAACTCTTAACTCTTTACACTTTACTCTTTACTCAATGTATAATGTATGTGGTTTGAGGAAAAAAAAATGAGTAAAAAGAAAATCAGCTACAAGGATGCAGGAGTGGATGTAGATAAGGGAAATGAAGCAGTAAAAAGGATCAAAAAACTAATTAAAGAGATTGGACTCGACTCTGAAAAAGAGATTGGACATTTTGGTGGATTTTTCCCTTTCCCTATAAAAAAATATACTCAGCCTATCCTTGTTTCCAGTGTTGATGGAGTTGGAACTAAACTAAAAGTTGCTTTTATGACAGACCAGCATCACACAATTGGTCAAGATTTAGTCAATCATTGTGTCAACGATATCCTGGTCCAGGGTGCTCGACCTCTGTTTTTTATGGATTATTTGGCTATGGGAAAACTGGAGCCAGAGGTTGTCGCGCAAATAGTAAAAGGTATTATTATTGCTTGTAAAGAAAACAACTGTCTTTTAATTGGAGGAGAAACAGCTGAGATGCCGGATTTTTACCGTGCTGGAGAATATGACTTAGCAGGATTTATTGTTGGAGTAGTTGAAAAAAACAAAATAATCGATGGTTCTCAAATAAGCGCAGGAGATATAATTATTGGACTCGCCTCTTCAGGTCTACATACAAATGGTTACTCCCTTGCTCGAAAAATAATATTTGAAAAATTGAAATTAAAACCAGATTCTTATCTTCGAGAAATAGGTAAAACAGTGGCTGAAGAACTCCTCGCTATTCATAGATGTTATTTGTCCTCAATAATTGATTTGATAGAAGGAGAATTATTAACTGGACTGGCTCACATTACTGGCGGAGGAATCACTGACAACTTGGCTCGCATTTTACCTGAAAATCTTCAGGCAGAAATCAGATTAAATTCCTGGAAAATCTTACCAATCTTTAATTTTTTAATTAAAGAAGCTAATCTTGATCAGGAAGAAAGTTTCAGAACATTTAATATGGGAATTGGAATGATTTTAATCTGTCATCCTGATAATAAAGAAAAAGTCATTGCCCATCTGGAAGATAAAAAAGAAAAATACTGGATAATCGGCCAAATAAAATCAGGTAAAGAAAAAATTATTTATATATAGAGGCACAAAGGAAATCGATAAATGAATAAAAACTTTGTGTCTATGTGCCTATTAATTTGCTTTTTAACTTTGAATTTTGATTTTTTATTTTTGATTTTTAATTTTTAATAATTGGGGGATAATAAATGGAAAATGAAATTTTTACCAGTCCCAAGAAAAAAGGAAAAATTAGTGTTTTGATTTCTGGTCGAGGATCAAATTTTAAGGCGATTCATGATTCGATTTTAGCTGGAAAAATAAATGCTGAGATTGTTTTAGTCTTCAGTAACAAGAAAGACGCTCCTGGTCTTCAAATTGCCAGAGAGAGAGGGCTGAAAACCCTTTTCCTTGATCCCAAAGATTTCTCTTCACGGGAAGAATATGACCAAAGAGTAGTCGAAGAATTAAAGAAGAGAGAAGTTGATTTAATCTGTCTTGCTGGTTATATGAGAATTTTAACTCCCTATTTTGTCAATCAATTTAAAAACAGGATAATGAACATTCATCCTGCTCTTTTACCTTCTTTTCCTGGTCTTCATGTTCAAAAAAAAGCCTTGGACTGGGGAGTCAAATTCTCAGGGGCAACAGTCCACTTTGTCACTGAAGAAGTTGATGCTGGACCAATTATCATTCAGGCAGTGGTACCGGTTTTTCAGTATGATACTGAGGATACTTTATCAGCCCGAATTTTGGAACAAGAACACAAAATCTATTCTGAAGCAGTGAGACTATTTTTTGAAGGAAAACTTGAAGTCAGAGGAAGAAAGGTTTATATTAGAGAATAATTTAATTTTGAGTTAAAAAATGACGAAGGAAAAGAAGTTGTCAGCGAGTGAACAGTTAGAATACATAAAAAAAGGAACCGTCGAAATAATTCAGGAAAATGAACTCCTAAAAAAGCTCGAAAAGTCAATAAAAGAAAAGACTCCACTTAAAGTCAAAGCAGGATTTGATCCTACTGCGCCTGATATTCACTTGGGGCATACTGTGCTCCTTCGAAAAATGAGGCATTTTCAGGATTTGAGTCATCAGGTCGTTTTCCTGATTGGTGATTTTACTGGTCTGATTGGTGACCCATCGGGACAGTCTTCAACCAGACCGCCAATGACCAAGGAGGAAATCTTAAAAAATGCTGAAACTTACAAGGAGCAGATATTTAAAATACTCGACCCAAAAAAGACAACCATTGATTTCAATTCCCGCTGGCTGGCTAAACTAACCAGCTTTGATCTTATTCACTTAACCTCAAAATATACTGTGGCTCGAATTTTAGAGCGTGATGATTTTACCCAGAGAATAAAATCCAATCAGCCTATTTCTGTCCATGAAATACTCTATCCTTTAATGCAGGCTTATGATTCGGTGGCTTTAAAAGCTGATGTGGAATTAGGTGGAACTGACCAGAAATTTAATCTATTAGTTGGTCGGGAAATTCAGAGAGAGTATAATCAGGAACCCCAGGTAATAATCACTATGCCGCTTTTAGAAGGATTAGATGGCGTGGAAAAAATGAGCAAGAGCTTAGGAAACTATGTTGGTATCACTGAACCTTCAAATGAAATTTACGGAAAAATAATGTCAATTTCAGATGAATTAATGTTCCGGTATTATGAACTATTAACTGATTTATCTTTAGTTGAAATTGATAAATTAAGGCAAAACATAAAATCAGGGAAAAAACATCCAAAAGAAGCAAAATCAGAATTGGCTAAATCGATTATCTCTGATTTTTGGAGCAAAGAAGATGCAGAAAAAGCTGCTGCAGAATTTGACCGAGTTTTTAAATATAAGGAACTCCCAGAGGAAATAGAAGAAATAAAAGTTTCTGAAAAAGAAATGAATATTGTTGATTTATTGGTTGATAAACATATCCTCCCTTCCCGAAAAGAAGCAAAAAGACTTATTCAACAAGGTGGAGTTTATTTGAATGGACAAAGAGTTGACAATATTTCATTAAGAATAGACCTTAAAAAGGAAGTAATTCTCAAAATTGGAAAAAGAAAATTCTATAAAATTAAATCTAAATAAAAACTTACTTTATAATCCGAATTATATTGTCATCCAGGGATATAAATGGCATTCAGAATGAGTATATATGCAATGCAGATATGAGCGAGTTATACGCCATTTTGGTCAAAAAAGGGGCAAAAGTATGAATCCTAAATGGTATAAAGAGCTATTTGAAGAAATGGGGATTGAATACGAAGAATATCCCTTCACAAAAAATACTGAAAATGAGGTTAAGTGGATGATTAAAGAGTATTTAACTAATCCTGAAATGAAAATTCTTGATGTTGGGTGTGGGACTGGACGTCATGCCATTAGCTTAGCAACTAAAGGTTATAAGAATATTACCGCCATAGATTTATCACCTGGCTTAATTAAAGCTGCAAAAGAAGTTGCCAAAAGAAAAAATGTTCAAGTTGATTTTAGAGTTTGTGATGCAAGAGAGTTGCCTTTTGAAAATGAATTTGACGCAGCCATATGCCTTTGTGAAGGAGCTTTTGGATTACTTGAAGATGATACTGAAAATTATAAGATATTAAAAACCGTTCACAAATCCTTAAAAAAACAGGGAATATTTATTCTTACTGCTTTAAATCTTTTTCGAGATGAAAAATTTGACCCTATGACATGTCGTGTGGAATTTGAAGAAGAAATAACCCAAAAAGACGGTCAAAAGAGGATAATCAAATGTAGCGATCGTAGTTATTCATTTCCAGAGTTGAAATGGGTATTAGAACAACATGGTTTTGAGGTGATATTAGGAGCAAATCCTTTTAGTAAAGAACCAATAAAGTATGGATCTGTCGAGTTTATGATCGTGAGTAAAAAATTATAATGACCAAAACAGCGTATAACAGCGTGTTTCTGGTTTGGGCTTACGCCCTCACCCAAATCACCTTCGGCGACTTCAGATACACGCAAAACGTCAGACTGTGTGAAAACTCTTTCAAATGCTTCATCACACTGGTATAATTCTAT
>JBHIEE010000070.1:0-14835 GCA_046760445.1 Candidatus Aminicenantia bacterium
ATAAAAACCTCCCTCATACACAACTTTTATTCTACTTCCGCACTAAAAATAAAAATGGTCGGATTATCTATCGTTGGGAGTATGAGGAAGTGCTTGAAGAGATGAAGGAGAGGGTGAAGAGAGAAAGGGATAAGGTAAAGAAGCGGAATCTGATGACTGAGCATATATTTGGCACGATGAAGAGAGGATTTAATCAGGGATATATGCTGATGAGGGGAAAAGAGAAAACAGGAGCAGAGATGGCTTTAACAGTTCTTGCATACAATATAAAAAGGGTGCTTAATATAATAGGGTTAGATAGGTTAAAAGAGGCAGTTTTTATAGGAAGAGTCCTCAAAAATAACATAATTAAGGGGACAAAAGAGATTTTTTCATGTATTTTGAGATTTTCATTTGAGAAAAGCAATAAAATACTTTCTTTAACAAAAATGAATTTACTTTATCCTCACTTTTCACACAATCTGACGGTTTGCGTGTATCTGAAGTTCCGCCGAAGGCGATTTGGGTGAGGGCTGAAAGCCCGAACCAGATACACTCTGTTATACGCCTATAACCCACATATATTATTCGTTGAGAGTTTTTATCGCTGATTTCAGTTCTATAACCTCCAGAGGGCATTCTGGCCAATCGTGTTCCCAACAGACTATAACGTCACACAATTCTGGTTTATGCCCATGTTCCTTGAAATGACTAGATCTGAATTCAAACTCAATCCTTACTCTCTCCCATTTGTCTCGTTTCTTATCAACACGACGTTTGGCCTCACAATCTGGATAGTCGGTTCGCACAGCTTCTACTACAAAGCCAAGCTCGAAGCAAACCATACCGAAAAGGAATACAACACCCTGCTCATTGAGCGGTGCGTGTTGCAAACCTCGAAAGTTTAAAAATGGACCATAAGCAGTACCACCAATGCTTTGCCAGTGTTGAACCTCTGGTATATCCTGCCCTTTTGACATTTTACCTTTTGTAACCTTACCGCTTGAAACAGGGGGTAACTTATCGATAAATCGGAATTCTATTTCTTTGCGTTCAAGCCATTGGCGGAATGCAAATAAAACCTCGTGCCATTTGCCAAAGCGTTTCTTGTAAGTATCAACACTATATTTGCATAACTTGTCAAATTTTGTTCTGGTACATTCCACCATAACTTATGAAAATATGGCGCATTTCTTCAAACAAATCATCGTCATCAATGGGTATGTTTTGATAATATGGTTCCAAACCAGCGAATCTACAAGCTTCACGCCACCCATCGAATACCTGATATATATGCCAGGAAGAAATTCCACTCTCAGCAGAGAACTCTGAACGAGTAAGTTGTTTTACTCCCTTCTCTCGTGCAACACGCTGAATTTCTTTTATTATTGTGTCTCGATCAATTTGCATTGTTATTCCTCATGTGGGTTATGGCGTATAACTCGTTTATATCCGAACTGTTCGGATATACCTCTAATGAGAGTGTGCTTTTGCTCTTTTGAGTATATTTCGTGCTCATTAAGCGTAACCGAAACTTTGGGAATTACTTTTCTTTCTGAATTCGAATCACTTTTGTAGATTTTCTCTCCAAACTGCACTCAAAACCCCTTTTGGTTTTAACACAATGAAAAAATAAATGTCAAGCGGTGAATCCAAATAGATAATTTTGCATCACTAGTGGAAGTTTTAAAGGTTTTTTATTAAATAATCTTTTATATAGTCAAAAAAATCTGAAAGTTTATCTCTTTGTTCAAGAGAAACAAAAGGACGAACATCTAAAATAAATTCTCTTTTAGAAAATTCTTGAATCTTCTTTAAAATTTCTTCTTTTTTAATATTCTCTAAACCATAATATTTAAGTTTCTCCTGGACTAAATCTTTATCTAACTTCGCACCCTGAGTCAAAAGATACCATAAATCATAAAAGTCTCTTCCCTTAACTCTAGTCACTAAAGCCCTGATTTTTTCGGCAAATATCTCATCTTTTGAGAGATGCCAGATATAGGATGTAAAGAGCACAGGATAATCAGTTTCAATGATTGATTTTTGAGGAGAAATTACCTTTTCCCTAAAGGAGAAATCTAAATTTACAAATGTTTCGTAGTGCAAAATTCCAGGTATTGCTTTAAGTAAAAATTTCTTTCCAGTTAGTGTTTTCTTTTCTTTAAATTTGATCACTTCTTTTTTTGATAGTTCTTCAAATAAACCTTGAATAAAAGCTAAAAATTCTTTTTCGTCTAACTCTACTGTAAAATCTAAATCTTCTGAAAAACGAGGGGCATTGTAAATCAAATGTAAAGCTGTTCCACCTTTAAAAAAGATGTTACGGCTTTGTTTTTTCGAATATAACTGGCTTAGGAATAGAATTTGAAGGTATTCTCTGAAAATTGTAGTTTCATTTATTTTCTTTTTCCTCGAAAGATAACTAATTTGTTCTTTTGTTATCATATTTTAAGTGCCTCTTTTAAAAGATTAATTGCATTTTTAAACTGTCGAGTTTCAGGATACTTTTTTAAATAGTTCTTTAATCTTGAAATATTCAAATCTTCTAAATCGTATTCATCGAGATTTATTCTTTTGAAACCCTTACTGCTTAAATATAATTGGTCTAAAAGCGCCTTCTCTGGAACGGCGATAATAAAATTCTCTTTTTTCTCATAGCCAAAAAATAATTCTTTTTTTATTTTAGTATAAACAAATATTCGCCCTTGAAAGATTTTTTTAGCCGTTTTTTTCGTGGTAGCGCTGGTAATCTCATAGGGAAACTGAGAAAGAATTCCATAAAAATTTAAGGCGCTTTCAAAAGAAATATAAGAGGGCTGATAAATAAAATTAGCTAAGGCAAAATCATTAATTTTCTCTCCTTTCAATAAATATTTGTCTTTTTCAAGTTTTATTAATATCTCTGATTTTAACAGTCTTTTTATTACACTAAACAATGTAGATTCTTTTTTTATCTCTAAAATATCTCGCAATGTTTTTAAAGTGAAAAAAGAAAATTTAGACTCGTAAATTCTCTTTGTTAGAAATGCCAAGTTATACCTTTCCATATACTTTATAATTTATGTAGTTTAAAGGAACTTGTCAAGATTTCTTTAATTAAGAAAAAATTATAGTGATTTTAGCATAAAATTAATTTTCCGCTGTGGCAGAAAAATAGTGCAAAAATGAGAATTTCATAATTTCTTAATCTCTATTATTTCAATTATGTATCCCCACATATGAAAACTTGCGAGGTCATATCTTATTCTTCCTTTAAATTTGACTCGTAAACCATCCTTTTTGAACTCCGAAGGAGTATACACTTTTTTAGAAAAAGAATTCTTATTGTTTACATTTGTGAGTTGAGAAGACCATTTTTGACCACAATCTGAGGGATTAAAATTTAATCCAATCTTAACTTCATCTTTATCATTTCTTAACATTAATAAATTATCCTTTAATCCTTAAAAAAGCATATCTCCTTAATCTCAGCAAGGGAAAGGAGGTGAAATTTTTAAAGGTTGCTAAGGAGATAAAAATTATAATTGAAAAGGAGGATAGCTCAATATGAAAGAAAGTAAAACGAGTAAAATTATCAGGCTGGGTTTAATTTTTGGTTTAGTTTTATTAGGGTTAACACCAAGACTTCCTGCTAAGCAAAGTTGGAAAATGACAATTTATTATGACTATGCTTATGATATAACTGGTAATGGTTACCTGACTGCAGCTCGAAAAGATAATAATAATCGTTTCTTTTTTAGAAGAGCTTACTTTAATTACGAAAATAAAATCAGTGATAATGTTAAATTCAGATTCCGTTATGATGCTGATCGCAAAGCTGACGACAAATTCAGACCCTTTGTCAAACACCTTTTTTTGGAATGGAAAAATCTCATTCCAAAATCAAAAATTAAAGTAGGTATGACTGAAACTCTGACTTGGAGCCCTATTGCTGAGAAAAAATGGGGCTATCGAAGTGTTGCTAAGACACTAATGGATAATTATAAAGATGTCACAGGCAAAAGCATTGATGCCACCAGTGCTGATCTTGGAATTAGTTTATCAGGGGTTATTTCCAAAGAAATAAGATATGCTTTTATGGTTAGTAATGGCTCCCACTATTCTCATCCAGAAAAAGACAAATATAAAAAATTTATGGGACAGCTCCATTTAATTCCTATTCCTGGTTTTTCTTTAGTGGGTTATATTGATTACGAAAAACAGAATGAAAATAAAAATGCTTTAACTTATAAAGCTGATGTATTTTTTGAAATGATGCAGGGCTTGGTCTTAGGAGGAGAATGGTTTGTTTATGATAGTGACATCAATAAAATAGATGGTAGCCAGTTTAATAGATCGGGCTTTTCAGTTTATGGGAGATATGCTGCTATTCCAGATAAATTAAGTTTATTTGCTCGATATGACCGCTACGAGCCTAATACAGAAGTTGAAGATGACGAAGTTAATTTAATTATTGCTGGAGTGGATTTTATTCCTGTTAACAGTAGCTTCAAAATTCAGCCCAACATCTGGTACTATACTTATGCTGATCCAGAGAAGAGAGATGATATAGTGTTTAATCTAACTTTTTATTATACATTCTAAAATTTAAAAAAGGAGGAATTTAAAATGAATTTTAGAAGATTACTTTTAATAAGTCTCATTTGTTCAGGCCTTGTTTTTGCTGGTAGTTTCACATTAGCCAAGCAAAGAATGATTCAGATCAAAGGGTCCGACACTTTAGTTAATTTAGTCCAAATCCTGGCTGAAGTTTATATGGAAAAACATCCAGAAACTCCAATTGCTGTTTTAGGTGGAGGTTCAGGAACTGGTATTGCAGCTTTAATTAATGGCACCTGCGATATTGCCAATCATTCCCGGCCATGGAGAGAAAAAGAAATCAATTTAGCCTGGAAAAAAGGGGCAAAGCCTCGTTGCTTTATCATTGCTGTTGATGGAGTGAGTATTATTGTTAATGAAAGTAATCCAATTGAAAAGCTGGGAATTGATCAACTAGGCGCTATTTATCGAGGAGAAATTAAGAATTGGAAAGAAGTTGGTGGGCCTGATAAGCCAATTTCCCTTTATGGAAGGCAGTCGAATTCTGGAACTTATGTCTTCTTTCAGGAACATGTTCTGGGTAACAAAAATTATTCCCCTCATATGAAGCAGATGAATGGTAATGCCCAAATAGTAGAGGGTGTAATTCAGGACGAATCTGGTATTGGGTATGTTGGTGTGAGCTACGTTTATGATAAAGCTACTGGAAAGGTAAGAGAAGGCATTAAAGTTTTGAAAGTTTCTAAAGATATCAATTCACCTGCTTATTCTCCTTTAGATAAAGCAGCTGTTGACTCTGGTAATTATCCTATATCTCGACCTCTTTTCCAATCAACTAATGGCAAGCCTAAAGGTGCTATTTTAGATTTTATCAAGTTTGAAACGGGTCCAGAGGGGCAAAAAATAGTGGAAAGAGAAGGTTTTTTCACCATTGGTCCCAGTTATAAGACCCAAAACGAAAAGAACTGGAAGTAGTTTCTTTTAGCAAAGTTGCTGGGCAGGATTATAAAATTAATCCTGCCCATTTTTTATTTCTAACATTTAGAGCGTTTTCAACTTTGAAAACCCGGTTGTGATGGGGATCTTCAAGCATTATTTTTTTAGCTTTACATCCTCAATAAGTTAAATCCTAAATCCTAATATCTAAAATCTAGACAAATTCAAAATCCAAATGTTCTAATCTCAAAACATATTAAGATAAATTTTGTTTTGGTCATTGGTCCCGAGTGCTCGGGATGATATTGTTTAGGATTTCGAATTTAGTATTTAGTATTTAGTATTTAGTATTTTTATTCTATCCTTATATGTATATTGAAATCCCGTTGCCTTGAAAATATCATTTAAAGTCCTTTGAAAACCCATATTTACTTAACACATTTGTAACACATTTGTAACATAATTGTAATAATTTTTTGATATTTAAAAATTGACTCCATAAGCTACCATAGGGAGGAAATGAAGAAAATAAACCTTGCTAGACTCAAAGAATCAGCTATCAAGGCTTTTTTCTTTACCAATGGAATTTTAGCTGTCTTAGTTTTAATAGGCATTTTTGGCTTACTGCTTTTCACATCTTTTCCTGCTTTTAGAGAAATAAATATTATAGAATTTTTAACGGGTAAAAACTGGGACCCTACCTCTCCAGTTAAAGCTGAATATGGTATTCTCTCAATGATAGTTAGCACACTTATGGTTACTTTTGGCGCTTTAGTCATTGCTATTCCCATAGGTATTGGTGTAGCTGCTTACCTTTCTGATGTCGCTCATTGGAGAGTTAGAGAAATCGTTAAACCAATTGTTGAGATTTTAGCCGGGATTCCCTCAGTTGTCGTAGGGTTTTTAGGAATTGTCCTTTTTGGACCAGTAATTGCTAAAGTTTTTGGTGTAAGCCATGGCTTGAATACAGTCAATGGTTCGATTTTGTTGGCAATCATGGCTCTACCAACAATTATCAGCCTTTCTGAAGACTCGCTTAATGCTGCACCCAGTGCCTATAGCGAAGCTTCTTTAGCCTTAGGTGCTTCACGTTGGCAGACCTTAATCCGAATCAAGATTCCTGCTGCTCTTTCAGGAATTATCGCTTCTATTATGCTCGGCATGGGCCGGGCTATTGGAGAGACAATGACTGTACTTATGGCGACTGGCAATGCGCGAGCCTTTCCTAAGGGATTTTTAAGTTCCATCCGAACTATGACTGCTGATATTGCAATTGAATTGGGCGAAGTTCCCTATTATACCACTCATTACTATGCTCTTTTTGCTATTGGATTGGTTTTATTTATTATGACTTTTGTTATAAATTTAGCTTCAGATATTATCCTTCATAAATATCAGGAGCGAGAGCAATGAACAAGAAAAAAATAGCAGAGTTCGCTGGTTTTTTTATTTTGCGTATTTGTATCTATTTAGTACTTGCTGTTTTATTAATCTTTCTTTATGATATTTTCAGTAAAGGTGCAGGAGTTATCAGTTGGGAATTCCTTACTAAGCCGCCTCGACGCGGTATGACTGAAGGTGGAATTTTTCCAGCCATAATGGGTACTTTTTTAGTGACCATTGTTACTGCTATTTTGGCTGTGCCTTTGGGTATGTTTGCTGCTATCTATTTAAATGAATATGCCAAACAAACTAAGCTCACTCGGATCATCCGATTATCTATCCGAAATCTATCCGGTGTGCCCTCAATAGTCTATGGTCTGTTTGGAGTTATTTTATTTGTCAATATTTTGAGATTCGGAACATCTATTCTTTCTGCTGGATTAACATTAGGTCTACTTACCCTTCCTTGGACAATTACTGCGAGTGAAGAAGCCTTGAAAGCTATCCCTAATTCCTATCGTGAGGGAGCTTTGGCTTTAGGGGCTACCAAATGGCAGTCTATCCGTACTAATGTTCTACCCTATGCTCTTCCGGGCATGCTTACTGGAACTGTGTTAGGATTAGCCCGAGCTGCTGGTGAAACAGCCCCAATAATGTTTACTGGTGCCGCTTTTTATCTTCCTTTTCTACCTAAATCACTGGGCGACCAGTTTATGGCTTTACCTTACCATCTTTATGTCTTGGCTACCCAGCATCATTCCATATCTCTGGTCAGGCCCCTAGCTTATGGCACAGCTTTGGTATTAATTGTTCTGGTTTTAGGGATGAATATGACAGCAATTATTATTAGATATAGATTAAGAAGAAAAAGAAGGGAGTAAATAATGAATTTCAAAGCTAAGGTTGAAACTAAAAATTTAAATTTTTATTATGGAAATAATCAAGCTTTGAAAAATATAAATATAGTCTGTCCAGCAAATCAGGTGACAGCTATTATTGGACCCTCAGGGTGTGGTAAATCAACTTTTATTCGAACCTTAAACAGAATGAATGATGTTATTCCTGGAAAAAAAATTGAAGGGGAGGTTCTTTTAGATGGGAAAAATATTTACTCGCCTAAAGTAGATGTAGTCGAAATTAGAAGGAGAGTCGGAATGGTTTTTCAAAAGCCTAATCCTTTTCCCAAATCAATTTTTGATAATGTTGCCTATGGATTAAGAATAAATGGACTGAAAAATAAAAGAAAAATTGAAGAAATAGTAGAAAAAAGTCTTAAAAATGCGGCTCTCTGGGACGAAGTTAAAGATAGACTTAAGGAAAATGCTTTCACTCTTTCTGGCGGACAGCAGCAAAGATTGTGCATTGCCCGAGCATTAGCAGTTGAACCTGAAGTGATATTATTCGATGAGCCTTGCTCAGCCATCGATCCTATAGCCACAGCGAAGATTGAGGATCTTATTCAAAAGCTTAAAAAAAATTATACAGTCGTTATTGTCACCCACAATATGCAACAGGCAGCACGAGTATCTGATTATACTGCCTTTGTGATGATGGGGGAATTAATTGAATTTGATAAAACAGATAAGATATTTACCAATCCATCCAATAAGCTGACCGAAGATTATATAACTGGGAGATTTGGATAAAACAGATGACAGATTGTGCCTAGGTGCCTAAGTGTCTGTGTGGTTATGTTCTTATGTGAGGCAAGGCTTTAGCCTTGCTTAAAGAAACTTGCTTTACATACATATAAAAATGACCAATGACCAAATAATTGGGATTTGGAATTTAGGATTTAAAACGGAGGTTTTGGGATGGAAAGGCATTTTGATGAGGAGTTAAGGACATTAAAAGAAAAATTATTGAGAATGGCCTGTCTGGTTGAAGAGTCAATTGCTCTGGCAGTTAAAGGTTTAAAAGACCGAAAAGAAGAATTAGCCCAGGAAGTTTTAAAAAGAGAAGAAACCATTAACCTTTTAGATATAGAAATTGACGAATTATGTCTGAGACTTTTAGCTCTTAGACAACCAATGGCTGTTGATCTAAGGTTTATTACTTCGGCAATGAAGATTGTCAGCGAACTGGAAAGAATAGGCGATCAAGCAGTAAATATTGCTCAGCGAACCTTAGAATTACTCAAGTTGCCTCTTTTAAAGCCCTTGATTGACATTCCCCGGATGGCAACTTTAGCTCAGAATATGGTCAAAGATTCCATTAATGCCTTAGTCAATCGGGATGAAGATTTGGCTAGAAATGTTTGCCAGAGAGATGATGAAGTCGACAATCTGAATGATCAGATATTCCGTGAGCTTTTGACTTATATGATGCAGGATCCAACCACCATAAGAAGGGCGGTAGACTTAATCTTAGTTGGACGCCATCTGGAAAGAATTGCTGATCATGCGACTAATATTAGCGAAGATGTAATTTATTTAGTTAAAGGTAAAACTATAAAGCATCATATCGAAGAAAAAGAAAAATAAGTTAGAATCAACATCTGACAATTTTACCTTTTGCGTTTTAAGTTTTTAATTTAAAGTGGAGATGGGCTCAGAGGGTAAGTGGTATCAATTCCCAGAGCACTAGTAATTTATACAAATCTTGACAATAATTATGTTTTTAAATATATTTTGATATATAAAGGGAGGGAGAATTAAAAAAATATTAGTCAGTGAAACCAATGGAGGAAGAAATTAATAGTTACCCTCGTGACATAAGTTTTGCCCCCTATTTGTTGAAAAGTAACAAAATTCTTAGAGATATTGAAATATGTTATTCGAAATTGAAGCTTTGACAATAGGGAAAGATATATGAAAGATAAAGAGAAACCTAAAGATCAGCTCATTGTAGAGCTGGATTCGTTGGAGGCCACCCACCTGCCACCTGCCTGCCAGCGAGGCAGGAATGGGCAGGAACAGGCAGGCCCCGTGGAATGGTTAATCTTGTGGAATCTCTACAACGTTAAGAAACATTTCTATTCCACGGGGTTAATGTGCATACAAGGTGTTTTATTCAACGGGGCAGGCAAGCGGGCGGAGAAGGGGTAAATGATGAAAGAATGGGAACAGATGGATAAAGCGCTGCGTGATCTGATCGAGATCATCCACTTCACGGAGAATGTGTCAGCGAAGATACATGGCGTGTTGGACGAGGCTGAGATCTACAGGACCGTGAAGGAGGAGTTTGCGCAGTCAAGACGATACACCATGAGCATCCTGTTGTTGACGGATGATGGCTCGTCGCTTAGAGTCGTGGAAGTATCAGTACCTCCCGGGAAGTTGAAGGCGGGGGAGAAGGTGACCGGGCTCCGGGTAGGAGGGTACAAGATTGACGTAAACAAGTCAAGCATCTACAGTCAGGTTGTAAGAGAAGGAAAAACTCTCCAAGTCAACGTTAGCGACATAATAGGCGAATTGTTTCCGCGGCGGCTAGCCTCCCTGATATCAAAGACTATGGGGTTCGAGAAGATGCCCTCCATCCTGACGCCGTTGAAGCGACATGGAAAGATCATAGGCACCCTCAACATGTCCTCCACCGACCTGGCCGAATACTTCATTCCATCCGTAAGAAACCTCGCACAGCACATTTCAAACGCCTTGGAATTGGCTGATGAAAACGCCGAGCGCAAGCGGGCGGAAGAAGCGTTGAAGGAGTACTCAGAGCGACTGAAAGAGATGGTAGAGCAGCGCACAGCCGAACTTGAAATGGCCAATGAACAACTCCAACGAGACATCACCGAGCGCAAGCGAGCCGAGGAGGCGCTACGTGAGTCAGAAGAAAAGTATAGAAATATTGTTGAAACGGCTCCAGATGGCATTGCAACGGTTAACCTGAGGGGCATAGTTACATCATGCAATAATGCTTTTACAAATATTTCAGGCTTTTCTAAAAGCGAAATCGTTGGGAAACACTTCTCAAAACTTCCAACCTTACGCGCTAGGGACATCCCGAAGTACGCAAAGGTGTTCAATTCCCTCATAAAGGGAAAACTACCAAAGCCGTTTGAGATTACATGGCTTCGTAAGGACGGAGCTGCCCACTGGGCCGAAATCCATGTTAGTTTAATGAAAAAGGGCCGGAAGATTATAGGCTTTCAGGTCATCGCACGAGACATCACCGAGCGCAAGCGGGCGGAGGCGGAAATCCAACGAAACTACGATACCCAGACCGTGATAAACTCGTTTCTGCACCTCTCGCTGGAAAATATCCCTCTCGAAGAACTCCTGAAGCTCGCGCTTGACATTATCCTTTCAATCCCCTGGTTTGCCTTTGAGGCAAGGGGTAGCGTATTCCTTGTTGAAGATGATCCTAAGGTCTTGGTAATGAAAGCCCAAAGCGGACTTGCTGAACTTCATCAAAAGACATGTGCCCTGATTCCCTTTGGCAAATGCCTTTGCGGGCGAGCAGCATTGATGCGGGAGATACAATTTGCTGATCGTCTCGACGATCGCCATAAGACCCAGTATGAAGGGATTACTCCTCACGGTCACTACTGTGTCCCTATCCTGTTCGCTGGGAGGACACTTGGAGTGATAAATATGTATTTGAGAGAAGGGCACCACCGCGATCAAAAAGAGGAGGAATTCCTAACCGCGATTGCCAATACACTGGCTGGTATTATCGTGCGCAAGCGAGCCGAGGAGGCGCTACGTGAGAGCAAAGAACGTTACCGACACTTTATAGAGAATGCCAGCGATATCATTTATGAAACCGATGAGACTGGTCGTCTTACTTTTTTCAACCCTATTACTGTTAAAATGCTGGGATATTCTGAGGGAGCACTCATAAGAAAACATTATCTTGATTTTATTAGACTAGACTATAGGGAGGATGCAGAGAAGTTTTATAAATTGCAATTAGTGAAGAAGATTCCCAGTACCTATCATGAATTACCAGCTATTACCAAGGATGGAAAAGAGATATGGCTAGGACAGAACGTTCAATTGGTTATGGAGGGGGGGCGGGTTGTAGGATTCCAAGCCGTCGCTAGAGAGATCACTGAGCGCAAGCGAATGGAGGAAACCATCAAGCAGTTGGCTTATCAAGACGCCCTGACCGGCTTGCCCAATCGGTTGCTGTTCATTGACCGTCTTACCATAGCGCTGACTCACGCACACCGCAAGCAACGAAAGGTAGCCGTGATGCTGCTCGACCTGGATCGATTTAAGGACATTAATGATACACTGGGGCACAGTGTGGGAGACCAGTTGCTGAAAGCTGTTAGCGATCGACTGACAAGGCTTCTGCGTAAGAGCGATACCATCGCCCGCATGGGGGGCGACGAATTCTTGCTATTATTACCAGAAATCGCTCAGGTAAAAGAGATAGCCGAGCTTGCCGTAAAAATCCTAGAAGCCTTTCGAGAGCCATTTGTGTTTAATGGCCACGAACTCCGTATCACCACCAGCATTGGGATTGCCGTCTACCCCAGGGACGGTGAAGATGCTGATGCTCTGATAAAGAATGCCGACATCGCCATGTACCACGCCAAGGAAGAGGGCCGGGACAACTACCAACTATACACTTCGGCTATGAACGTTAAAGCCTTGAAGTGATTAGTAGTAGTTACCTAAAATTACTGATTATTTTAGGGGGCACACAAGATGAAAGATGAAGATAAGACAAAAAAACTAATAAAGAAATTGGCGGAAATGCGCCAACGAATTGCTGAGTCGGAAGTAGCAGAAACCGAGCGCAAGCGGGCGGAGGAAGCACTGCGAGAGAGCGAGGAGAAATTCAAGAGCCTTGCAGAACAGTCGCCAAACATGATTTTTATCAACAAGAAAGGCGGAATAGTATATGCCAATAAGAAAGGCGAAGAGATTATGGGATACAAAAGGGAAGAGTTTTACTCTCCTGATTTCGATTTCCTAACCTTGATCGCGCCAGAATCTATAGACTTAGTAAAGGCAAATTTCAGCAGGCATATGAAGGGTGAAAAGGTCCCTCCATACGAATTTACACTTATTTCCAAAGAAGGTAAAAGACTCGAGGCGATATTAACGACAAGATTAATAAGATATGGGGGAGAGAGCGCCATCCTTGGAACAGTAACTGACATCACCGAGCACAAGCGAGCAGGGGAGGCGTTGAGAAAAAGAACGGAACAAGTTATCAACTATCAAACAGCACTTCTGGAATTAGCGAAAATGGATAACTCCGACTTAGGCTCAGCACTGAAAAGGATAAATGAGGTGGATTCTAAGACGCTGGGAGTGGAGCGGGCCAGTGTTTGGTTTTTCAACGAAGACCGCTCAGAAATTATCTGTGAAGACCTATACAAACTGAGCGAGAACTTTCATGAAAAGGGATTAAGGCTTCAAGCCAAACAGTATCCCAGATACTTTCGGGCATTGGAAGAGAGCCGTACCATAGCGGCAAATGACGCCCGCACTGACCCCCGCACCAACGAATTCACTGAGGGGTATTTAAAACCCTTTGGAATCACTTCAATGATGGATGTTCCCATTTGGCTTCATGGAAAGGTTGTTGGTGTTGTCTGTCACGAACATACAGGACCGAAGAGAGAATGGACACTTGAAGAAAAAGATTTTGTGGTCTCGATTGCTGATATGGTTTCGCTGGCTTTGGAGGCTTCCGAACGCAAGCGGGCAGAGGAGCAAGTCCTCAGGCAAAATGCCGTGTTGGACGCCATCAACAAGGTGTTTCAAGAGGCATTGGTGTGTGAAAGCGATGAAGAAGTTGGCCGCACGTGCCTTGCCGTGGCCGAGGAGTTGACCGGTAGCAAGTTCGGTTTCATCGGCGAAGTGACTCAGGCCGGTCGCTTTGATACCATTGCCTTGAGTGATCCAGGCTGGGATGCCTGTAGAATGCCGAAGTCGGATGCAGTGGTGATGATCAAGGACATGGAAGTCCGCGGAATCTGGGGCAGAGTACTCAAGGACGAAGAATCCCAGATAGTCAACGACCCTGCCTCCCATCCCGACCACGGCGGGACTCCCGAAGGTCATCCGCTGCTGACTTCTTTCCTGGGCGTTCCGTTGAAACATGGGGGTAGGACTATCGGTATGATCGGTTTAGCCAACAAAGAATCGGGGTATGGGCCCGCTGATCAAGAAGCTGTGGAAAGCCTATCCGTAGCCTTTGTGGAAGCGTTGATGCGCAAGCGAGCGGAGGAGCTACTTCGAAAATCTGAAGAGAAATACCGCACTCTGTTTGAAGAATCAAAAGATGTCGTTTTCATCTCCACACCAGAAGGCAAATTGGTGGATATTAATCCCGCCGGCGTTGAGTTATTTGGATATTCTTTCAAAGAAGATCTTCTGGAGATTGATATTGCCCAAGACCTCTATTTCAATCCTCAAGATAGAGAAAAGTATCAGCAAGCAATTGCAGAGCAAGGATTTGTGAAAGATTATGAATTGATTTTGAAAAGAAAAGATGGTCAGAAAGTGATTGTGCTTGTAACCGCAAACGCTGTGCGTGATGATAAAGGTAACATTGTGGCGTATCGAGGGATAATACGGGATGTGACGGAACAGAGGCAGCTTGAGCAACAGTTGATCCAAGCCCAAAAGATGGAAGCAATTGGTCGGCTTGCTGGCGGTGTAGCGCATGACTTCAACAACTTACTCACTTCAATCATTGGCTATGCTGAGATATTGGAAATGAAACTGCCTCCAGAAGACCCAATTCATAACCATATAGAGCAGATATTAAAGGCAGCTGACCATGCCACAACCCTCATACAACAACTTTTAGCCTTTAGCCGCAAGGCAATGATTCAGCCGATAGTTCTCAATTTAAACCATGTGATAGAAAACTTCAAAAACATGCTCCAGCGTATGCTTGGTGAGGACATAGTATTTGAATTTGTGCTTTCTAAAGATCTCGGAAGTATTAAAGCTGACCCCAGCCAGATTGAACAGATTGTAATGAACTTAGCTGTAAACTCACGCGAAGCTATGCCCAAAGGCGGAAAGCTCATTATTGAGACTAATAATGTGGAACTTGATGAGGAGTATGTCAAAAAAT
>JBHIEE010000071.1:0-14829 GCA_046760445.1 Candidatus Aminicenantia bacterium
TAATTATTTTCATGAAATGTTAAAAAGAGGAATATACTTACCACCTTCTCAGTTCGAAACTACTTTTATTTCTGCTGCTCATTCCAAAGAGGATATAGAGAAAACAATTCAAGCAAATTTTGACTCTCTAAAAGCTATATTTGTATAATGTCAAAAATAATATGAAAACCACAGAGAAAATACATAAAATGTCAAATGACAAAGTTCAAATGACAAATGAAATCCAAAATCCAAATGACCCAAAAATCAGTTAATTTGGCATTTAGTCATTTGTCATTGATTTGAAATTTGGATTTTGTCATTTGGATTTATCAAATGGTTTCTGTGGTTAAAAATGATGGAATTAGATAGAATTAATCAAGGCCTTCTGAATATTATCCAGCGAGATTTTCCTTTAAAGGAGCGGCCTTTTAAGAAAGTTGGGGAAAAGCTGGGAATATCAGAGAGAGAAGTGATTGAAAGACTGGAAGAGCTAAAAAATAAGAAATATATAAGATTTATAGGAGCAATTCTTAACACAGTTTCTTTAGGCTTTAATAACTTATTAGTTGCTTTCAAGGTAGATTCTAAGGGAATTGATAAGGCAGCTGAAGTTGTTAATTCTCATCCAGGAGTATCTCATAATTATCAAAGAAATGACAAATATAATTTGTGGTTCACAATTGCTGTCCCAATAGATATAGACATTAAAAAAACAGTGGAAATCTTAAGCAATCTTTCAAAGGTAAAAAGATATCTCCTTTTGCCTGCTTTAAAAATTTATAAAATAGGTGTGATATTAGATGCTTTAGAGGAAAATAAGGGACAGATTTTAAAAGAAGAAGTAGTTCCGGCAATAAATAAGAATATTTCAGCTGAAATTTCTCCTATGGAAAAGAAAGTTATTGAGCAAATTCAAAACAGCATTCCCCTTGTTTCAGAACCTTTTAAATATTTTTCATCTAAATTAAATCTTTCTCCCACTGAATTCTTAGAGATAATAAATAATTTAATTAGAAAAGGTGTAATAAGAAGATTTGGAGCAATAATTTCCCATAGAAAACTTGGTTATAAATATAATGTTATGGCTGTCTGGGAAGTTCCTGAGCAAAAAGTAGATGAATGCGGGAGAAAAATTTCTTCTTTCAAAGCGGTGACTCATTGTTATCAAAGACCTGTCTATCCTGACTGGCCCTATTCCCTTTATTCGATGATTCACTGTCGTTCGGAAGATAACTGTAGGTTAATAATTAAAGAGATCCTAAAAGAAACCAGAATAAAGAATTACAAGCTTCTTTTGAGTAAGAAAGAGTATAAGAAGAAAAGACTGAGGTATTTCAGCGATGAATTTTATAGATGGGAAGAGGAATATCAAAAAATCTGCAAGCCTTGGAAGTTTTAACATTTTAAAATTTTCATCTAAAAAAATTAGAGATAACAAGAGAAAATTTTGGTGTGGTAAGAAAGTAACTTATTATGAGCAAGCTTACAGCTACAGTGTATAAGAATATTGTTCCCCGTATAGCGGGAATGAATGATTGTGGATAATCATAATGTTTTTTGGCAATCAATATGTTTTTATATGCCAATGGCAATGTGATAAATATTATTAATGAAAGAATGGGAAGTTTTTTTAAAATTATTCCTAATGCTATTAGCGTATAACAAAATAGCAAGATAATGTGATAAAGGGTTATTGCTTTCTCTCTTCCTACTCTTACCACAATGTTTCTTTTGCCAACCAATCTATCTCCATAATAATCAGGAATCTCATTAATCAAAGTTAAGGCTAATATAAAGAAACAAGGTACTAAAGAAGCTATTATGGGGTTGCTATCTATCTTTTGGGTTTGAACATAGTAACTACCAGTAGTCATAAGAGGTCCATAAGCAATGCAAATGACTAATTCCCCTAACCCCCTATATGCCAATTTAATTGGTGGTCCAACATAAAATGCTGCTGCTAAGAAGCCTAATAAAGAAAAAAGCATTACTTGCCATCCCCTACTCAGGGTTAGATATAAAGCGATGATAAATGCAAGAGCAAAGGCAAATATGCCAATTGTAAAAGTAGATTTGGGAACTTCTTCATAAGACTCTAAGAAAACTCTATCTGTTCCGATTTTAAAATCAAAATATTCGTTGAAAGTTTCCACTCCAATCAAGACTAATATTAGTCCTGCCAGAGCTATTAGAAAATAGGAAAGGTAAAAAATTTTTGTGAAATGAAAAGCTACTGCAGCACCTAAGATAAAAGGTAATATTCCGGCAAATAATAAAAACCTATATCTTATTAACTTAATCAGGAGTAACAGTTTTTTAGTCATTTAGCAAGAGGAAATTGGTAATAAATTAACCACTCAAACTGACTATTGATAAATTCCAAACTGGACTGGTATGTTAGCTAATAAAGTTCTATCCATTTATTGGCATTTGAAACAAGTGAAGATTCTTCAATCACTTTTTTGGTATATTCAATAACTTCAGGCTTTCTCCAGGCTTTTTTATATCTTTCCCAGATTTCTTCTAACCTGTGTTTTCTTAAATCTCCGCAAATAAATGGAAGAGGACCAATTAATTTAACCTTTCCATTTGGAATTACTAAGAGGCTGGCTGAAGGATAATCTAATCTATATCTCAGTTCTTCTATAACATCATAGGGATAATAATAAATCTTCACCTTTCCGTTATATTCATTAGTTTTGGTTTCTAAAACTTGAAAAAATTTCTCATATTCTTGCTCAGAAGGACAAAGAATTGACCAGTTTGCTGCAGCTCTGCCAATCCTCATAATTTTACCAGTATAGAATCCATAAATTCCCAGTTCAGCAGCCATATCTATTGCTTGACCGACTTCATGAATATTAAATTTTGTGGGAACAAATACGATTTCTGTATTGACTCCTTCCTCCACCAAATACTTACACGCCTGGATTGTTTTCTCCCAATCTCCATTTAATCTTAGTCTTTCATGAGCATTCGGAGTAGCGCCATCAACACTCACCTGGACTGAGCGAAACTTAAGTTCAGCAAATTTCTTGGCTATATCCTTATCAATAAATTCTCCGTTAGTTTCAATTTTAAGGCTTATATTGTATGTCCTCAGGAACTTACATACTTTAAAGATTTCTGGGTGAAGTAGAGGCTCACCACCTGATAATGCTACATAAGGTATATCTAAATCCACTATTTGCTGGCAAAAGTCAAAAATCTCTGAGCTATTCATTTCATCAGGAAGGCTATGTCCTGCTTCCTCGCAACAATGTAAGCATGCTAAATTGCAGGCAGAATTAATCTGCCAGGCAATAAAAAGCGGCGAGTTAAAGTCTTCAAAACTTGAACCTTGGAGTTGACTAAATTCCATTATTTTCCTCCATTTCAGATTAAAATGTCATTTTCTTTAAGCTCATCAATAAAACTGACTACTTCTTGATCGATATTGGCAGGATCCTCATTGTATTCATCACTAAGGATTTCAATTATTTCGTTCAATGCCTTGCCTTCTCCTATGAGGCGTAAAATATCTGAACCAGTTGTATTGGTCACAAAAACCTTTTCTCTTAATGTCTCAAAAATGACTGAGCCAAATTTTTCTTTTCTAATCTTGACATGTTTTGCAAAATCCATTTTTTTACCTTTTTAAATCTGAATTTTCTATTTTGGTTTGGACAGTAATTAATTTAGCCGCGGTATGAACCATATGGTTCATCCTCCTGAGAGAGACTTTAATTCAATTCTCTACCAAAGGATGGATACGCCTTCGGCGTATAAAATTAAAATGCCTGCTCGCCATAGTCCCCCTCCCCTCCGGAGGGAGATCACCTTTGGTGACAAGCGGACATCTTTAAATTTTAATTTTTTGTGAATCAGGTAAACCTAATATAAGGCTGTGCCATTACTTTTCCTGACACATCTTCTAACTTGGGTTTTTGCCATTCCTTTTTTACTGTCTTTTTCTTTGTAACTGAGGATGAAGTGGAACCCTTCTCAGATAAGATTTTGTTTTTATTCATCGTTTCCTCCTTCTAAATATTTAAAACATTCTAAACAAAAATATCAAGAAAAAATTAAAATGTCAAGAATCTTAACAGGAATAGTCGGAAATTATATTATTTTAGGCGTGGAGAACGTAGTAATTACCAATACCGAGAGGCATGAGATGTATTTTGAAAATATTTTACAAACTATCGGTCATACTCCTCTGGTTAAATTGAATCGAGTTACTCAAGAAATTAAACCAACTATTTTAGCTAAACTTGAATTTTTTAATCCAGGAGGAAGCGTCAAAGATAGAATGGCTCTTCACATAATTAAAGATGCAGAGAATAAAGGTTTGCTCAAACCAGGAGGGACAATTATTGAATGCACTTCTGGTAATACAGGTGTTGGAGTAGCGATTTATGCGGCAGTCAAAGGGTATAAAGTAATATTCACTATTCCAGATAAAATGAGCGAGGAAAAGATTAATCTGATGAAAGCTTTTGGAGCTGAAGTGATTGTTTGTCCAACTGAGGTGCCACCCGATTCGCCAGAGAGTTATTATGAAGTAGCAAGAAGAATCACCCAAGAAATCCCAAATTCTTTTTATGTCAATCAATATCATAATCCAAAAAATATTGAAGCTCATTATGTTACTACAGGTCCAGAAATCTGGGAACAAACTGAAGGTAAAATTGATTATC
This sequence comes from Candidatus Aminicenantia bacterium, assembly GCA_046760445.1. Lineage (GTDB taxonomy): Bacteria > Acidobacteriota > Aminicenantia > JdFR-78 > JdFR-78 > JBHIEE01. The sequence continues at coordinate 4,662 of JBHIEE010000071.1, forward strand.
GGGTAGTAAGAATCGAAGGAATAGTCAGAGGAATAGAAGCTGAAAGCAAAACAATTCAAGCTGCATTAAAAGATTTAGGTGCGAAAGTAACAGGAACAGAGATTCAAATTGACCTTCCTGGTGATGTTCTCTTTGATTTCGATAAATGGGATATTCGTCCTGATGCAGAAGAAACTTTGAGAAAAGTAGGAGAAATTATTAAAGAATACAAAAGTCCAGAAGTAATCATTTCTGGTCACACAGATTCAATAGGTTCAGAAGAGTATAACCAAGAACTTTCTGAGAAAAGAGCTGAATCAGTTAAAAGTTGGTTGACTCAAAATGCCGGAATAAATCCAGAAATAATGAAAGCAATTGGTTATGGTGAGTCTCGGCCCATTGCTCCCAATACTAATCCTGACGGCTCTGACAATCCAGAAGGAAGACAGGAAAACCGAAGAGTTGAGATATTGATTAAGAAGAAATAAATTAGCTTGTCGAATTCACAGAACTACGAATCTTCTATTTCTTCTAATTCTTTTTCATTCAAACCAAAATAATGACCAATTTCATGGAGAACAACTTCTTTGACTTTTTTTCTTATTTCTTCATCTGTTCGACATATCCTCTCAATCGGCTTCTGATAAATAGCAATTACATCAGGCGGAACATTCCCATAATAAGGTCCCCTATATTTGAAAGGAACACCATGATAAACACCAAGAATGGAGCTGAATGGGGTTGTTCTTATTTGATGATAAATTTCTCTTTCAGGCTGATCTTCAATAATAATAGCGAGATTATCTAAATACTTTTTAAACTTCTTTGGTAGACTTCTCAGAACTTCCTCAACTAATTGTTCAAACTTTTCTCTTTTCATTTATAATTCAACCTTCGACAGGCTCAGGATTGTATAACCCATAATTCAAAACTCAAAATTTATAATTTACAATTTATTTCTCAATTCCTTTTCGGGCTTTTATTCCTTGATGATAATAATGTTTTATTTCCTTCATTTCAGTCACTAAATCCGCTCGGTCAATAATTGCCTGAGGAGCATACCGACCAGTAAGGATTAATTCTACATCTTCAGGCTTTTGTTCAATAAATTTAATTACTTCCTCCTCAGTGAGAATATTAAAATATAAAGCGACATTTATTTCATCTAGGATAATTATTTCATATTTGCCAGAAAGCATTGCCTGACGGCATTTTTTTAGTCCTTCTCGGGCTCGCTTGATATCTTCCTTGTCTGGATTGTGGTGGACATGAATAAACCCTTTTCTACCGAATTGTTCAATAGTAATATGAGGAGAGAGATTCTTTATTCCTTTTAATTCTCCATAGGGCTGACCTTTGAGGAATTGGCCAATATATGTTCTGTAATTGTGTCCTGCTGCTCGGAGAGCTAATCCTAAAGCTGCTGTGGTTTTACCCTTGCCGTTTCCTGTATAAACCTGAATATATCCTCTATTTTTTTTAAGGTTATTTACCATCTTCTAATTTTTAGATTAACTGTTCAGATTAACTATATTGAATTTAGCAATATTAGTCAAGGCAGGCTTTAGTTGACAAATTATTTGAGAAGAAATAAAATTCTTATGGAGAAAGAGAATGGAACAAAGGGAAAAAGAAGGAAAAGAAATAAAGTTGGACCTAAGAAAAAATACTCTTCCTGAAAATTTAAAAATAGTTCATGAAAGGTTAAATTCATTAGGTCCTTGGGATATTTTAATAACTATTTCGGATTATGATCCTGAATTAATCTTTGAAGAAATAAATTTTTTACTCCCTGGTTTATGGAAATTTGAAAAACATTTGAATCAGGAAGGAGTGTGGGAAGCAAAATGGAGATTGAATCCGATGCTTCCTTTTCCTTGGATAGAGGAGAAAGTAAGGTTCATTGAAAAATAAAATTGTCAGCTATCTAAGCAAATAAGCTTTTTAATCCATTTTAATATTCTCAAGAGTGCTGTTTGTGCCACCTGGGTAAGGTAAGTTGTATTGACAATAATTAGAATATGATTTATATTTCAACATAGAATAAAATGCCTTATTATTTATGTAAATTATCAACAGAGGAGGGCAAAATTATTTCTACTTCTTATCTGGCTGGTTCCAGAGAAGAAGCAAAGAAATATTTCGAAAATAATGGATTTTGCGTCCTCGGAGTAAAAAAAGACTGGAAGCAGATTAATCTCTCTTTAGTCAGAAAGATCAAAGACGGTGATTTTATTATGTTTAATCAGGAATTAGTTGCTCTCTTAAAAGCTGGTTATCCTATTCACAGAGCTTTAGAGACGATTATTCAAAGAGTGAAAAAGATTAATTTAAAGGAATTATTATTAAAGATTAGAGAAGAAGTAAAAGACGGTAAGTCCTTATCAGAAGCTTTTTCTCATTATGGTCAACCTTTTTCTAAGATTTACCCCGTGGCTCTCTTAGCTGGAGAAAAAAGTGGGAGCTTGGAGACTTCTATTAGTCGATTCATTAACTATTCAAAGACTATTTCTCAAACCAAAAAGAAAATCAAGTCTGCTCTGACTTACCCAACTCTTTTGATCATTTTTTCCTTACTCCTGTTAGGGATTATATTCAATTTTGTTCTACCTCGATTTTCGAGCTTTTATAGGGACTTTGAAGCTGAACTCCCAGCCTTAACAAGATTTTTAATAGTTTTTTCCAGTTTCTTAGAAAGAAATATTGTCTATTTTCTCATTGGGAGTTTTTTAATAATAATATTTTATTTTCGATTAAAAAAAACAGAAAAAGGCATCCTATTGTTAGACAATTTAAAACTGAAAATTCCCTATGCTTCTACTTTCTGGATTGAATCAACTATCTCTCTTTTCTGTCGAACTTTAAGTCTTCTTTTAGCTGGGGGAATTCCTTTGGTTTCTTCGATTGAGATTGCTCGGGAGTCGGTAACTAATAAATATTTAGGGAAAAGAATGGAGCATTTATCCGAATCAATTAAAAATGGAGAAAGCCTTACCAATTCTCTGGCTAAAACAGAGTTTTTTCCTCCTCTCTCCTTGGATATGATTAGAGTAGGAGAGACATCAGCTGCTTTACCCGAGATGCTTGCGGAGGTAGCTGATTTTTATGATCAGAAAATTGAGACCAGAATTTCCACTCTCGTTTCCCTGATAGAGCCGGTAGTAATTATATTTATGGGTCTTTTAATTGCCGGGATGCTACTTTCTGTTTATTTGCCTATATTTAATGTAGTGAGGATTGCCGGATGAAAAAAAGAGATGAATTTACAAACAATTTTCTTCCTGAAGAAGAAGTTAAGAAACTTGCCCAGAGATACGGTGTTCCTTATATTGATTTATCTAATTATTTGCTTAATTCGGAGTATATTCGTTCGTTTCCGGCTGAATTTTTATATCGGGCTAGTTTTATTCCTTTGAAAGAAAATAAAGACATAATTGAAATTGCTATCGTCGATCCTTCTGATTTAAAAGCAATTGACAGTATTGAGCAATTTCTGGGTAAAAAAGTAAAAGTATTTGCTGCTTCAAAGAGAGCGATTCAAGAAGCCTTGAGAAAAAGTGAAGTAGCCATGGAAGTATTAAAAGAAGCAACCGAGGGTTTTATTCTTCAGGTAGTAGAAAGGGAAGGCGAAGAGGAAGAGGTAATTTCAATTGAGAAATTAGCTGACCAGGATGGCTCAATAATTAAGCTGGTTAATTCAATCATCTTTACTGCTGTTCAAAAAAGAGCAAGTGATATTCATATTGAATCTCGAGGGGGAGAAGTAATCATTAAGTATAGAATTGATGGAGTACTGAGTCAGACAACGGACCCCGTAGATAAGAGATTTCAATCTCCTATTATTTCTCGAATAAAAGTTATGTCTGATCTTGATATTGCTGAAAGAAGAGTTCCTCAGGACGGTAGATTTAGATTGAAAATAAAGGATAAAACAATAGATTTTAGAGTTTCGATTATGCCCAGTATTTATGGTGAAGATGCGGTTATTAGAATTCTTGACAAAGAGATGATTACAGAAGCTTTGACTGAGTTAAAATTAGATCTTTTAGGATTTTCAGAGGATGTCTTAAAAAAATTCAGAAGATATATTACCCAACCCTATGGAATGATTTTGGTTACTGGCCCCACAGGAAGCGGTAAAACCACTACCTTGTATGCTGCTTTGAATGAGATTAAGAGCCCGGAAGATAAAATTATTACAATAGAAGACCCAGTCGAATATCAGATAAAAGGAATCACCCAGATTCCAGTTAACGAAAAAAAGGGACTAACTTTTGCCCGGGGTCTCCGATCTATTTTGAGGCATGATCCAGATAAAATAATGGTTGGGGAAATTCGGGATCCAGAAACAGCTCAGATAGCTATTCAGTCAGCTCTAACTGGTCATCTGGTGTTTACCACAGTTCATGCCAATAATGTTTTTGATGTTATTGGTCGATTCTTGCATATGAAAGTTGATCCTTACAGTTTTATTTCTGGTTTGAATTGTATTTTAGCTCAAAGGTTGGTGAGAATTCTTTGCCCTCGGTGTAAAGTTCCTGTTAAATATAACGATCAGACTTTAGTTGAATCTGGACTTGATCCCAAGATTTACCGTGACCATATTTTCTACGAAGTTAAAGGATGTGGAGAATGTAATTGGACAGGTTACCGTGGAAGAACAGCTATTGCTGAACTATTGGAATTGTCTGATATAATTCGAGAAATGATTTTAGACAGAAAGCCTCTCTCTGAGGTTAAAAAGAGAGCTAAACAAGAAGGGATGATTTCCTTGAGAGAAGTTGGAGTACAAAAATTATTAGAGGGTATTACCAGTTTAAAAGAATTGAACAAAGTTACTTTTGTGGAGTAATATTTAATCCACTAAACAATGAAAAACCTCGTCTTATTTATGAAGAATTTTTTTTCTCAATTGCCTTTTCCTGAAATTTCAATTTATTTCTCTGCTAATTATCTGGCTGGGATTAAGGTTGATCGAAAGGAGAAATTTTTAAAAGACTACTTTGTTTTTCCTTTTGAGAGAGGAATAATTGAACCTTCATTTATAGAAGAAAATATAAAAGATAAACTTTCTGTGAAAGAGAAAATCCGAGAAGGAATAAACAAATTAAATCCCTCTTCCAATAAACTGTCACTTTTAATTCCTGAGACAAGTGTTAAAGTTTTTTTATTGAATTTTGGATCTCTTCCCTCGAGAAAAGAAGAAACTGAGGAACTGGTTTTATGGAGAGTAAAAAAACAAATTCCTATACCCAAGGAAAGTGTTAGATTTGCTTGGCAGCAAATTAAATCTAATAATCAGATCAAAGTAATTGTTATGGCTGGTAGTGAGAAGGTAATTGCTCAATATGAGAATTTTTTCTCTGAATTAGGTTTTCAAGTAAAATTAATCGAAAGCTCTATTTTTAATCTTTTAAATATAATCCGAGATAAATTAGAAGGGAATACCTTATTAATAAACCTCGAAAAGTCTTATTTAACTTTACTTGGGTTAACTCCTTTTGAAATTGTAATTTATCGGGTGAAGTCAATCTTGCCTTCAGGAAAGGAGGAGGTTTTCAGAGAAATTAGTAATACGCTTAAATTCTTAGGAGATAAGGCTGAGATAGAAATTAACTCTTTCTGGGTAAGGGCAGTTAGTTCTAATAATACGCAAGATTGGTTAAGAGAATTGTATAAAGAATTCTCTGTACCAGTGAATATAATAGATCCTTTTCAGCAACTCCAATTTTCTGATTCATCATTTGAAGAGATTAGCCTTCAAGAAAAACAGATTTTATTACCTTTGATTGGACAAACATTATGGAAAGATTCCAAACTTTAAATTTAAATTTAGCTAAAAATCCAGTTAAAAATAAAAGATTCTTTTATTTACTAATTTGTGTGCTTATTCCTTTAATTTTAATTGTTCTTGGATTAAATATAATCAAGTTTCTTGAATATTTTCAGAAAGAGAAAGAGGTAAAACAGAGTATTTTGAGGATAGAGAGAAAATGTAATCGACTTCGTCAGGAAGAGAAGCGTTATTTAGAGCGAATAAAAAATCTTAAGAAAGAAAATAAGGAAAAAGTAGAATTAATAAACGAGTTAATCTTTAAAAAAAGTTTTTCTTGGACTTCTCTTTTATTTGCTTTGGAGAATTCTATGCTAGGTGATACTATTATTTTTTCTCTTAGGCCAGAATTAAGACAATCAGAAGTAAAAGTTAGAATAGAAATAGGAGCAAGAAATATAAATGGGTTATTATCCTTTGTCAATTCTCTAAAAAAACAGAATTTTCAAAATATTCAAGTCTTAAATGAAAGGAAAGATGAAAAAGGAATTATCTTTTCTACTATATCTTTTAATTTCCCGCGGGAGATAAGTTAATTGTTAGAAGAAAAAGAAAGAAAAGTTGTTGTTTTTTTAATTGGACTCTTCTTAATCAATAGTATTTTTTATTTCATATTCATCAGACATAAAGAAAATGACTATTTTGATAGTATTGATAAATATACCAATCAAAGAAAAGTTCTTCAGGAACTTACTTTAAAAAAGGAAAATACAAGGAAAGAATGGCTTAAATGGGTTCATGCAAGAGAAGATATTGCGCAGTTAAGAAAAACTTATTTTTTTGGTTCTCGAGAAGGGATCGTTGAAGTCAGAAAAGAGCTTGAGAAAATAGCTCGTCAGGCTAGGGTGAATACAGGAAAAATAGAGTATCGCTATCAGAGTTATGAACAGGAAAAAATCGGTGAGATAGACCTTTCTTTTTCTTTGATCAGTAATTATTTCCGGTTAAAGAAGATTATAAAATTAATAGAAGAAATTCCTAAGTTTATAATTTTAGATAAAGTTGATTTTGTAGGTTCTAATCCTAAGGGAGAAGTGAATATAAGGTTAAATTTATCTGCTTATACAAATGAAGAATAAGAAAAATAAAATAACTTGGGTTTTATGGGTTTTGTTTTTATTTTCTATTCTTCTAATTGGAGAAGCAAAAGAAAAAGAAAATAAAAATGAGTCTTTAATAAGAAAGGACTTATTATTGCAAAAAAAAGAAAAAAAGAAAATTGGTCCTTCTAAAAGAAATATTTTTTCTTGGCTTAGTTTGAAAGAACTAAATTTAGAAAAAAGCAGCGTCAGAGAAAAGTTAAAAGGGGTTTCTCCTGGAAAAAAAGAGTATTTACCAAGCATTAATTATATTGGTTATACTAATTCTCGTCAAAAGATTATAGGAGTGATTATTTTTAATGAGCAGGAAATAGTAGTAGAGGAGGGCGAGATGCTGGAGGGAGGATGGAAGATAGGAGAAATTACTGAAAAAGAGATAGAAATTTTCGACTCAGATTCCAAGGCAATAAAGATTCCTTTTGAAGAAGAATTACAAGAGACTGGAAGCTGGAATCAAGAAGCAGGAAGCAAGAAGCAAGAGAAGGAGAATATACAGGAGAAGGAGAATATACAAGAGAAGGAGAATATACAAGAGAAGGAGAATATAACATGATGGGAAATGATATTGTGCCAGTTGATGTCAGAAATAATTCCTCAATGGAAGCTTAGGATAAATCAAAATGCAAAAATCACCTCGTGCTGAGCCCTTCTTCGGGCCGAGCCTCACTTCGACTTCGGCGAGCTCAGCCGAGCCGTGGTGACCTCAGTGGAACCAGGACGAGGTCGGTGCGAAGCAAAGATAAAAATGACAGACCAAAAATATAAAAATAGTGCTGCAGTTGAGCGGTGCTGCAGTGCTGCTCATAACTCACCGCAACACTGCAGAACTGCAGCACAGCAGCACTTAAAAAAGTTAGTTTTGAGTTTTAATTTGTCATTTTGCCACAGTGGTATACCCCACGTGGTGTACCAACTTTTGATATTTGATTTTTAATTTTTATAGAAGGTAAAGCCCAAAAATAGAGCTCGAAATTTTGGGTAGGGAGGTAAAAATGAATAAAAGCATAATTCCAATCATTATAGGGATAATTATCATTCCTTCAATTTTATATATTGGATGTGCTACTTTTAGTGTTAATTATAAGTTAGGCTATCAAGCTACAATAAATAAAGATTGGGATAATGCGGTCAAATATTTTGAGAAAGCTTTGGCTGAAAATCCAGATAATTCTATCTATCGGATTGCTCTTCTTCGAGCCAAAATTGAAGCTTGTAATTTCCATCTCATTCAAGCCAGAAGAAAAGCATATTTGGGACAAAAGGAAGAAGCCCTGAAAGAATACCAGAAAGCATTATCTTATGATCCTTTGAATGGAATGATTTTGAATGAAATCAGGGAACTCAGGGAAGGAGGGAGTAATAAGGAAAGGGTTAAATCAGAAAGAATTGAGTTTCCGGTTAAACTTGATGTGAGAGATGAGAAAATAAATTTAAAATTTACCAACACTAATTTGAGTTCAATTTTTAGAGCCTTAGGAAAACACGCAGGGGCAAATGTTCTATTTGATGAACAATTTAAAGATATGATTTTCTCTTTTTCCTTAGAAGAGATGACTTTTAAACGGGCTTTAAATTCCCTCTGTTTAGCCAGTAAGAATTTCTATCGGGTAATAGATGAGAAGACATTAATTATTGTACCAGATAATGCAATGAAAAGAAGGCAATATGAGATAAATGGCGTTAAAACTTTTTATCTCTCAAATATTAAGGCTGAAGATATCCAGCGGTCTCTCTCTCAGATGCTAAGAACGCAGTACCGTGCACCTTTTATTGTTATAGATAAAAATTTAAATTCAATTACCTTGAGAGATACTCCTGCTAATCTTAACTTAGCTGAAAAAATGATCAGTAATTGGGATAAGGCTCGCGGAGAGGTAGTCATTGACTTGGAAATTATGGAAGTTAGTCGAACCAAATTAAGACAGTATGGATTGGATTTTGATAGTTATTTAGTTGGCGGGAAATATGCTTTAATTGAAGAAGATGAAGGGTCTAATTCGAGTTCTCAAACCAGTGGGTGGATTAGTTTAGCTGATTTAGATTTATCAAAAAAATCTAACTATTTTTTGACTCTGCCAATATCTTTTATTAAATTTTTAGAATCAGATGCTGATACTAAAATAATTACTCAACCGAGGTTAAGAGGTATTGAGGGAGAAGAGATAAGTTATGTAGTTGGCGAGAAAATTCCTATTCCTCAGACAACCTTTACTCCAATTGCTGCTGGAGGGGTAAGCCAACAACCAATTACCTCTTTTATATATGAAGATGTGGGTATTACTTTAAAAATTACTCCCAGAATCCATTTTGAACGAGAAGTCACCCTTGAGTTGGACATAAAAGTCACTTCCTTAGGAGGCACTGGATATGCCGGAATTCCCATTATTGGCACCAGGGAAGTAAAAAATGTCATTCGTTTAAAGGAAGGAGAAACCAATCTTTTAGCTGGATTATTGAAAGATGAAGAAAGGAAATCTCTAAAAGGAATAGTTGGCCTTAAGAATCTCCCAATTTTAGGACATTTATTTTCCAATACTGATCAAACTATTACTCAGACAGATGTTGTCTTGACTATTACTCCTTATATTATTCGTTCAGTGTCAATTAAAAAAGAAGACTTAGAACCATTGTGGATTGGTGTAGAAGAAAAGATTTCATCAGGAGAAATTAGTCCTTCTTTACCTGAGGAAGAAAAAGTTATTTTTGGAAGACAAAGAGAGGTGCAAAGACTTGAAAGGGAGGAAATAAGAGAAAATGAAATAATAGTGAGTCCTTCTCGATTTAGTGTGCCTCCTGAGAGACAGTTTTTTGTCAATGTTATTGTTCGAACCACTCAAGAGGTTAGTAACATTTCTTTAAATTTAAATTTTGATTCCCGGGTTCTCGAAATAAAAAATATTTCACCCGGGAATTTTATGACCAGACTAGGGGCAAAAGTTCCCTTTTTAAAAAATATAGATAATAATTCTGGAGTAGCTACTATTGGGTTTACCAGTCCTGAGATAACTAAAGGAAGCAAAGGAGAAGGAATTTTAGCTCGAGTAACATTTCAAGCCAAGGAAAAAGGAGAAAGCTCGATTTCACTCTCTGGAGTAAATGCCAATAACCCCCGAGGAGGATCAATTACTTTTGCTACCAAAGATGGAGAAGTTAAAGTTGAATAATTGACACCTGAAAAAGATTAGGCTAAAATTTTTTCAAGGCGGTGTAGCTCAGGTGGTTAGAGCATGCGGCTCATATCCGCAGTGTCGGGGGT
>JBHIEE010000072.1:0-14807 GCA_046760445.1 Candidatus Aminicenantia bacterium
GGGATAGATTACCCACACAATCTGGATAGGAGCTTCTTTTTATTATTCTTTAATTTCCTTTTAATTTTTATTGCTTTTCACTCTGTAGTTATGTTATTTAAAATAACAAATAAAGATTCTGGGGAGAAAAAATCAAAATTTATTAAATTTAGAAAGGAGGAACATAAATGATATGGTGGGTTTTTGCATTAGCCGTTCTAACAATTTTATCATATTTATTAGATGTGGGTGTCCTTTCATTTTTGCAAAATTTAAGAGTTCCGTTCTTAAATGCTTCTATTTTAAGCATTCTAATTCTGCTTTGCATGGTAGGGCTGCTTGGAAGAGTACTGCGGATGAGGAAAAAAGGAGAAAAAGAAATCCTTGAGAAAAGAATGCACGAACTTGAAAAAGAGTTGAAAGCTCTCAAAGAAGAAGAGAAATAATTAAATATACGATAACATAGTAAAGAAAAAGAGAAATTTGTAGAGAGAAATTGCCTGCCATTTTTCCATAAATTTATCTTTACTGAGTGAGTAAAAGGGTGGTTATCCTTCCTTTCTTCTTTAAAGCAGCTTGAAAATTCCAGGATGTTTTGAAATTGGGATGATAAGATTATTCTTGGATTAACAATAAACTATTTTTTTACTCCATATATTTAGTCTTTGTAGAGAGTAGAAATTTTGAAACCTTTAAGGACAATTATTCGTAACTTAAAATAAGGGATTTTTGGATATGAATGAGATGTTAGCAGTTGAAACTTTTGAACTCACTAAAGTATTTGCCGATCTCTTCGGATTTAAAAAGATTGTTGCTCTTAACGATTTGAATCTAAGAGTGAATAAAGGTGAAATCTTTGGGCTTTTAGGTCCTAATGGCGCTGGAAAAACTACTTTAATGAAAATCTTATTAGGAATTACTTACCCAACCAAAGGTGAAGCTATTATTTTAGGGAAAAAAATTCAAAATGTTTCGGTTAAAAAAAGGATAGGTTATTTACCGGAAAACCATAAATATCCAGATTATCTCACTGGAGAAAAGGTTTTAGACTTCTTTGGAAAACTCAGCGGAATTCCTGCTTCCCAGAGACATCTTAGGATTGATGAACTTCTAAATTTAGTTAGGATGAATCAATGGAGAAAAACCAGAATAAAAAAATATTCTAAAGGAATGCTTCAGCGATTGGGTATGGCTCAGGCAATGATTAATGACCCTGATCTTTTATTTCTGGATGAACCTACCGATGGAGTTGATCCTATTGGCAGAAGAGAGATCCGGGATATTCTTATTGATCTTAAAAAGAAAGGGAAAACAATATTTCTTAATTCTCATTTATTATCAGAAGTGGAAATGATCTGTGACCGTGTTGCCATTCTTAATGAAGGAGAATTGGTTAAATACGGTTCAGTAGAGGAATTAACCCGGAAATCCTTAGAATTTAAAGTTAAGGTTAATAACTTTAATCAATATCTGAGCAAAAAGTTAATGAAAGAAACTCTTTCTTTTAATCAAAATGAAAATTATCTTCTTTTTTCGGTCAAAAATATCCCTCAATTAAATAAAATTATAGATTACCTTCGGAGCAATCAGGTGGAGATTGAAGCAATAATTCCTCAGAAAGTAAGCCTGGAAGATATGTTTATAGATATTATAAGGAATAATAAACTACAGCACAGCAGGACTAATTTAAAATGAAAATGTTAGCTATAATCCAAGATACATTTCGAGAATCTTTTTCTAAAAAGACTTTTATAGCTTTTTTTGCTATCTCTAATATTACTATTCTTATCTTTCTTTTTGCTTTAAATCTAGATATTGTCAAAGGGGCATTAGCTGCGGCAACTCTTTTTGGTCAAACAATAGATTTGAAAAACCAGCAGATTGATATTCGTCAGTTTGTTGTAAATGTCCAATCAGGTATCGCTGTGATTCTTTATGGCTTAGGAATATTTTTATCTATATTTGCCACGGCTAACCTGATTCCTCATATGTTAGAAAAGGGTAATATAGACCTTCTTCTTTCCAAACCCCTCTCCAGAACAAAAATTTTCTTAGCCAAATATCTGGGAAGTCTATCTATAGTTACTTTCAATATAAGCTACTTAGTAGTGATTATTTGGTTAATACTATCCTTTAAAACCCGTATTTGGAATTTTGGTTTCCTCTATTCTGGTGCATTAATAATTATTACTTTTGCTATTATTCTCAGTTTTATGAGCTTGATTGGAGTAATGACAAGAAGTTCTGCTTTAGTTATTATGTTAGCTTATAGTCTTTTCTTTTTAAGCCAACCTTTAGCAGCAAGCGAAAATATCGTAAAGATATTAACAAATAAAATATATATTTTTATTATAAAAGCTCTTTATTGGATTTTACCTAAAACCTTTGAATTGGGGAATATGATAAGGCTATTAGTCAGGAATGGAAGAGTTGAGAATTGGCTTCCGCTCTGGACCTCGCTTGCTTTTGGAGGCGCAATGCTATTTTTAGCTAATCTTTATTTTCTGAAGAAGAGTTATTAAAAAAGAAATAAAAGCGACTGAGTTATTAATATAAAAAAATTGTTGATAAAAAGCAGGTTTTATGATAAAAGTTTAAAAGCTTGTTTATAATAATTTTTGGTAAATTATAAGGAGGAAATTCATGAAAAAGAAAAAAATTATTTTATTTGTTCTGGTTTTAACGCTGATTCTATCCTTTAGCTGCAAGAAGCCAACTGTGCCCAAAGCTGGGAAAGCTGGTGTAGATGATATGCTCAACTTTCTTCCCAGACAAGCTCAAGGGATAATTTTTCTCAATGTTCAGAAAGTAGCTACCACCAAGTTATTTGATAAAGCGACCACAGAGGAATCAGAAAAGGCCGAGAACTATCAGAAATTCATCAAAGAGTGGGGAATAGACCCTAAAAAAGATGTCTACTTTTTGGCAGTGGCAATTACTGGTAAGTTAGATCCTAAAGAAAAGCCTGATGCAGTAGTTGTAGCTAATCTTAAGTATAATAAAGATCTTATTTTAGCTAATTTAAAGGAAGAAGAACTAAATATAGAAGAAGAAGATTATCAGGGCATAACCATTTATAGTGGAATTGATGAGAAAAACGAAAAAACCAAGATGGCTTTTCTCAACGAATCTAACATTGCTCTTGGTGCTGATACTCCTTTGAAAGCTGTTATTGATTTGAGCCGAGGCAAGGGTGAAAATATTCGTAAAAACGAGCAGTTGATGGCTCTTCTGAAAGATGTTAATCAGGAAGCCTTTCTTTGGGGTGGATTTCTAGTTCCCAAAAAGGCGATGGAAGAAGCTGCTGCTAAAAATCCCCAGGCCAAGATTTTTGAATCAATAGAGGCTGCTACCTTTTTTGTTGATTATGATAAGTTAAATTACTCCGGCCAAGTAAGCCTGATGAGTAAAAATGAGGCTCAAAACAAACAAATAGCTGACCTTCTTAATGGATTCAAAGCAATGTTCGGTATGGGAAAAAGTCAGGATGAGGATATTCAAGAACTTCTTAATAGTATCAATATTTCTTCTGGGCCATCCGGCGTAAAAGTAGCAGTTCAACTTTCCGAGAATTTACTTACTCGTTTAGAGGAAAAATCCAAAAAGGAAAAAGAAGCTGAATAGTAAAAGGACCAATTAATTTTTGAAGAATAGATATTCTTTTTCGGATTTATTGGAAAAAAGATAATTACTTCTTCTCTTCATTTTTCTTAATAGTTGATTAATCTAATATTCAGTAATAGCCTATCTCTATTTTTCTTCTGTGTTGAAAAAGATATATCAAAAGAGTATTCTTACTCTTGTCAAAAAGAATAATAAATAATTTCAAAGAAAGGAGAATCCTATGAGCAAAAAAAAATTTAGAATTTTAACTACTATTTTTTTAGTTAGTATTTTCTTTTTTTCTACTGGAATAGCCCAGACTCTGAGCAAGCAGGAAAAGGGATGGCTGGCCAAAGCTCACAGATACGATAAAAATGGTTGGATTTTTTTATATACTGAAGGCAAGCCTTTTGAAATAGGTTTCCAGCGAGGTTATCTCACTGCAGAAGAAATTGATGATTTTTTAAAGACATTAGCCTATACACAAAAATTCAAAACAGGTAAAGATCTTGGTTTTTTTGTGAAAGCAGCTAATGAACTCTTCAAAGATAAAGTAGATGAAGAATATGTTCAGGAAATGAAGGGGATGGTTGCGGGAATGAAAAAGGCAGGGAAAAAGATAACCTATGAAGAGATGCTTTTTTCGAATGCTTTTATTGATGTTGTCTGGTATTGGTGGTCACAGGAGAAAAAAATGATGGAATTACACCGACCAGGCTGCAGCGCCTTCATTGCTACTGGTGAGGCCACTGCTGATGGCAAAATAGTAATGGCTCACAACTCCTGGTCTGATTATACCACTCTTAGATTTTGTAATATTATTATCAGTATTATTCCTGAGAAAGGATATCCAATTTTTATGCAAACTTGGGGACCTTGTTTATACAGCGCCACTGATTTTTTTATCACTGGAGCAGGATTAATAGGCACAGAAACAACTATTGGTGGATTTAGCGGATTTAACCCTGAAGGAACTCCTGTTTTTCAAAGAGCAAGAAAAGCAATGCAATATGCCCGTACAATTGATGAGTGGGCAAACATAATGATTGAAAACAACAATGGAGCTTATGCTAATTCTTGGTTGTTAGGAGATATTAAAACAAATGAGATTGCCTGCCTTGAACTTGGCTTAAAACATCACAGCCTCCAGAAAAAGAAGTCAGGATATTTTACTGGTTCTAATGTGACTGATAATATAGAAATTTTAAGAGAAGAAACAGATTCCAGTTATGTGGACATTAGAGATTTTTGCGTTTCCCGTCGCGTGCGCTGGAAGCAATTAATGAAAAAATATTATGGAAAAATTGATGTTGAAATTACCAAACAGATGCTGGCTGACCATTATGATGTTTACTTAGAAAAAGAAAAACCCACATCAAGGACAATATGCGGTCATTGGGAATTGGACGATGGGAATGTGCCAGGCAGTCGTTCTCCTTATTATCCAGGAGGCGCTATTGATGGCAAAGTAGTTAACTCTGAAATGGCGAAAAATTGGCAGTTTTGGGCAATATGGGGAAGTTCCTGTGATATTGGGTTTGATGCTGATAAATTTCTGGAAAAACATATTCAGTATGAATGGTTAAGAGGCTATCTTAAGGATTTACCAGTTCAATCCTGGACCCTGTTTTCAGTCAGAAAAACAGAGCAAAAGAGATAAAGTCATCGGTCAAATAAACAGTAAATTCCTATCTTTTAAAACTTATAATTGTAAGTGGTTGTTTAAATGAGAAATTATAAAAAATATGAACATTTCTGAACAAATTTAGGTTTGGACACATAAGCTGCCGGCTGTTCAGCAAAGGGGGGTGATGAATAGGAGTGAGCCCTCTCCAGCCGGCCCAAGAGAGCCAAATTCATTATATCATAATTTTTTCATTATACTAAATAAATTTTTTCTTATTGAAATCTTGTAGGTACACTTGTTATTAGATAGGGGATAGGGTATAATGTAATTTTCCCAAATTTTATTCTCCACAATATCTTGTATTAAAATCAAAATTTAGTGGTACATATTGTAGTTTTTTCTTGACATTGGGTTTTCTTATCAATTATAATAATTCTTAAAGAGGGTGCTGAATAATTAATGAAGTGAAATGAAGAAAGTAGTTTATAAGCACAAGAAGTTTATTATTCTGTTAGTCTTGATGGTCTTTTCTTTCGGAATTAATCCCCTTGAATTTGCCAAAGAAGAGATAGAATATTTTAGAGGTTTTTCCATCAAGAAACCAATAATCAGGGTTGGCCTTGGAGTAAATCTCGGTGAAATTAAAATTAAAGCCTCATCAGGAATGAAAATTTATGAAATAAATAATGGGTTAAACTTACTCTCTGATGGTATTAATGAAGCTCTGATAAAAGGAAAAAAAGAAAAGCTCAGCGAGAAGTTTCTGGTTCAACTTCCTCCTCTTCGAGAAAAAGAGGAAGCAGAGGAGTTAGCTGAGAAGGTAAAGACTCTATTTGAAGTTGAGGTATTCATTGATCAGGATTTACAGATGAATACCTATCAGGTTTGGTTAGGTTATTTCAGTCTAAAAAGTGAAGCTGAAGATATGGCTAAAGAACTCTATCGGTTAGGATACAAGGAAGCGTGGATTGTTGAAGAGGAAGTAACTGAGAGGAAATCAAAACCTTTCTGGATTTTCTTTAATGAACAATATCTCAAATTGTCGCCTGATTCGACATTATATTTTATTCCTAGTCATCGCCGAAGCTATCTTTCTTATAATGAGAGAGCTTATCGAGGAATTTTGATTATCAAATCCACGATAAAAGGGGTCGTTTTAACTAATGTTTTAAATATGGAGGACTATTTAAAAGGAGTCGTGCCTAATGAACTTTCTCCTTATATTTTTAATGAAATTGAAGCCCAAAGAGCTCAGGCAGTAGCTGCTCGGACTTATGCTACAAAAAATTTAGGGATGTATGACTATTTAGGTTATGATTTATGTGATACACCTAAATGCCAGGTTTATCGGGGAATGAGTTCTGAAAGTGCTCTTAGCACCAGGGCAGTAATGGAGACCAAAGGAGAAGTAATTACCTACCGAGGGAGACTAATTAATGCCTTATATACTTCA
Source organism: Candidatus Aminicenantia bacterium (assembly GCA_046760445.1). Classification (GTDB taxonomy): domain Bacteria; phylum Acidobacteriota; class Aminicenantia; order JdFR-78; family JdFR-78; genus JBHIEE01. The sequence goes on from JBHIEE010000072.1 coordinate 6,663, forward strand.
ACTTGTGGTGGATCTACTGAGGATGCAGAGAATGTTTTTTTGGGTCGTCCAGTGTCGTATCTTAAAGGAGCTCCTTGTTTTTATGAACATCAAAAAGAGTGGTGGTTGGAAAGTAAATATTTAATGGTGCCTGTTTATGTTAAAGGTCTGAATATCAGTCCTGAAATTGCTCAAATGATTAGCTGGGGGATATTGCCTTTCCAGATAAATCATTCCTTTTATCGGGTGCCAGCTTCTGGGAAAGAAGTTTCTATCTGGTTAGAAAATGTTCTTAAATTCTTAGACAAAAAATTTGATCCAATTTTATTTGATGAGAAATATGTTACTTTTGCAGATTTAGCTCGTTTAATTGTTAATTCTTTTAACTGGCAGGAAAAAATTGAATTTCTTTTAAAAGAGAAAGAAATGGATTATTTGCTCAAAGAGTTATTAGAAATTAAGGAACAAGATAAAAGCTATCTTGCTTATCTTATTTTAGAAAATATTTTCCCTATAGCTCGAGAAATTAAAAATCCTTACCGACCATTATTAAAAGGAGAAATCATTCATTATCTATATAAAATAATTGATTATTCAGGGAAAGATGTAATTCATACTGGAATCTTCAAATCAGTTGATAAGGATAAAAAAATTGAACTTGAAGAAAATAGGAAAATAAAGGAATTAACAATTTCACCTGATACTTTTCTTCTCCAAAATAATAGTGGAATTATTTCCTTTACTAATTTTGTTTCTCTGATTGGTGGGGAAAAGATAAATTGGATTGAAAAGGACAGGAAAATTCAATATTTAGAAATAAATTATTTGTCCTTTTCCAATATGTTAGAGAGAAGTTCAATTGTCAATCGGTGGCAGGTAAGAAAACACAAAGAAGAACTCGAAAAAAGAATTAGAAGATATTATCCAATAGGAGAATTAATAGACATTATTCCAAAGAAAAGGGGAGTCTCTGGGAGGGTGATTGAACTTCAGATTATTGGAACAGAAAATCAGGTTCTTGTCAGGGGATTTAGAATACGCACTGTGCTTGATTTAAGAGAAATCCTTTTTGTAATAGATAGGGAATACGATGAACAAGGAAATATCACTCATTTTATTTTTACTGGTCGGGGATGGGGTCATGGCATCGGTCTTTGTCAGGTAGGAGCATATGGAATGGCTCTGGCAGGAGCAAATTATAAAAAAATTATCAAAAAGTACTATCAAGGGGTAAAGATAAAAAAATTGTATTGAAGAGGTTTAAATGAAAGAAAAATTAATCCAAATCCTAAAAGAGAAATCGTTAATAACCGGGGTAAAGAGAGTTTTAACCTCAGGCAGAGTGAGCAGTTATTATATTGATTGTAAGATGACTACCCTTGATCCAGAAGGAGTGAATTTAGTTGGGCGGATGATTTTAGAAGCTTTGAAACCTTATAATTTAGATGCGATTGGCGGATATACTCTTGGAGCTGATCCAATTGTTAGTGCAGTTGCAACCGTTAGTTATCAGCTCGGGTCACCTTTACCAGCTTTTATTGTTCGAAAAGAACCCAAAAAACACGGTGAGCGGAAAATGATTGAAGGCCCTTTTCAGTCAGGCTGGAAAGTAGCCATTGTGGATGATGTCTGTACCACTGGTGGTTCGATTCTTAAAGCCTGCCAGGCAGTAGAAGAAGAAGGTGGAAAAGTGGTTCTTACTATGGTTATTGTTGATAGAATGGAAGGTGGAAGAGAAAATATTGAACAAAAAGGGTATAAATTTTTATCCTTGCTGACTAAAAAGGATTTAGGACTGGAATAAAGAAACTTCCATTATCAAAATTCTGATACAAACTTTAATATTTTTGTAGCTTCTGTTCAAATTGCGTGGGTAATCTATCCTTAAGGCAATAATTAAATTCAAATTTCTCACAGTCCCGAGTACTCGGGATCCAAAGTTCAAAATCCAAATGTCAAATGAATGTCAAATGACTAAATGTCAAAACCGTGAAGTGTAAAGCGTAAATCGCAAGGTGTTATTTATCACTTTACCCTTTACTCCTTACTCTTTACGATTTATATTTGTCATTTGAATTTTTGAGTTTTGATATTTGATTTTTATGGTATAACTTTATATCTCTTTCCTACTTTAATGAAAGCTTCAAGTGCTCGATCTAAGTGTTCTTTTTCATGGGCGGCTGAAATCTGAACTCTTATTCTTGACTGACCCTTAGGAACTACCGGGTAATAAAAACCAATGACATAAATTCCTTCTTCCAGCAAATCTCTTGACATATCTTGGGATAGTTTGGCATCATTTTCAAATTTAGAGAGCATTATAGGCACAATCGGGTGAATACCTGGTTTAATGTCAAAACCTGCTTCAGCCATTTTTTCTCGGAAATACTTGGTATTTCTTTCCAACTTATCTCTTAACTCAGTTGTTTCCGACAGGAGATCAAGAACAGCAATTGAGACTCCCACAATCGCTGGTGCTAAAGTGTTACTGAAAAGGTAAGGTCTTGAGCGCTGTCGGTAAAGTTCAATTATTTCTTTTCGACCAGAAGCAAAGCCTCCTGAAGCACCTCCCAAAGCTTTGCCCAGGGTGCTGGTAATTAAATCCATTCTCCCTATAACTCCGCGGTACTCAGGTGTGCCTCGACCTGTTTCACCTATAAATCCTGTTGCATGGGCGTCATCAATCATTACCAAAGCGTCATATTTCTCAGATAGATCACAGATTTCGTCCAACTTAGCAATATCACCATCCATAGAGAAGACTCCATCAGTGGCAATCATTCGAAAGCGAGCTTTTTGAGCCTGCTTTAATTTTTCTTCGAGATCATTCATATCGCTGTGTTTATAGACAAATCTCTGAGCTTTACATAACCGAATACCGTCAATGATGGAAGCATGATTAAGTTCGTCACTTATAATTGCATCTTCAGGACCAAGAAGGGGCTCAAATATTCCTCCATTGGCATCAAAACAGGCGGCATAGAGGATAGTATCATCTGTTTGAAGAAATTCAGAAATTTTTCTCTCAAGAATCTTATGAATATCCTGGGTGCCGCAAATAAATCGAACTGAACTCATGCCATAGCCCCATTCATCTAAAGTTTTATGAGCTGATTCTAACACTTTTGGATGACTGGAAAGTCCAAGATAATTATTTGCACAGAAATTCAATACTTTTTTTCCTCCTTTAACTTCTATTTCTGCTGACTGAGGAGTGATAATTATTCTTTCTTCTTTATAAAGGCCTGCATTGGTTATAGATTGAATTTCTTTTTGTAAATGTTCTTTTATTTTTCCATACATTTTTTCCTCCTTCTTTAAAGTAAAGTGTAAGGCGTAAAGAGTAAGGAGTTATTTTTTAGCGATTTAATTAAGTAAAAGGTTTATCTATCACTTTACTCTTTACTCCTTACTCCTTACGGTTTTTGCTTTTTTAATCTTTCTGAAGCTTTTTTTAATTCTTGCTCATTTGGAAAAAGGACTATTTTGGCTGATTTTCTTGGTCGGGCTGTTATTGCTTCAAAACCTTTTTTGAATTCAGTTAAATGATACATATGAGAAATAACAGGATAAATATTGAGTCTTCCAGAAGCAAGGAAATTGTGGACTCGATACCAGGTGTCGAATAATTTCCTGCCTGTAATTCCATAAATCTGAATACCCTTAAGCACAATTCCTTCATTATAATCTATATCGATAGTTGTTGAAGAGGTTATCCCGAAGGCAGTAAAGCGTCCTCCCCGACGAAGCATTTTTAGACCTTCTTCAATTGCTTGAGGAGCACCGGCCATATCTAAGACGATATCTGCTCCATATTCTCCGGTATGATCTTTGACATATTGAATCCGATCTATTTCATCTCGATTGGCAAATAGAGTGTGGTCAGCTCCCATTTCTTTACCCACTGAAAGATTATATCCCCACTCACCAATTAAAAAGATATTGGTAACTCCACATAATTTGGCAACTCCTACTGAGAAAAGACCAATTGGACCATCTCCTACTATAACCATTGATTTACCGGCTACATCGTTGTCTTCGCCCAAGACTGCGTAAGTAGCATTGCCTAGTGGTTCCTGAAGAGTAGCAATTTCAGGTGGGATTGAAGGGTGATTAATCCAACAGACTGATTCAGGAAGTGCAAGATAATCAGCAAAGGTTCCGTTACAGTCAACACCGAGAATTTTCATTTTTTCTCCAAGATGAGCCTGTCCTAATAAAGACTGTAAATCCCAAGGGTCATAAATATGGGTTTCAGCTGAAACATAATCGCCAACCTTGATTCTCGTTACTTCTGAACCAACTTCCACTACTTCACCAGCTACTTCATGACCAATTATTTGGGGGAGGTTCTTTGCTCCTATTCGGTTATTTGACCATTCATCCCATTGGTAAATATGGACATCTGTACCACAGATTGAAGTAGCTTTGACCTTTATTAATACTTCTTTTGAGCTGATTTTAGGCACATCTACTTCTACTAATTCTGCTCCTGGCCCTGGTTTTGCTTTAACCACTGCTTTCATCTTCATCTCTCCCTCCTGGTAAAAGATAATTTAATTTATTAGAAACCAACAAAATATGCCTCACTTTGTTCGGCAAAATCCAAATTTCAAATACCAAATGAATGTCTTGAGATTCTTTGAGATTTATTAAGATGCTTAATCTTACTCCTTCCTAGTCTCCCAATCTCCTATTCTCATAGTCTCAGATTTTTCTTTTGTCATTTGAGCTTTGTCATTTGGATTTTTCTTCCTTAAAACTATATCCACGATAATTTCCTTTGTCAACAGGAAGAGTCTGATTGTTCTAAACAAAGTTTTTAATCTTTATTTTTAATCAATTTTAAGAGAGTAGAAAGTATTTTAACAGTAAAATTGCCCAGATTACCAGACCTCCTAAAAGAGCTCTATATTCCTTATTTTTTAAATAGAGTTTCCCGCTAAATTTTTTATTCCCTAAGCCAAGAGAAATTTTTAAATTTGGGAAAAAGGTTGGCACTTTTGACTGGTATTTTTTATATTCTTCAGGGAAGAGTTGCTTCATTTTTTCTACTTCTCTGGCAATTGCTACTGGATAGAATGTAACAAAATAAATCAAAAAAATGAGAATTCCTAACCAGGAATTAGAACTGATGGAAAGGCTGATTCCTAAAATAAAATTTCCTAAATATAAAGGATTTCTGGTAAATTGGTAAGGACCAGAGATGGTTAAGTTTTTTTCTTTCTCGATATGTCCTGAAGCCCAGGCACGAAGAGAAAATCCAAAAAGAGAAATTATTGCCCCCACTATAATAGTTAATAAACTGGGCCGGGCAACTATTAAAATTAAAATAGCACCCAAAAATCCAGTTGGCACTCTTAACCGATAAATCTTTTTTCTGATTTTTTCAGGAAACATTTTCTCTTAATGCTTGAAATGTTAGATTGAGTACTTGATCGACAGAAATTTTTGTTAAGCATTCAATTGAAGAGCATTTTCTTTTAAAACAAAAGCTACAAGGAAGAGGATGAACTGCAACTTTGTCCCAAGGATGGAAGGGACCATTTCTTTCAGGGTCAGTTGGTCCATAAATGCCCACCACTGGAGTGGAGAGAGCTGTTGCAATGTGAAGTGGAAAAGTATCACCACTTATCATTAAAGATGCTTTTTTAGTCAGGGCAATAACTTCTGAAATAGTTAGGAAAGGGAGAAATGGAATTTCAGCTTCTTTACTTGCTTGAAGAGCTAATTTTCTTTCAGATTCTGTTCCCCATAAAAAAACAGGAAAGTAACCCTGGGCGTTAATTTTTTTAGCCAGAACAATAAATTTTTCTATCTCCCATCTTTTGGTTTCCCATCCTCCACCAATGTTGATTAAGACTAACTTTTTAGGAGGATTGTAATCGATTTGAGTTAATTTTTCTTCTACTTGAAAATATATTTCAGATGTCAATTTTAAAGGAAATTCAAAAATTTCTTCTTCTAAACCAAGAAGAGATAAAAGTTTTAAGTTTTTCTTAATTATATGGGTGTTTTCTGGAATTTCTTTTAAACACTGGGTATAAAAAATAGAGGCGATAGATTCTTTTAAATTTTTTTTGTTAAATCCAATCCTTTTTTTAGCCCTTGAAAGAAAAGCTATTATTCCAGATTTGAGTAATCCCTGAAAGTCAATTGCCACTGAGAACTTGGTTTTTATATTATTTCGAAAATAGGCAATTTCTTTCCAGGTAGTTAAGGAAAATAGATTCTTTCTCCATCGGAAGCTGTCAATGGTAATTATTTCACTCAGGTTTGGGACTAATTTTAATATTTCTTTCCCCTTTTGGTCTACTACCCAGGAGATTTTAGATTGCGGAAATTTTTTACGAAGGAGAGAAAAAGCAGGTAATGTATGTATTATGTCTCCTAAGGAGCTAAGTTTTATTATTAAAAAGCTATTTTTCATTTTTAGTTTTATTAATAATCATTTCTATTACTTCTGAAGTAGACTTAATTTTTGGTCCACCAGTGATTTCGATTTTTCCTCCATACTCTTTAACTACATCCTTTTCGGGAACTGTTTGAGGGGTGTAATCAGAACCTTTGGCATGAATATCTGGTTTCAAAGTAAGTAATATTTTTTCTACATTAATTTCTGGGAAAATGGTGACATAATCCACAAATGAGAAAGAAGAGACAATTTCTGCTCGTTCCTCTTCTTTCATTAACGGTCTGCCTTTGCCTTTTAACTTTCTGACAGAAGTATCATTGTTAATCGCTACTATTAAAATATCTCCCTTTTTTTTGGACTCTTTAAGATATCTGATATGCCCAACATGAATTAGATCAAAACATCCATTAGCTAAAACAATTTTCTTCCCTTTTATTTTTTCTTGATTAATAATTTTTTTTAATTCGAGTAAAGAATAAACCTTATTCAATTTTTAATATCTTTAGCTAATATTTCTTTTAGCTCTTTTTGGGTTAAACTGGCCGCCCCTTTTTTCATAACTACTATACTTCCCGCATAATTTGATAAAAGAGCTGCTTGTTTGAATGAAGCTCCACTTGCCAGTGCTAAAGTGAAGGTGCTAATTACTGTATCTCCAGCACCAGTAACATCGATTATTTCGTCAGAACCATAAATTGGAATGTAAAAAGGTTTTTTACCTTTTTCAAAGAGAGTCATTCCTTTATATCCTCTGGTAATTAACAGGGCAGGAGAAGCAATTTTTTCAAGAATTGTTACTCCAGCTTGCTCTAAAAGTTTTGGATTATCATTAATTTCGATTTTTAAAGCATGATTAACTTCTGGCTCATTAGGAGTGGCAATGGTCACTTCCTTGAAATTCAAAATTCTAAATCGGGAATCTAAGGTAATTGGTTTGGCTAATTTTTTCAGTCGAGGCAAAATTTTATAGTAAATATCTTCTTTAACCGTGTAATAATTATAATCAGAAATAAGTAAAGCATCAATTTTTTCTATATTTTTTATCAGATTAGATAAAATTTCACTTTTAATTTTTTCCTCGTCTCCTAATTTTTCCTCTTTGTCAATTCGTAAAACTTGTTGTTTCCGGGTATGTTCTCCTCCAGCTAAAATTCTTGTTTTAGTTGGGGTTGAATAATGATTGGTTTGGATTAAATAATTAGTGTCAATTCCTGCCTCAGTTAATAATTCTAAATTTTTTTCCCCTGAAACATCTTGACCAATCACACCTATTGGGAGAGGTGAGCCTCCTAAACTTTTGATATTTTTAACAGAATTGCCAGCTCCACCAAGAGAGTAGGTTTTATTTTGATATTTTAGAATTAAAACTGGTGCTTCTCGAGAAAGTCGGGATGAAAAGGTGTAAACATATTCATCCAGAACATAATCTCCCCACACAGCAATTTTTTTATTGGTGAAGCGATCAATTATTTCAAATAAGTCAGTTATTTCTTTTTTCATTGACCAATATTTATCAGAAAAAATTGTTTAGGTCAACATAGATGAGGCTGGCGACCGTTTTTTTGAAGTAAATAATATAAAATTAGGCTCCTATCCAAAATGTGTGACTACTGTATCCCTCTAACAATAATTAAATCCCAATTTCTCATAGTCCCGAGTACTCGGGATCCAAAGCCCAAAATCCAAATACCAAATGAATGTCAAATAACTAAATGTCAAAACCGTGAAGTGTAAAGCGTAAATCGTAAGGT
>JBHIEE010000073.1:0-14800 GCA_046760445.1 Candidatus Aminicenantia bacterium
TTGATTTTAATTTAATTTTTTTAATTTTTCTTCTTAGGGCAGAGAAAAAAAAGTCAATTTTTTTCCTTAAGGTTTTATTACTAAGAATTATAAGAATGATTAGTAGAAGAATAATACTTAGTAACATCCAAAAGATCCAGTAGGGGAGAGCTATAGTAGATAGGGAGGAATAAACGGGTTCAAAAAGAGATATCAGTCCTAATTTTAAAAAACTAACAAACATTTTTTTCCTCCTTCTTTCTCTTATTAATAAATTTAATTTTATTTTTCTCAAAAAGCAAGATAAAAAAAAGAAATTTTTAAATTTTCACTTTTATTTTTAACTCATAATTCAAAACTGATAATTCTCTATTGCCCAGTCAATTAAAAATAAAGCAGCTAAAAGATTTTCTTCAAAAATGGGGATGATATCTTTTTCTGAATTAAAGAATCCACCACTGATAAAATCTACTGGGGGTAATTCTATAGTGAAGACTGGAATGTTATATACTCCTAATATCCAATCAGTGGTCTCTCCATTTGAGGTATATAAAATTCCTGCCCCTTGTCCTGGAGTATAAATATTTCCATGAACTTGCTTAATTAATTCAGCCATTTCTTGGGAGAGTTCTTTCAGTAAATTGTCCCAAGGGGAAGGTTGATTAATATATCCCCAGGGATAGAGAATTACCTGTGAATAACTATGGTAACTTATAGATGCTTTAAAATGCTTTTGAGTAAAAAGATTTTTTATTGCTTGAGTCTCAGGTTCGGAAAAGGGGAAAAGACCTCGATAAGTTTGAGAGTAGGGATAAGGACTTGAACCTATATCATCATAGCCCCACATATATTCATAATTTCTATTCAAGTCCACACCATAAGTGCCATCTCCATTATACCTTCTATTTTTTCGCCAATAGCGAAAAGTAGTAATAGAGTATTCTAAACCATCAGGGTTTAAAAGAGGAACAATCCAAATTTCACTGTTATCTACCATATTTTGAATACTTGAGTTTTGGTGGTAGTGTGTAACTAGATATTTAGCTAATAAATAAGGCACTTCAACTGAGATCCATTCCCGAGCATGATGACAGCCGACAAAGAAAATTTCTGCTTCATCTTCGTCATATTCTACATTATCACTGATTTTAATGGCATATATATTTCTCCCTTCTAGGGAATCACCTATATCAAACACTTTAGCCAAATAAGGGTAGGATTGTTCTAAAGCAAATAAATCCCTTTCCAGTTCTTGATAGGAGTGATACGCTCCATTTAATCCTCCGGAGGACGTGAGTTCCATTAACTCATTCTGAGCAAATTCATATCTTATCCCTTTTGTGTAAAATTTTTCTAATTTTGATTTCTCAATCAGCACATAAAGTTTATTTTCTTTTTCCATTAATACATCAAGATTACCCTTAGATAATATTTCAACTGTTTTTGGTTCTCTTGTATCAAGAGTAATTATTGTAAAATCCTCAGGACTTTGGGCAATTAACCAGAGAGGAGTTAAACCCAAGAGAATTAGTATTATAATCTTTCGCATTTTGATCTCCACTTTATAATTTATAGCCTACTGTTAAATTAACTTTTAAAGTATGTAATGAATTTCCAGAGCCCGTTTCTTGACCGATCATCAAACTAATATCTGAAAAGTATTTTCCATAATGGATTCCGTTTCCTAAGGTGAAGTAATTATAATAAGAGTTTGGATTTTTCATTGGTTGAGGATCATATATATAGCCTATTCTTAATGGTATTATTAGCTTATATCTCCATTTAGTTTTTATTGAATAAAGATATTCAACTCCCATTCCAAATTTTATTGTGTTTTTAAAATCTCTTTTTCTTATTTCATCAAAATATTCTACTTTATATTGAGACCAATTAAAAAACAAAATATCTGAAGCAATTAATAAATTTTCGGTCAGTTTATAGTAAGTGCCTAAGCCTAAGATTAAAGGCTGTTTATATTCATCCTGAGCATTACTTTTTATCTTAACCTCTGTATTGGTTGTTTTCGAGAAATATCTTAGAAGAGCTTCACTGGTTGATTTCCTAATATAGGGAGTTCTCAGAAAAGTAGATAGTTTGAATTTTCGACTTAGACTGAATGAAATTCCAGCATTGAAATAATATCCCTTGAATTTTTGTTTTTTTTCATCAGCGGTGATTACCTGATAGGAATAATAATCATCCTTAAAGTTTTTTTCTATATTTCCAAAAACATAATTTATTCCTATCCCTATAGAAAAATTGTTTCCTACTCTACGGGAAAGCGAAAAATTTATATTATTTAATTTTCCATCAAAGGCAGCCGTTATTCTCCGGTATGTTTCTTCTTGATATTTATATTTGAAGTCTACTCCAGGTCTTATATAACTTTCTAATTCTGAAAAACTTAAAGAAAAAGTCCATTTTCTGAGAACAATTGCACTTCCTATAAAATCGAAGGCATAGGAACCCGCCATTGAGTTTTTAGGATAAGTCACTCCTCCAGTATTCACAAAAGAATATTTAAAAAATTCAGCAGTATTAAATATTAAATTTATAGAAAGGGAAAACTTATTTAGATAAGACAAAAGAGCAGGATTAAATAGCGTTACCGAAGGATCCTCAGCCATAGCAAAAGTTGTTTCTCCCATACCAGAGCTTCGAGCATTATATACTCCTGCAATATTCCAAGTTCTGAGAGGAGCTTCATCTTCATACTGCCCGGTGATACCTTGAGACCAAAGAGTGTTTTTAAGAATTAATGAAACAATAATAACTACTAATAGATTTTTTCTTACCATTAAAGTTAAATTCTCTTTTATTCTTTTATAAAATTTCAAAATAATTTGCAAATAAAAATTTAATATGCTATAAAAAAGCCTATTAAATTAGAAAAAGATGCGGAAAGTAAAAATTGTTGGGACTGGATTTTATGTTCCAGATAAGGTTCTGACTAATTTTGACTTAGAGAAAATGGTTGATACTTCTGACGAGTGGATTATTACTCGAACTGGAATTAAAGAGAGGAGAATCGCTTCTCCAGAGCAAGCCACTTCAGATATGGTTGTTCAAGCAAGCCAAAAAGCATTAGAAAATGCTCATTTAGAGGCAAAAGATATTGATTTAATTTTAGTGGCGACAGTTACTCCAGATACTCCATTTCCTTCTACTGCTTGCTGGGTTCAGAAAGAACTTGGTTTGAAAGATATTCCAGTCTTTGATATTTCTGCTGCTTGTCCTGGTTTTTTATATGGTCTTATCATAGCTCAAAATTTCATCCTGAATAGAGTTAATACACGAATCCTGGTAGTCGGAGCTGAGATGCTGACTAAAATAACTAATTGGGAAGACCGAAATACTTGTGTTCTTTTTGGAGATGGAGCAGGAGCAGCTATTTTAGAAGAAAGTAATGATGATTCAGGAATTCTTTCCTACTACTGGGGAGCTGACGGCAACTTAGGAGATTTACTTATTCAGCCAGCTGGAGGAACAAGAATGCCAGCCAGTCATGAGACAGTAGACAAGAAGCTTCATTATCTTTATATGAAGGGGAATGAAGTTTTTAAACATGCCGTGAAAAAAATGGGTAAGGCAGCAATTGAGTCTCTCAGAAAAGCTGGTTTAAAAGGCAAAGATATAGATATATTTATTCCTCATCAAGCCAACATAAGAATTATTGAGGCAACCTGTCAAAGACTTCATATTCCTATGGAAAAGACCTACATAAATATTCATAAATATGGTAATGTTTCAGCAGCCACAATTCCTATTGCCCTTGATGAATTAAACAGAGCCGGCAAACTCAAAAAAGGAGATATTATTCTGATGGATTCTTTTGGAGCAGGATTCACTTGGGCTGCAGTAGTGATGAGATGGTGACTGGAAGCTGGAAGCTATTCTCTGTTTTTCAGTTTACAGCCCGTACTTAGCTAAGTAGGCAGTAAGTAAGGTAAAAGAGCCAGTTAGAAGTAATATTCCAATAATAATTAGAAATATCCCACCAATTAAAGTAACTAATTTAAAATATTTTCTGAAATTTTTGAAATATTCAAAAAATTTATGAAGTATTATCCCTGAAATAAAGAAGGGAAGGCCTAATCCTAAAGAATAAAAAGATAACATAATTATTCCTTTAGATATATTCTGCGCAGATGCTGCTAAGGTTAAAATAGTAGCTAAAATAGGACCAATGCAAGGAGTCCAGCCAGCAGCAAAAGCCACTCCGACTAAAAAGGAACCTAAATAGCCTAAAGGTTTTCTATCGAAGTGGATAGTCCTTTCTTTTTCCAAAAATTTTATTTTTATGAGCCCTGAAAAATGGGCACCTAAAAGGATAACAATTATTCCACCTCCAATTTCGAGGATTCGTTTGTGCTGAAGAAATAAATTCCCGATAAGGGTTGCTGAAGCTCCTAAGATAATAAATATTGTGGAGAAACCTAAGACAAACGTCAGAGAATTAAGAACAACTTTTTTTCTAGCTGATTTTAAACTTTCCTCTTGAGTGAGTTCTTCAATAGAAACTCCACTAATAAATGCCAGATAAGAAGGTATTAAAGGAAGAACACAAGGTGAAAGAAATGAAAGGAAACCAGCACTGAATGCCACCAGAAATGAAATATTTTCTGACCCGCCCATATTAAGATTCTTCTTTTAGAGATAAAAATTCGTTTTTAAAAACTTCTTTAAAATTAGGAGGAACTCCAATATGTTTGTTCCTGATTTTTCCTCTCTGGTCGATGATAAAAGTAGTAGGAATACCTCTAATTCCTCCATAAGCTTTTACTACTTCCTTATTCCCAAGAAGAATCGGATAGTTTATTCCATATTTTTTAATAAAAGGAATCAATACTTTTGTCCCTTCCCGGTCAAGTGAAATACCAATAATCACTAAACCCTGTTGTTTGTATTTATTATAAAGTTCAATAAAAGCAGGAATTTCTATTCGGCATGGAGGACACCAGGTTGCCCAGAAATCTAAGATAATTATTTTTCCTTGATAGTCAGATAAGGATATTTTTTTCCCAGTAATATCAGGAAGAGTAAAATCTGGAGCAGGAGCAAAGGTCTTTTCAGCTTGACCACATAGGACAAAAGCAAGAATAAACAGGTTGACGATAATTAATTTGTTTCTCTTCATCGTTACTTCTTACTTTGTGGAAAAAATTTGAATTTCCATTATAAACTAACTCCCTTATAAAATCAAAGACTTTTTCCTTTTCTCGAGAATACGAAGAATGCTTAATGATTATTCTATTTTTTTCGAAAATCAAGTTTATCCTGATTAATCATATTCATTATTCCTAAAAAAATAAGTTTGGCTAAATCTTCCATAATTTCTGGAGTGATAGTCTCAGCAGTATCTTTGGTAATATGATAATAGGAACGAGCACCAAATGCTGAGAAGGAAATAGTTGGTATTCCTTTCCACATAAAACGAGCTGCATCAAGGCGAGGTCGAGCAATATTAGAAAAATAAGGAGTTTTTACAATTCGGTGAATATATTTTTCATTTGCTTCCTGAAGAAAATTCCACATTCCAGGGGAATTCTTGGCTGCTAAAGCTCTTAGTTCGTCTCCACAGCCTACTCCATCCATATTAATAAATCCAACTGTTTTCTCTAAGGGAAAAGTAGGATGTTCTAAATAAAATTTTGAACCAACTACTCCTTGTTCTTCAGCTCCAAAACAAATAAACATTATGGATCGCTTAGGTTTTATAGAACATTTAGTCATCGCTTCAACTATTCCAAGAAGAACAGCTACTCCTGAGGCATTATCATTTGCTCCTGGTATAATTTTAGGACACCGTCCTACATGATCAAGATGGGCACCTATAATAATCACTTCTTCTTTTAATTCAGGATCTTTTCCTTCTATATAGCCAATCACATTATAGCCTATCCCTTCTGGGTGATACTCGGTAATGTTTTTGATAGTAAAAATCTTTCCTATTGGAAATGATTGGGGTTTTCTAGTTTTTATAATTTTATTAACAGTCTTTTCATGATTTCGACCAGTTCCCGCAAAAAGATCTTCAACTACTGTTTTTCCTACATGAGTGTAGATAAAATCTTCAATATAGGCATTGTTTGGATTAGCAATAGGTCCATAATTATAAAGCATTCCAACTGCTCCATGAGCATAAGCATTTTGAAGTTTATATTGGTGAAAAGAATAAGGGCGCCATTTTAAGAATTCTTTTGGCTCTTTATCAGGAGAAATTGGCACCTCTCTTTCCATAAGGACTATTTTTCCTTTGGCATCCATTCCTTGATAATCATCATAATTAAGTTCAGGAGCAGTAATTCCATAGCCCACATAAATCACTTCAGCTGTTACTTCTCCTGAACCAGAAGTTGAACCAGGAATAAATTCTTTTTCATATTGATAGTATTTTTTCATAATAGAAGTCTCAGAGGGAATATGAAGGTAGGTTTCATTTCCTTCAAACACTAAAGTATAGGGACAGGGAAATGCTTGAAAATAAGTGCCTTTATCTCCTCCTGGAATAAGCCCCCATTTTTGGAAAAGGCTAGCTACCCATTTAGCTACAGCATTATATTCTTCTGTTCCTGTGAGTCTTCCACCATATTTTGGAGAGGTCAATTCAACTACATAATTAAAAAGCTGATCACGGGAAATAGAATGACTAGCTTGAAGAAGAATTTGTTCTGCGCTTGATTTTTCTTCTTTTTCTTGAGCGAAAAATAGGCTCTGGAAAAAGTAGAAGAATAATAGAATAAATATTAATATAAATTTCTGTTTCTTAGCCATTTTTAATTCTCCTTGTTCCTTTAAAGATAAAATTTTAAACTTGAATTCTCTTTCTTGTCAAAGGAAATTTTTACTTGAAAAAGGGTTGATTGACACTATTTTAATAAGGTGTTAACATAACCCGTATGAAAAAGTTCTGGTTAAAAATCAGTTTAGTGTTGATATTAACAACTATTTTTCTTTATATTTTTTTCAAAAGCGTTGATTGGAAAGAAGTACTTTTTTACTTGGGAAATTTTGACAAGAGATATCTTCTTTTAATCATTATTTTGACTCCTTTTCACTATGTAACGAGAGCAGCGAAATGGAGATATCTTTTTGTCAGTCGAAAAAAGAATATTAAATTCAGTAACTTATTTTCAGCTAATGTAATTGGTTTTATGGTTAGTTACCTTTTACCTTTAAGAGCTGGAGAGATTGTTCGTCCAGTTTATCTTGGACAGAAAGAAAATATCAGTCGAAGTTTTTCTTTTGGCACAGTAGTGGTTGAGAGGATATTTGATTTATTAACTGTTCTTTTTCTTTTTGGTTTTTTCTGGCTTCTAAAACCATTTTATCATTCCTATTTTCAGGAAAGAGAACAGGCTTTATCCCATCTTTCGTATATTAGCCTCATTGCTTTGAGTATTGGATTAGCTCTTATTTCAATCATTATTTTTCTCTTTTTTTTCCAGAGCAAGGCGATTTCAGTTATTTCTTTTTTCCTTAAACCTTTTCCCAAGATTTCTCAAAAAGCTATTCACATTTCAAAAAATTTTCTTGAAGGGTTGAATTTTTTTCACTCTCCTCCTCATTTAATTCTCTACCTTTTTTTTTCCTTGGTTCAATGGGTATTTATTGGATTTTTTTCTTGGTTGGTATTATATAGTTTCGGAATATATTTTCCTTTCCCTTTGATTGTTCCTTATCTTATTTTAACTATGGTTGGAGCTTCAATTCCCACCCCTGGAATGGTGGGTGGTTTTCATGCTCTTAGTAAAATGGGATTGATTTCCCTCTATGGAGTGGATACTAATTTAGCTGTTGGTGCAACAATTGCCTTACATGCTATAATATATATAAGTACTATAGTAATGGGAGCTATAATTTTATGGAAAGAAGGAATTTCTTTTGCTCAGATTAGAAAATTAGAAAGGGAGATTAGTGTATGAAATGTCCTTATTGTGAGTGTTTAGAAAATCGAGTGATTGATTCTCGAGAGAGTAAAGATGGTTTAACAATAAGAAGGAGAAGGAAATGTCTTGATTGTGGTAAAAGATTTACTACTTATGAGAGAATTGAGGAAATCCCATATATGGTGATCAAGAAAGATGGTCGAAGGGAACTGTTTGATCGAAATAAACTTCTCCATGGATTACTAAAAGCGTGTGAAAAAAGACCAGTGCCGGTAAAAACTTTGGAGAAAATCGCTGACGAAGTTGAATTTATTCTCCAAGAAAAGCCGGAAAAAGAAATTTCTACTTCAGAAATTGGCCAGGTTTTAATGAAAAAACTTAAAGAGTTGGATAAAGTGGCTTATGTCAGATTTGCTTCTGTCTATCGGGAATTCAAGGATGTAATTGAATTTAAGAAAGAATTAGAAAATTTATTAAAAGAAAAATAGAGGGGGACAAAATGGCTAAAAAATCCAGTTATCATTCCGAAATATTAAAAATTGAACAAGAAATTAACAAAATCTTTGAGGATATATTCTCTAAAAATGAAAAGCATTTCTTTCTTGAGGAAGGATGGGTTCCTTTTGTTGATATTTGTGAGAGGGAAAATGAAGTTCTAGTTAAAGTAGAACTTCCTGGAGTAGCCAAGAGAGATATAAAGATATTTCTTTCAGGAGACAGATTAGAAATTAAAGGAACAAAAAGAGAGCCAGCTAGAACAAGTAATATGAGATTTTTAAGATTAGAAAGAGAATATGGAAAATTTCATCGAGTATTGTCTCTTCCTTACGAGGTCAATCCTAAGAAAGCTAAAGCGTTCCTTAATAATGGAGTTTTAACTATTAAGTTAGATAAATTAGTAGGAGGGAAAGAGAAAGAGGTTGAGATTATAGTCGAGTGATTTTTGGAGGAGAAACTGGATTAAAAAAAGGTCAATAAGGAGGCAAAAATGGTAGAGAATAATAAGAATAAAGACGAGAAAAAAATCGAGCAGGAATTAGAAGAGAAGATAAAGATACCAGATAGTCTTCCTGTTTTATTATTAAGAGATATTGTTGTCTTTCCCTATATGGTGGTTCCATTATTTGTTGGCAGAGAAAAATCGAAAAAAGCAATTGATGAGTCTTTGTCTAGTCATCGAATAATTTTATTGCTTACTCAAAAAGATATGGAGAAAGAAGAACCTAAGAGGGAAGATGTGTACCGAATTGGAACAGTGGCTCTAATTATGCGGATGTTAAAGCTTCCTGATGGAAGAATGAGAATTTTAGTTCAAGGATTGAGTCGAGCCGAAGTTTTAGAATTAGAAGAAGATAAACCGTATTACTTAGCTAAATTAAAAATGATTGGCGAAAAAGAATTAGAGAGGGAATCAATTGAAGTAGAAGCATTAATCAGGAATGTTCGATCTGGATTAGAAAAAGCAGCCTCCTTAGGGAAATCTATTTCTCCTGAAGTGCTGATTATAGCTGCTAATGTAGATAATCCTGGAAGACTGGCTGATTTGGTAGCAGCCAATCTGGATTTAAAAGTAGAGGAGGCCCAAGCTATTTTGGAAACTGCAGATCCGATAGGAAGATTAAAGAAAGTTTATGAATTTCTAACTAAAGAATTAGAGCTTTTGGATATTCAATACAAAATCAGTAGTCAGGCAAAAGGGGAGATGGATAAGATTCAAAGACAGTTCTTCTTGCGGCAACAATTAAAAGCAATTCAGAAGGAGTTAGGCGAAGGAAGTGAGCTCCAAGATGAAATTAATAACTATCGAGAAAAACTGTCTAAAATGAAAGTTCCTGAAGAAGTAAAAGAAGAATTGGAAAAGCAGATTAATCGACTTACCCAAATGCATCCTGAATCAGCTGAGACAACTGTTGTCCGGAATTATTTGGACTGGATGTTTAGTTTACCTTGGTCAAAAAGTACTAAGGATAACTTAAATTTAAAGTTAGCTAAGGAAATATTAGATGAAGATCATTATGGCTTAGAAAAGGTTAAAGAGAGAATTATTGAATATTTAGGGGTAAGAAAATTATCGAAAAAAATTAAAGGACCTATTCTTTGTTTTGTCGGCCCTCCAGGAGTAGGGAAGACTTCGTTAGGGCGGTCAATTGCTCGAGCCTTAGGAAGAAAATTCGTTCGTATTTCGCTTGGAGGAGTGAGAGATGAAGCTGAAATTAGAGGACACCGAAGAACTTATGTCGGAGCTTTACCAGGAAGAATAATTCAAGGAATTAGACGAGCTGGTTCTAATAACCCTATTTTTATGATGGATGAAGTAGATAAAATTGGAGCTGATTTCAGAGGGGATCCCTCAGCTGCTCTTTTAGAAGTTTTAGACCCTGAGCAGAACTATTCTTTCCGAGATCATTATTTGGGCGTTCCTTTTGATTTATCCAAGGTAATGTTTATTACTACTGCTAATTTATTAGACCCAATCCATCCTGCTTTTAGAGACAGAATGGAAATAATCCGTCTCCCGGGCTACACAGAGGAAGAAAAATTACAGATTGCAATAAGGCATCTGATACCCAAACAGATAAAAGAAAATGCCTTGAGTAAAAAATGGATTTCTTTCACTCCAGGAGCAATTAAGAAGATAATCTCTCTTTATACTCGGGAAGCAGGAGTAAGAAATTTAGAGAGAGAAATTGCCTCTATTTGTCGCAAAGTAGCTCGGAATATTGCTGAGGGAGAAAAAAAGTTAACCAGAATCACCGCTCGAAATGTTGAGAAATTTTTAGGTCCACCAAAAGTCTTTAAAGATCAAGTTCTTCAAAAGGATCAAATTGGAGTAGTTACTGGTGTAGCTTGGACAGCCACTGGAGGAGAAATTTTATATGTAGAAGCAACCAAAATGAAAGGTAAAGGAAGATTGACTTTAACTGGTTCCTTAGGGGATGTTATGAAGGAATCAGCTCAAGCTGCTTTGAGTTATGCTCGCTCACACGCCGAAGAATTTGGAATAAAAGAACAATTTTTCTCTAATTATGACTTCCATGTCCATATCCCAGAAGGAGCAATTCCTAAAGATGGACCTTCAGCTGGAATAACCATTGCTGCTGCTTTAATTTCTGTATTTACTGATCGCCCAGTAAGAAAAGATATCGCTATGACAGGTGAGATAACTTTGAGAGGAAATATATTGCCAGTGGGAGGAATAAAAGAGAAAGTATTAGCTGCACGAAGAGCTGGGGTTAAGAAAGTAATTCTCCCAGCTGAGAATAAAAAGGATTTAGTAGATATTCCTAAGAATTTAAAACGTGATATGACTTTTGTTTTTGTTCAAGAAATAAAAGAAGTCTTTAGAGAAGCACTATTACCATCAGTTAAACAAAAGGAGGCTCGAGTCGCTCAAATCGCTCAATGAAAATTTCTGATTTGGGAGAGATTGAGTTAATTTCTAAAATTAGAGAGAGATTTCTAAGTTCAAACCTTGGAGTAGTCTTAGGAATTGGGGATGATGCCGCTATTGTTAGATTTCAAAATAGAAATATAATTTTAACTAAAGATATATTAGTGGAAGATGTTCACTTTAAATTTTCTTTTCATCCAAGTAATTATCTGGGAAGGAAATGCTTAGCTGTTAACTTAAGTGACATTGCCGCAGTAGGGGGTGAACCTAAGTTTGTTTTACTTGGTTTAGCTTTACCTTCCAAGGTCACTTCAAATTGGATAAATGAGTTCTTTACAGGGTTTAAAACAGTCTGCCGAAAATATAGAGTGGCTTTAGTTGGAGGTGATATTTCATCTTCGTTGAGTAAAATTTTTATTTCTGTTTCCTTATTAGGAGAAGGGGAGAGAATAATTAGAAGAAAAGGTGCTAAACCTGGAGATTTAATTTTCGTTTCAGGATATTTAGGTGAGGCAAGTTATGGACTTTCTCTTCTTAAGAAGGGTATTAGACTCGGGCAAGATAGAAAAAAGGATTCGTATCTTAAAGCTTTTTTAAATCCGATTGCTCAAATTGAATTGGGGCAAGAACTCAGTCAAAAGCAAATTGCTTCTTCAATGATAGATATAAGTGACGGTTTGTCTACGGATTTATTCCATATTTGTCAGGAAAGCGGTGTAGGAGCAAGAATTTACCAAGATAAAATTCCTTTCTCAAAAAAATTCCTTTCAGAATCGATTAGAGTTGTTGAACGGTATGATTTAGCTCTTCATGGAGGAGAAGATTATCAACTTCTTTTCACTGTCTCACCTACAAAAATGAAAGAAGTTGCGAATTTAAAGAAAAAAGTGAATTTCATTGGGTATATTACTGACCGAAAAAATCAACTGACCATAGTTAATCAAAAAGGCGAGGAAATTCCTTTAAAAGTAAAAGGATACGAGCATTTCAAAAAGTGAATTTTCAAATGATCCTAACAAAGAGATAAATCAAAATGCAAAAATCAAAGGTAAAAATGACAGACCAAAAATCAAAAAGAAATATATTAAAAATTAATTGTATATGTAAAATAAAGACTACATAAATAAATTTTTGAATTTTAATTTGTCATTTTAACTTTTGATATTTGATTTTTAATTTTTATTTATTGTCTCTAAAACTTTCATCTGTCCTCAAAATAGGACAACATAAAGATAGAATAACCAGTAAAGAAGAGGACTGAATTTGGCATAATACTTGCATAAAGAATAAGTGGAAAGGAGGAAGAAATGAAAAAGATAAATTTATTAATGGGAACGTTGATTGTCTTTCTTCTACCTTTTTCCCTGTTAGGTTATCAAGAGAATTATTCGAGTTATAACCATTATACATTTGCTCGCTTGAGCTATGTTAAAGGAGATGTTTATCTTCAGAGAGCAGCTGACTTAGGATATGAGGAAGGAGTGGTCAATATGCCTATTTCTGAAGGCGATAGATTAGGAACGACAAATGGTCAGGCTGAAATTTATCTTGGGAAAAGGAATTATCTCCGTTTAGATTATAATACTAAAGTTGATTTTCTCAATCTACCTCGAAGGGGCTATGATTTTATTGCTTTTCGCCTTTGGGCTGGAAATATTTATTTAAGGGTAAATTTTTTAGAAAGAGAGAAAAGTCTCGAAATTAAGACTCCAGATGCTGATTTTTATGTGTTGGAGGAAGGATTATATCGTATAGATGTCAGAGATATTGGAGAAACAGAACTTTATGTTTTGGATGGGTTAGTAGAAGCAGTTGGAGATGAAGGTTCAATTTTAGTTAAAAGTGAACAGACTGTAGAATTAGTTAATGGCCGTTTTACTTCTCGCCCAACATATTTTTCCGCTTATTTGAGAGATGATTTTGATGAATGGAATAGATATCGAGACTCAGAAATTAATCGCCGGGTATCAAGAACTTATCTTCCTGAGGAAATAGGCGAGTATGAACGGGAATTGAATAATTATGGACGATGGGTTTACCAGTCTCCCTATGGATATGTTTGGATTCCGGTAAGCATAAGTTATGGTTGGAGACCATTTTACTATGGAAGATGGATCTGGTTACCTCTATGCGGTTGGACCTGGGTGCCATATGAACCTTGGGGTTGGGTGACTTATCATTATGGACGGTGGCATTGGAGTCCAGTTTTTGGTTGGTATTGGATTCCAACTACTGTATGGGGGCCTGCTTGGGTTTACTGGTATTGGGGAATCGACTATATTGGCTGGGGTCCATTAAGCTATTATGGTTATCCAGTAGTAATTACCAATAATTATTGTTATGTTAGAGGTTATTATAATTCTGTCCCAGTGAATTCCAGAGCCACAGTATTTATTCATAAGAATCAACTTCGAGCGAGAAATGTTTCAAAAGCGGCTTTAAGCCAGAAAGAAATGACTAAAATCACAAGTTTAAGCAAAATATCAATTTCAAAAACGCAACCACCAGTTAGACCTGTTGGTAGTAAAATTGTTTCCCATCAACTAAGTGGAAAGAAAGTACTTTTAAAGAAAGATAATGAAAGGATGGAATTAAGAAAATTGCAAAAAACCACTTCAGAGAGAAGCAGAAGTTTTACTTCTCCAGAGAAGTATTCATCCTCAAAGGGGAGGATTACTACCAGATTTAAAAAGTTTGAATCTTCTTCGAGTAAAAGCACCTCAAAGAGTAAGACATCTCAGGAGAGAAAAATATTAAAGAAAGATAGGTCTGATTATAGTTATCCTTCCTCGAGATATTTTAAACCTCAAGGAGAATCAAGTAGAAAAATAAAATCGTCGTCAGATTACTCTTCAGGAAGAAAGAGCTACTCTGATCGCTATCGAATTTATCGTTACTCAGAATCGACCTCAAGAAGTGAAGGAGAAAGAAAAGTTTCTTCATCTAAATCTCGTTCCTTTCTTAATGACATCCTGAATCACTTTTCCAGTAAAAAATCATATACCAAGCCCCAAAGAAGTTCCTCAAGTAAGAGTTATAGAAAATCGAGTTATAGATCATCTGGGTCTTCCAGGGTAACTTCAAGAAGTTATACCCGTAGTTCATCTTCTCGATCTAGCTCTTCTCGGACGGCAAGAGTTAAGAAAAAAGATTGATTTAGGCTCCCCAATTTAAAACTCTACATTCTGAAAAAAGGGTTTTCAAATAATCCTAACAAAAAGAAGATATATAATAAAAATTCCAAATTACAAAAACATTAAATCGTGAAGAGTAAGTAGTAAAGAGATAAACAACACCTTGCGATTTACACTTCTTAGATTTGAGATTTAGTCATTTGACATTCATTTGACATTTGCCTGCCTGCCAGCAGGCAGGGATTTTGGACTTTGGATTTTTTGATAAGTATAATAATTGTTTTGGTCATTTGCCCTCGTCCTGCCTCGCACTGTGGCTCGGCACGAAGTGAGCTCTCGGGCCGAAGGGGTCATTAGAATTTGCTTGCCCTGTAGCATGCGAAGCATTGGTATAGGGGAATTTATTT
>JBHIEE010000074.1:0-14668 GCA_046760445.1 Candidatus Aminicenantia bacterium
AACGATGTCCATAAATGATTTTTACAAAATGTTCACAAATGATTTTTACGCAACAGTCTTTTTTTCTGATTTTTTTATTTTTAATGGATTTTTATCTTTAAGGAGAAAAATTTACTAAAATAGCAACTATTGTTGACAAAATAAATTATCAAAAAATTCTTTACTCTCCGGGTAAAATT
Source organism: Candidatus Aminicenantia bacterium (assembly GCA_046760445.1). Taxonomy (GTDB): domain Bacteria; phylum Acidobacteriota; class Aminicenantia; order JdFR-78; family JdFR-78; genus JBHIEE01. The sequence continues at coordinate 180 of JBHIEE010000074.1, forward strand.
GATTATTCTGAGTGAAAGTTGGGGTTAATGAGAATGCCCAAATTTGATAAAGAAACAAAAAAAACAAAATTCAATATTATTTTTTATTTCTTATTATTCCTGTTTTCACTTTCTGCTTTTCTTGTCGGATTTGTCAATTTAGATGGATGGCTGATAAATGATGATGAAGGAGTTTATCTTTATTCTGCATGGCGAATCAGTCTTGGGGAGATTCCCTATCAAGATTTTTTTCTTTCTCAAACTCCTCTAAGCTTTTATTTGACTGGATTTCTTTTTAAACTATTCACTCCTTCAGTCAGTTTAGCTCGAGGTATCTGTTACTTACTTTTTTTAATCACAGCTTTTTTTATTTATTTAATTTCAAGAAAAATCTTCCACTTAAATAAATTTCTCTCCCTTATGAGTGGAGTAATCTTTATTTTTACCAAAAATATAAATCTTCTGGGCAAAACATTTATGCCTGACTGCTTCATGATATTTTTTGGAGGGATTGCAACTTATTGTGTTTTGAAAGCAGAAATCGAATCTAAAAATAGGCGAAAGATTTTATATCTTTTTTTATTTGGGTTTTTTTGTGGATTTTCAGCTCTTTCAAAACTATCAGGCATTTTACTTCTCCCCGGATATTACTTATTTCTGCTGTTCAGCTTAGTTCTCCAGAAAGAACATCTTAAAAATATTCTTTTAAAAGCTATCTATTCTTTTTTAGGTTTTTTTATTTCTTTTGGTGCTTTTTATTCCATAATGTCAATATTTATTCCCTCTATTTATTACGGTACCCTTGGCTTCCACCTTAGTAAACAAAAAATAGCTTTTAATCTATTCCTTATTATCATTAATTTCTTTGAAAGAATCGGAAAATTTATCGGCAATCATAACTACGGTGTTATTCCGATTGCTTTAATTAGTCTAACTTATGGATTTATTAAAAAAGATAAAAATAAAATTCTAATGTTCTGTCTGATTTTTCCTTTCTTTATTTTAGCTTTTATACCGATGGATTTTTATGTCCGCTACTTCGCTTTTACACTAATTGGCTTAACGGTATTCTTCAGTGATAGCTTAAAAATTATTTCTGAACACAGAAAAATATTCCGTTTTTCCTTGCCTCTAATAATCATCTTATTAATTATTAGCTTAGCGCCCACTTTTAATTTAAAAAGAATATTGAAATATGATCAGGGAACTCGAAATTTAGTCAGATATATTCAGAAACATTCTCAACCTGATGATTATCTCTTTTCTGATTATGCAGGAATAAATTTTTACTCTAAAAGGCCCTGTCCTCCTCAATTGAATGATGTCTCCCTGGCAATGACTAAAAGTGGTCAAATAATTTCCCAAGATATTATTGACCAGTGTGATTCTTATCAGGTAAAAATAATTTTAGTTGATATTGGGGGCTCAGCCCATCATTTAAAAAATTTGAAAGATTACTCAAAATTTAAAGATTATTTAAGAAAAAAATATAAATACCAGGGAACAATCCAGAGAGAATTCCAGCTATTTGAAATTTATCTCAGAAAATCCATTTATTAAGAATCAGCAATAAAAGCTCCCGCTCAAATTTGTGGGTAATTTATTTCTAAGGCAATAATTAAATCCCAATACCAATTACTTGTGAGAAAAATTCTAAATCCTAAATTCGAAATCCTAAACAAATCCAAAATTCCAAGTCCAAATGTTCTAAACTTATTTTTTCTTTCTAAGAATGTTATTTCTTTTCTGAGCTGTTATTTTGAATTTTGAATTTCAGTCATTTGAGATTGTTTAGTATTTAGAATTTAGTGCTTAGTGTTTCTTTCCTTCAATGATTTTATCACAGTAACAATCTCTATATTATCCTCTTATCCGTACAAATTGGAGAAGAGTCGCGATAAAATTAATAAATTCTACCATCCCCATCTAATCTGAAAATCACCGAATTCACCTCGATACTCCTCCCTCTTAACATCCACTTCATCTACCCGAGCCGAAGGAGGTCCTTCTTTTAATTTCTTAATCAATTTTTCTATGTTCTCTTTTTCTCCCTCAGCGATGACTTCTACTCGGCCGTCACTTAAATTCATCACCCAGCCGGTTAAATCCAGAGATTTTGCCCAAGTTCGGGTATGGTCTCGAAAAAACACTCCCTGAACCCGCCCGGAAACATAAATATGAACCCTTGCTTTCATTTCACCAACTTACCTCCTCGTCACTATAAGTTTTTTCAAGTTTAAAAACCTAATACTGGTAAAGATTCTCATATCCTATTTTTAGGCTTCACCTCCACATAAGTTAAAATTACAAATTCCAAACATCAAATATCAAATATAAACTTTGTCTGTGAAGTGTATGGTTAAATCGTAAGGTGCCATTTATCACTTTACTCCTTACTCTTTACGATTTACGGTTTTTGTAATTTGGGATTTGTTATTTGGAATTTTTATTATATATCCTTTCTTTGTTAGGATCATTTGAAAACTCTTGCTGTATGTATTTTTAAGATATAAGATCTTGGTATATTTCAAGTTAAGTTGTCTAAAATTCAGAAAATCTATCATTCTTGCCCATCTTTAAATATTCTCGGATGAACCAATTATAAAAAGCTAAATTTTTATTGTCAATTATTCGATCTTTTCTTGACATCTAATGAAGTTTAGATATAATTTTTAGTCTGTTTAAAATTAAAATGGAAAAGAAAACTAATGGCAGAGTTAGAAGCTGAAGTCCTTAGGAAATATAAAGGAAAAAGAAAAGAATTAATCTCAATTCTTCATGCCTTTCAGGATAAATTCGGTTATCTTTCTCCGGAGTCAATCAAACAAATATCAAACTTATTAAACATTTCTGAAAATGAAATTTTTGGAGTAGCTACTTTTTACGAATCTTTTCGACTTACTCCACCAGGAAAGCATCTCATTACAGTTTGCTCGGGCACAGCCTGTCATGTAAGAGGTGCTCCTCGAATTTTAGAGGAAATTGAAAGAAAACTTAATATTAAAGTAGAAGAAACAACTAAGGACAAACTTTTTACTCTGGAAACAGTTAATTGCGTTGGTGCTTGTGCCTTAGGACCAATTGTTATTGTGGATGATCAATATCATGGTCAAATGTCATCTCAAAAGGTAAATCAATTAATTGAAAAATATAGAGAGTCAGAAGGGAAAAAAGAAGCATGAAAAAGAAAATTACCTGTCCTGAAGAAGTAGAGATTAAAAGAGAGAAAATTATTGACCAGCAAAGAAATGACAAAAAACTTATTACTATATGTACTGGAACAGGGTGTCAGGCATACAATTGTCGGAAAGTAGTTGAGGCATTTCAGAATGTAATTGACCAAAGAAACTTAAAAAATAGAGTAGAAATTAAAACAACTGGTTGCCATGGCTTTTGTGAAAGAGGTCCAATTGTTGTAATTCAGCCAGAAGGAATTTTTTACCAAAGAATCAATTCTCAAGATGCTGAAGAAGTAATAACTGAGACAATTATTAATCAAAAAATAATTGACCGGCTTCTCTATGTTGATCCCCTCACTAATAAGAAAATTGTCTTTGAAAGGGAAGTTCCTTTCTATAAAAAACAAAGACGCCTCATTTTTGGAAACAATGGATTAATTAACCCTACTAATATTGAGGACTATTTGGCCTTAGGTGGCTATAAGGCTCTTGCTAAAGTTCTTACTCAGATGAAACCTGAACAAGTCATTGCTGAAGTAAAGCTTTCGGGCTTGAGAGGCAGAGGAGGAGCAGGATTTCTTACTGGATTGAAATGGGAAATCTGTCGAAAAGTTAAAGGAAATAAAAAATATATCATCTGTAACTGCGATGAAGGAGACCCAGGAGCTTATATGGATCGAAGTTTACTGGAAGGAAATCCTCATAGTGTACTGGAAGGAATGATTATTGGGGCTTATGCAATTGGTACTGACCAGGGATATATATATGTACGAAAAGAATATCCCTTAGCCGTAAAAAACATTTCTATTGCTCTTGCTCAAGCTCGAAGGCAGAGCTTTCTGGGAGAAAATATACTCAATTCGGGTTTTAATTTCGAGGTAAACATTGTTCAAGGAGCAGGAGCTTTCGTCTCTGGAGAGGAAACAGCTCTCATTGCTTCTATTGAGGGAAGAAGAGCTTTCCCGATTTCAAGACCGCCTTATCCCGCAGAAAAAGGATTATGGGGAAAACCGACAAATATTAATAATGTTGAGACTTGGGCAAATGTCCCATTAATAATTTCTAAAGGAGCTGACTGGTATTCCCAAATAGGAACGGAAAAGAGTAAAGGAACCAAAATATTTTCCCTCGTAGGGAAAATAAATAATACTGGATTGGTCGAAGTTCCTATGGGAATGACTTTAAGAGAAATTATTTTCGAGATTGGTGGAGGAATTCCTGGAGGGAAAAACTTTAAGGCTGTTCAAACTGGAGGACCATCAGGAGGATGTATTCCTGAGGAATTACTTGACTTGCCAATAGATTTTGAGAGCTTAACTGAAGCGGGTTCAATGATGGGTTCTGGTGGGATGATTGTTATGGATGAAGATACCTGCATGGTCGATGTTGCTCGATATTTCCTTAATTTCACTCAACATGAATCCTGCGGAAAATGCGTTCCCTGCCGGGTAGGGACAAAACAAATGGTTGAGATTTTAAATCGAATAATCGAGGGGAAAGGCGGACCAGAAGATATTAACCAGTTAGAAAAATTAGCTCAAACTGTTAAACTTGGCTCTCTATGCGGACTTGGTCAGACAGCGCCTAATCCTGTGTTAACCACTCTTCGCTACTTCAGGAAAGAATACGAGGCTCACATTAATGAAAAGAGATGCCCTGCTCTGGTGTGCAAAGAACTAATCTCTTATTACATTCTTCCTGATAAATGTGTCGGTTGCTTACTCTGTCTTAAAAACTGTCCATCCGAAGCAATCTCTGGAGAAAGAAAGAAAGTGCATGTTATTGACCAGGAAAAATGCATTAAATGTGGAATGTGTCTCGATGTTTGTCCTCCAAAAGTAAGCGCAGTGATTAAACTTTCAGGAAAAAAACAATTAAAAGTCATCCAAGGAAAGCAAAAATCTCAAGGGGAAGTTTAGGTGAAGAAGAAGATAAAACTTACTATTGATGGCAAAGAAATCTTTACCAGAGAGGGAAAAACTGTTTTAGAAGCTGCTCAGGAAGCAAATATATATATTCCCACCCTTTGTTACCACCTGAGTTTAACTCCTTTTGGTGGTTGTCGATTATGTATAGTTGAAATCGAAGGAATGAAAGGATTTCCTATTTCCTGCACCACACCAGTCAGCGAAGGAATGAAAATCCAAACCACTTCTCCGGAACTTCAAGACCTTCGTCGTCAAATACTCGAGTTAATTCTGACCGAACATCCAAATGCCTGCTTAATCTGTCAGCATAAGGAAAACTGTGATGAATATAAATCAACCATTCGAAAGGTAGATCAAATTACCGGATGTGAATTCTGTCCAAATAACAATAAGTGTGAACTCCAGGAAATTGTGAAATATATTGGAATTGATAAAATTAATTTACCTTCTGTTTATCGTAACTTCCCAATAGAAAGAACTGATCCCTTTTTTGACCGGGATTATAATTTATGTATTCTTTGCGGCCGATGTGTCAGAGTGTGTCGGGAAACAAGAGGTGCAGGAACTCTTACCTTTGCCTATCGAGGACCTAAAGCAATAGTTGGTACTGCTTTTAACCGTCCTCACTTAGAATCAGGTTGTCAATTCTGTGGCGCATGTGTGGATGTTTGTCCCACCGGAGCATTAGCTGATAGAGGAAGAAAATGGGAAGGAATTCCAGATGAAACCGCTGCTACTATCTGCCCCTATTGTGGAGTAGGTTGCCAGTTGATTCTTGAGGTGAAAAGAGAAAAAGTGATTAGCGCTTTTCCTGGCATTAATGGACAGGTCAATCATGGTCAGGTTTGTGTCAGAGGAAGGTTTACTCTGAGAGAGATGATTTACAGTTCAAAAAGAATTCTCAATCCGATGATTAGAAAAAACGGCCAGTTAGAAGAGGTTATTTGGGAAGAAGCACTTGATTTTATCGCTGAACAGTTAGCCAAGTTCAAAGGAGATCAATTCGCTTTAATTTCTTCTACCCAAGGAACTAATGAAGACTATTATCTTACTCAAAAGTTTGTTCGGGTAGCAATGAAAACTAATAATGTTGATAATTTAATTAGACTCAGCCAAGCAGCAGTTATCTCTGGATTAAATGAAAATTCCCTTTCCTTTAATTACTCTCTGAAAGAAATTGAACATTCAGGGAATATTCTATTAATCGGCTCAGACATCAGCTATTCTCATCCTGTTGTGGGCCTAAGCATTAAAAGAGCTGTGGGAAAAGGAGCAAAACTGACTGTCATAGATTTCCGAAGGATTAAATTTGGACTATTACCTTATTCTTGGTTCCAGATTAAACCTGGAACCGACCACTTACTTTTTGTTGGAATGGCCAAACTAATTCTTGAGAAAAACCTAATTGATCTTGAAAAATTAGAACTGGAAGGAATTGGTCATTTTAAGGATTATTTAAAAGATATTGATTTCAAAACAATAGAAGATACAACCGGCCTTTCCGTGGAAAAAATATCAGAAATTGTTGATCTGTTAATTGATCCTCAACCAGCAACAATTATTTATGGTACAGGAATTACTCAGTCCAGAAATGGGGCAGCAAATGTCCAAATCTTGACTAATTTAGCCCTCCTCAGTCAGGCAAAACTAATCCCTCTCTGGCCGGAAAGTAAGGCTCGTGGGGAATGTGATTTTGGCCTGTTACCGATTTTTTTTCGTGTATATAAAAAAGTTAACGACTCCAAAAGTAGAGAAAAACTTGAGAAAGGATGGAAACATTCCTTACCTCATAATCCTGGATTAACTTTACCTGAAATTATTCAGGCCTGTGAGAAAGGTCAAATTAAAGCTTTATATATTATCGGAGATATTCCATGGTTTGAAAAATCAAATTTAGAATTTTTTATTGTGCAGAACCCATTCTTTACCGAAATTTGCGAGTTGGCTGATGTTATTTTACCCTCCTCAAGTTGGGCAGAAACTGAAGGAACTTTCACCAATACTGAAGGAAGAATCCAATTACTTAGAGAAATAATTAAACCTTTAGGAAACTCTAAACCCGATTGGTGGATTTTAACTCAAATTGGGAAAAGAATGGGTATTGAGGGATTTAACTTCACTTCTCCAGCCAAAATTATGGATGAGATTAAAAGATTAATTCCAGGCTATCAGGAAATCTTCTATTCTCAACTGAAAAAAGGAAAAACCTTTTTTGTGCAATTACCTCAAAAAAAGAAAAAGACACTATTTTCAGTGAATTATTCCTCTCCTTCAAAATTAACTACCAGGAATTATCCTTTTCTTCTTGTTCTCAAGAACAATCTTGATGAATACCGTGGCTTTTCCTTGACTAAAGAGATAAAAGGAATGAGATTAATCCGAGATGAAGGAGTAGTTGAGCTTAATCCCGAGGATGCTCATTCTTTGGGTATATCTCAAGGAGAAATAGTTAAAATAATCTCTCAATTCGGAGAAACTAAAGCTAAGGCAGAACTTAATGGTACTTTACCCCAGAAAACGGCCTTTATGATGTCTTCTTCCTCAGCAAACTCTCTTTTAAAGATTTCCAGTATTCCTTTAGACCCTGTATCCAAAACACCAGAATCAAAATTATTGGCGGTTAAGATAATAAGAGGAAAAAATGTTTAAAATAATTCAGAGAGAAAAACTGGTGCCAAATATTCATTTATTAAAGATTCATGCTCCAAATGTTGCTCAAAAATGTAAACCAGGTCAATTTGTAATTATTATGCCTGACGAAAAAGGAGAAAGAATCCCTCTTTCCATTGCAGACTGGGATGTGGAAGAAGGTTCAGTAACTTCAGTCTTTTTAATAGTAGGCACTTCCACTCACAAATTGGCTCAACTCAAGGCCGAAGACTCTGTCTCCACCTATGTCGGTCCCTTGGGAAAGCCCTCCCAGATTGAAAAATTTGGAACTGTGGTCTGCGTGGGCGGTTGTTATGGTATTGGTGCTATTTATCCCCTAACTAAGAATCTCAAAAAGGCGGGAAACAGGGTCATCTCTTTAATAGATGTCAGGAGTAAATATCTACTCTACTGGGAGAACAAATTAAGAGGGGTAAGTGACGAGCTATTTGTTGCTGCTCGAGACGGGTCTTATAGTTTTAATGGTTATGCTCCTGAAAAACTTAAAGAGTTAATCGAGGAAAAGAAGAAAATAGACCGGGTAATAGTTATTGGATGCACTTATCTTATGTTCAGTTGTAGTCAGGTAACTGAACCGTATCAGATAAAAACAATGGTCAGCCTTAACCCAATTATGGTTGACGGAACAGGAATGTGTGGCGCCTGCCGGGTAACCATTGAAGGCAAGACAAAGTTCGCTTGTGTTGATGGCCCTGATTTTGATGGCCATCAAGTGGACTGGAAGGAGCTATTTGATCGAAGAAAATTTTATTTTGAAGATGAAAATCGCTCTCTCTGTCAGTGGGAAAATCAAGTATATCCCTAAAATTTAAAAACTTCGGGTAACTGAAATGGAAGAAAAAGGAATATCAGATCAACTAAAAGAAAAATTAAAAACGGAATATCAAAAGGAGTGGAGAAAAGACCTTAGAAAAGCTATACTGGCCAAAGAAAGAATGAAAACTGCCCGGCAGAAGATGCCGGAAAGAGAACCTTCCCTTAGAATTATCGGATTTAAAGAGGTTAATTTGGGATTAACTGAAGAAATGGCCGTCAGAGAAGCCCAAAGGTGTCTCGATTGCGCCAATCCTCAGTGTGTGGTTGGTTGCCCAGTAAGAATAGACATCCCCAGTTTTATTAAACTCATTGAGAAAGGTGATTTTATTGCCGGTGCTAAGAAATTAAAGGAAGCAAATTCTCTTCCGGCTATTTGCGGAAGGGTTTGTCCTCAAGAAGTTCAATGTGAAATGCTATGTAACTTAAAGAAAGCGACTGGAGTTCCAGTGGCCATTGGTAATTTAGAAAGATTCGTTGCCGATTATGAAAGAGAAAACGGAAAGGTATCTATCCCAGAAATACCTCCTCCCACTGGTAAAAAAGTAGCAGTTATAGGAGCTGGACCTGCAGGTTTAACCGTAGCTGGTGAGCTGGCTAAAAAAGGCCATCAAATAACTATTTTTGAAGCTCTACATAAGGCAGGAGGAGTTTTAGTTTATGGCATTCCTGAATTTCGATTACCCAAACATATTCTTGAAGCAGAAATAAATTATTTAAAGAATATGGGAGTGGAAATTGTAACTGATATTGTCGTGGGAATGACTGCCACGATTGAAGATTTAAAAGAAAATGGCTATGAGGCATTCTTTATTGGAAGTGGAGCTGGGTTACCTAATTTTATGAGAATTGAAGGGGAAAATTTAATTGGTGTGTATTCTGCAAATGAGTATTTAACCAGAGTCAATTTAATGAAAGCCTATCAATTCCCTATCTATGATACTCCAGTTTATAAAGGAAAAAGGGCAGCAGTTATTGGAGGAGGCAATGTGGCTATGGATGCTGTTCGAACAGCCAAAAGATTAGGCGCTGAGATGGCCGCCATCATTTATCGTCGGTCAAAAGTAGAAATGCCTGCCCGCGTGGAAGAAATTAAACATGCTGAAGAGGAAGGAATTGAATTCCATTTTCTCACTGCCCCTATTAGATATATAGGAGATAAAAATAATAAACTTAAAGCAATGGAATGTATTAGGATGGAACTTGGAGAACCTGATGCTTCTGGACGACGGAGACCCATTCCAATTCAGGGGTCAGAATTTATTACGGAAGTGGACTTAGTGGTGGTCGCCATTGGCCAGAGTCCTAATCCTCTTATTCCTAATACTACTCCACAGATTAAAGTTGGAAAATGGGGAAATATCGAAGTTAACTGGGAAACTATGGAAACCAGTATGGAAGGCGTATATGCTGGAGGAGATATTGTCAGAGGAGGAGCAACCGTTATCTTAGCTATGGGAGATGGCAGAAGAGCAGCTGAATCAATTGATAGATATTTAAGAAGAAAAATGAGAAAATAAAAGGGAAAAGAAAAATTAGTGATTTCTGCTAAACGGAAGAAGAAATGAGTTGGGTAGATGAATATAAGAAAAAAATAGTTACTCCAGAAGAAGTTGTTTCTCTTGTAAAGAGCAATGATTATGTCTACCTCAGCGGAAATGCAGCGACACCATATATTTTATTAAATGCTCTGGCCAATAGAAAAGATGAATTAGACAATGTCAAATTAGTTCATGTCCTTCTCTTAGGGGAAGACCCTTTCTCTAAACCTGGAATGGAAGGACATTTTCGCCATAATTCCCTTTTTGTAGGGCCAGCTGACCGGGAAGCGGTCAATCAAGGAAGAGCTGATTATGTTCCTATTTTTCTTTTCCAAATTCCTAATTTATTTTATTCCAGGCAGATTCCTTTAGATGTCGTTATTGTCCAGGTTTCTCCCCCAGATGAACACGGCTTTATGAGCTTAGGTGTAGAAGTATTAGCTTCTAAACCAGCAGTCGAGACTGCCAAAATAGTAATTGCTCAGGTAAATGAAAAAATGCCTCGAGTTTTAGGAGATTCTTTTATTCATTTTTCTCGAATTGAAAAATTAGTCGAAGTTTCAGAGGAATTACCTCAGTTGAAAAAAAAACCTTTCACTGAGGTAGAAAGAAAGATTGGACATTACATTGCTGATTTAATAGAAGATGGCTCTACTCTTCAATTAGGCATTGGCGGCATTCCAGATGCTGTTTTATCTGCTTTAAAAAATAGAAAAGAGTTAGGTATCCATACAGAAATGGTTTCCGATGGGATAATGGAGGCAATTGAACAAGGGATAATTACTGGAGCTAAAAAAAATTTTCACCCATATAAAGCAGTTATTACTTTTATTTTGGGCTCATCGAAATTATATGATTTTGTTGATAACAATCCTTTGTTTGAAGCTCACCCAGTGAATTACACCAATCATCCATTTATCATCTCCCAGAATGATAACATGGTAGCTATAAACTCAGCTATTGAGGTTGATATTACTGGTCAAGTCTGTTCTGATTCAATTGGAACTTATATCTACAGCGGTTTCGGGGGGCAAGTTGACTTTATCCGCGGGGCAGCTCATTCTAAAAATGGGAAAGCAATTATTGCTCTTCCCTCCACCACCAAAAACGAAATGATCTCTCGAATTGTCCCTTTTTTAAAGCAAGGAGCCGGAGTAGTTACCACGAGAGCTGATGTTCAATATGTAGTAACTGAATATGGAATTGCTTATTTACATGGCAAGAACTTAGTAGAGAGAACTGAGGCTCTAATAAATATTGCTCATCCAAAATTTAGAGATGAATTAATTAAAACAGCCAAGGAAAGAAATTTACTCAAATAGGGTTCAAGGATTCAAGGGGTCGAGGATTCAAGTAAAGAAATATTAAAGCACGGCGACTTTTTTAGGGTTGCTTTACTCGAATCCTTGAACCCTTTTTATAAAATGAAAAAATTATTCCAGCCAGAAACTCGCAGGGAATCTAATCGAACCAATGGCTGGATAGGAACAGATGAATCAGGAAAAGGTGATTACTTTGGTCCTTTAGTTGTGGCGGGAGTTTATGTTAGAAACAGTCAAGATGAAAAAAGACTAGAAGAAATTGGGACAAGGGACAGCAAAAAAATCTCTGATAGGCGAATTATAGAATTAGCCCGAACAATAAAAGAAAAATTTATTAACTCTATTGTCTTAATTGGTCCTGAGAGATACAATCAACTCTATGAAAAATTAAAAAATCTTAATCGAATTTTAGCCTGGGCTCATGCCCGAGTAATAGAAAACATCTTAGAAAGAGTTGAATGTAGCTATGCAATCACTGATCAATTTGGCGACAAAAATTACGTTTTAAATGCTCTTATGAGAAAAGGAAAAAATATATATATTCATCAACAGCCAGGAGCAGAAGAAGATTTGGCGGTAGCTGCTGCTTCAATTTTAGCTCGAGCTGAATTCTTAAAAAAGATAGACTCCCTTTCTCAAGAAATTGGAGTTAATTTACTAAAAGGTTCTTCTCGGGAAGTTGAGAATTTAGCTCGTGAGTTAGTCAAAAATAAAGGAAAAGAGATTTTAAACAGAATTACTAAGAGACATTTTAAAATTACCAGGAAAATTTTAGGTGATTAATTTATGGCTCCTATCCAAAGTGTGTAAATAATGTATCATACTGATGGCAATAATCAAACTCAAATTTCTCATAGTTCTCAAAAAACCCAAAGTTCAAAATCCAAATACCAAATGAATGTCAAATTACTAAATGTCAAAAAGCTTTTTCTTCTAAGTCGTATATTTTGTCATTGGGAATTTGGATTTGATTTGTCATTTGAGTCTTGTCATTTGAACTTTTCATTTCCCTATATTATCCTCTTATCTGCACAAATGGGAGAAGAACTCAATTTATTAATGAAAAATCAATGATCATCCTTCTAAAGCTTGGATTAGTTGTTCTCTTCATTTTAATCCTTATCAGATTAAAAATTGATTTGGGATTAGTTCTTTTCTCAGGAGCAGTGCTCGGAGGATTTCTCCTGGGGATGAATTTCCGGCAAATTGTCAAAAATATTTACTCAACTCTTATTGATTTAAATACTTTAAATTTGATTGGAATAATTCTTTTAGTCCTGTACCTTGGAAACTTCCTTCAGCATACCGGAAATTTCAAGAATATGGTTAATGCTTTAGATCATCTCATTCCTGAACCTCGATTGACCTTGATTCTTCCTGCCGCTATTATCGGACTCCTCCCAATGTTAGGGGGAGCTCTAATTTCTGCCCCAATGATCGATGAATCAAGCCAAAAGATGAATTTGACTTCAGAAACAAAAACATTTTTTAATTACTGGTTTCGTCATATCTGGGAATATTTCTGGCCACTCTATCCTGGATTAATTTTAGCAGCAGCCATTATAAAAATTCCTGTGAGCAGGATAATGATTGTTCAATTTCCTTTTACCATTTTAGCCGTAGTCATTGGTTTGATCTTGCTATTTACTAAAGTTCCAAGAATTAAAAAGAAAAGTACTTCCCAGCGCTATGTGAAAAGTTTTGTTATTCTTGTGATTAGTCTTTGGCCGATAATTTTGGCATTAATTTTAATATTTTTATTAAGATTCCCCATGATTTTATCCCTGGCCATTGTTTCTTTACTAACAGTTCTCTTTTCTAAATCGAATATTAAAGAAAAAAAAGATGTCTTTCTTAAAAGCCTGTCTTTTAAAATAATCTTTCTCTTGGCTTCTGTAATGATGTTCAAGAGAATTCTTGTTGATTCAGGTGTATTCACTTCAATTCTTAAAGTATTTGGTACTGAAGGTCTCTCAGCTATAATTCTCCTTTTCTGTGCACCATTTCTGATCGGTTTTTTAACCGGAGTTAACCATGCTTATGTTGGAGTCTCTTTCCCAATACTTTTACCAATTTTCGGTATGGAAAATCCTGATTTAATATATATTATGTTCGCTTATGTAAGTGGATTTGCCGGAATTTTACTTTCTCCGACCCACTTATGTCTGAATTTAACCATTCAATATTTTAAAGCGGATCAGAGAAAAGTCTATAAAATTTTATTTTGGCCGGTATTAACTATATTTTTAACTGCTTTTTTGGTATTATTATTTACGAGAATCGTATAATCCTAAACTGTGAACTGAAGCCAACGATTCACAGTTTACGATTGAAAAGGAGGAGTTGATGAAAAAAATAGTTATTGATGAGATAGCACAAAGAATAAGTAAAAATTTTACTCTAACTCAAATTGCCACAGTCGATAATTATGGAATAAACTTAGCCCTGATTGATGGTCAATATCCTTTTCATCGACATAATGGTGATGAGTTTTTTCTAATTTTAAAAGGAGAAATATTCATTGATATTAAAGATAACCCCCCTGTAATTCTTAAAGAAGGAGAAGGATTTCTTATTAAAGAAGGAACAATTCATCGTTCTCGATCAAACAAAAAATCTTTAGCTCTGGTTTTTGAGGCTCGTGATTTATCTTATTTAATAGAAGAAGAATAAGTCGCAAGTCCACAAGTCTCAAGTCACAGGTTGGAAATTGAATAGTCCAGGTTCAGAGTCTTTCCAGCTAATATTCGGCATGTGACTTGTTGCTTGAAACATGAGACATGACAAAAAGAATATATTTTGATAATCCTTATCAAATTGAATTTGAGGGAGAAGTAACAGATAAGTTAAAAATAAATCACAAGATTGGTCTTATCTTAAATCAAACCTGTTTTTATCCTGAATCAGGAGGGCAGCCCTCAGATAAGGGGACGATAAATGGAATAAATGTGACAGAAATTTATGAAAAAAATGATGAAATCATTCACCTATTAGAACAAGATATTCTGGACAAAAAAGTCAAAGGGAAAATAGACTGGTTCACCAGATTTGACCATA
>JBHIEE010000075.1:0-14522 GCA_046760445.1 Candidatus Aminicenantia bacterium
CGTCTTCAGAACCATATTCCAAAACATAATTCAATCCACCAAAAACAGTAACCTGATTTTTTCTAAATTTTTCCTGTGCCTGAGCAGTTCCCGTTAAAAAGAGTAATAACAAAATCCCTAAAAAGAGAACTAATAACTGAGTTTTTCGAAACTTCTTATTCATTTTTGCCTCCATATATTTTGAAATTCGAAATTGGAAATTTGAGACTTTTTATCTCCTTCCTTTCGAATGCTTCTTTTTAACTTCTTTTGTTGCATACCCGATGCCAAAATGGACATAGGTTGCCCAATCAGTTTCATAACCACTGTACCACATCTTATATTTGTTCTCATCTTCATCGAAAAGCACAGTGGGACCAAATATGCCTGAATGATCCCAAGTAACTGATGGTTCACACTCTAATACATACTCAGGGTGCATCGTCCAATTGATCCCATCAGAAGAAGTAGCATACCTAAAAGGACCATTAGGAAAGAAATCATGCTCTTCGTCCATGAGACTGCACCAAAGCGTATAACCTTTTTCAGAGCGAAGAACCGATGGTGTGGCAAGCTCCCTATTTTTTTCTGGTGAACTAAGAACAGGATTCCCCTGGTACTTTGTCCAATTTGATCCATCATTTGAGGTTGCGTATCCCACTCTAAGACGGAATTTACCATTATAAACATCGCCGCCCAAATACCATATCTTGAATGTTCCATCTTCCACAATCACTGTTGGTTCAGCAGTGCATGCCCAATCCCAGTCTATGTACATCTCGCCTAATGGAACTACTGGATTATTTGGATCCTTTTTCCAATGGATACCATCAGACGAAGTAGCGTGGCCAATCTTATAAGTTGCCTCAGGAGACCACTCGCTTCCTTCAGGTTCACCGCGAGCACAATACCAGAGATGATATATTCCATTATATTTTACTACTGTAGGTGTCTCAATATCCTCATCGTCCCAGGCGCCGTCTGAGCCTATTCTTACTACTGGTGTTGGGTGATGAGCCCAATTTATGCCGTCATAAGATTCTGCATAGCCTATTTGCGTTTTTGTTCCATCTTGGTTTGTTCCATACCACATTTTATAAATATCTCCATCTTTCATAACAAATGGGTCAGACTTCCATCGATCCCAGTCGCTTAATGCACCCTCAGGTATAACCGGATTCCCAGGATATTTTATCCAGATAGAAGGATTCTCTAATTCACCATATCCACTAATCAAAAAAATTCCAATTATTCCTAAGCTAATAAAGAACTTAATATAACTTTCTCTTTTGAATTTCATTTTTCACTCCATACCTTTTGAAATTCGAAATTTGAAACTTTTTATCTCTTTACTTTTGAATGATTCTCTTTAACTTCCTCAGGGTGTTCTCTTCGTCTTCTTGCTAACTTAGTTTGAAGAAAACTTCCTAAGCTGATTATCATAAGATAAGGAAGAAGAATAAACCAGCCTATTCCGGGAAGAATTATTCCCAAACCAAGGACTACAAATCCAACAATGAGAACAGTTAACGGCGAATAGTTTTTTCTGGTAGTCAATGCTGTGACTTTTTGTCCTGTAATGCTGCAAACTCCACTCAATCCAAAAAGAATAAGTATGATGACTAAAACCAAAACTATGAGTGATATAAGCCCTCCGATATTTCCGAGCTGCCCTAAAAGAGGAACAATAATTAAGACTAAAGTGAGACTAACTAATCCCCAGAGAAAAGATCTTCTATGGTATTTAGTTAGAGTAGCCTTAACTGAAGTGGCAAAATTAGGATTAGTACTAAAAATAAGAATTTCCATTCCTAATAGAGCAAAAAACAGAAAAGCAAGAGCAATAAGTAATATTAGAATAAAGCCTAAACCACTAAGTGTTTTGAAAAGTTCTTGCTGGGCTTTGGGTAAAGTAGATTCTTGTGCCAAACCTGAGGAAATTAAAAAGAAAAAAATAGAAGTTAATAGAGTGATTTTTCTCATTTTATCCTCCGTTAAAATTGCTTTGAGTTTCTAATACTCTCTCCATTTAATTTTGGAGATGTGAAATAGAACCATAAATTCAAAAGAACTATAAAAGGAAGAGCAATGTATAGCAAAATTTGAAGCTCCTTAGACCATAAATCTGACTGAATAACTTCAGGGAATTTTATTAAATTTTGAAAAAATTGACCTAAAGTTGTTCCAAATTTAACAAAAATTCCACTTATTAAAGATGAAAAATAAGAAATATTTTGGGTTGAAAAAGCCAAGATCTTCTGAGAATATACCATTAATAAATTCCCTTTTAAATATATAAATGTCCCTACTAAAATAAGGCTTATAAGAATAGCAAATGCTGTTTGCCATTCAAACCATCTTTTCTTGAAAATAGAAGGCTGGTTTTGAATATTTTCAGCATATTGGCGCACTCTTCTTTTTATTTGTAGACTCAACTCAGATGAAGGCTCTTGAATTGGATAACTCTCCATTAAATCAATAACATTTTTTAGATGTTCAACTTCTCTTTTGCAATTTTCACATTTTTCTAAATGTTTTCTAATTTCTCTGGCTTTCTTTTCTTCGAGAAAACCATCTAAGTAAATATGAAGTAGTTTTTTAACTTGTTTACACTTCATTTTCTTCTCCATATTATTTCTAAAATGTAGTGCGAGTTTTTAAACTCGCTTTTATTAGCCGACCTGAAGGTCGGCACTACATTAATAAATACATTAACCTTCATAATATTTTTCAAAAACTTCTTTAAGCTCTTTTTTCAAAATCTCTTTAGCTCTAAATAAATAAGTTTTCACTGTGCCTATAGGTAATCCAGTAGCAAAACCTATCTCTTCATAAGTCAAATCTTGGAGATGTCTTAATAAAACCACAACTCGGTATTTAGCTGGCAAAGAAAGAATAATTTGTTGAATGTATTCTTTTAATTCTTTGGATTTTAAAGCTTCTTCTGGAGATTTTGTCTTAGATATCTGATTAGATAAATTTTCTTTTTCTAATGAATCTAAAGGTAAAAATTTCTTTTCTCTTTCTATATAATTAATAGATAAATTAGTCGCAATTTTAAAGATCCAATTATAAAATTTAAACTCAGGATTAAAGTCTTTAAGGAATTTAAATGCTCGAAAAAAAACTTCTTGAGTCACGTCCTTAGCCTCTCCCAGATCTCCTATTATTCTAAAAATCAGATTATAAATTTGCCGTTCATATCGTTTCACTAATTTATCAAATGCTGTTAAATCTCCATCTAAACATTTTCTAACTAACTCTTCATCAGTCAATTTTCTATTTTTTTTCTTTTTCATACTAAACTACACTTTAAATGGAAAAAATGTTTCAAAATTATTTGGTAAGAACTTTTTTCAATTCAGGATAGGGGAGACAATTCAAGACATCCTTTTTTTCCAGCCAGCCACGGCGAGCAATTTCCACCCCAAAACGCATCATTCTCATCCCACCAATATGATGAGCATCCGTGCCTATGGCAATTCTAATTCCCATTTCTTTTGCTCTTTTGAGATTTAGTTCACTTAGGTCAAGTCGGTCATAGTAGGCGTTTAATTCCAGGAATTTGTTGTATTTTTTAGCTGCTTCTAAGACTTTGTCTAAATCAACATCATAACCTTCTCGCTTAGAAATTAAGCGGCCAGTTGGGTGAGCGATAACATCAACATAAGGATTTTCCAGAGCAGCAAGCATTCTTTCCGTTACATTCTTTTTAAAACCAATGTGAATTGAAGCAACTGCATAATCAAGTTGTTTTAAAAAATCATCGGAGAAGTCAAGACTGCCGTCGGGTAGAATATCGACTTCAGTTCCTTTTAAAATTTTTATTCCCCTGAGTTTTTCATTCAGGTTCTCAATTTCCTCAATCTGTTTTTTCAATCGATCTTCGGTTAGACCATGAGCGTATTTAACTGACTGGGAATGATCACAAATAGCAACATACTGATAGCCCAGAGATTTAGCATGCTCAGCAATCTCAGCTATTGTTGAGTGTCCATCACTGTAGTTAGAATGGACATGTAAATCACCTTTTATATCTGAATAATCAACCAGGTTAGGAAGTTGATTCTTCAAGGCAGCTTCCACTTCTCCTCGATCTTCTCGGATTTCAGGAGGAATCCAGGGTAAGTCTAAAATCTGATAGACTTCTTCTTCTGTTTTTCCAGCAATTTTTTCTTCTCCTCGAAAAACACCATATTCTGAAATTTTCAATCCTCGATCTTTAGCCATTGTCCTCAGTTTAATATTGTGAGCCTTGGAACCAGTGAAATATTGGAGAGCTGAGCCATAACAATCCTGAGCAACAATTCTTAAATCAACTTGTTTCTTTCCCTTCTCTGTTCTGACTATTATTGAGCCTTTTGTTTTTCCTGAAGCCAGGATGCGATCTACCTTGGGATAATGAGTGAAAAATTCAATAATTTCTATTCCATTTTTTCCAGTAGCCAAAATATCAATGTCTCCAACTGTTTCTTTCATTCTTCTCAGAGAACCTGCTGGGGAAATTTGACTGATGCCTGGTGCCTTTTTCAAATATTCAATTACATCTTCTACAATAGTTAATGCTTCATAAATAGGGATTCGCTCATGAGCTTGTTCAAAAATCTCTATTCCTTTCTTAATATTTTCTACTTTTTTCTCACCCATCCCAAAAAGCTTGGCTAAAGATCCATCTTCAATTACCTTTTTTAAGTCCTGAAGATTTTTTACTCCTAATTCTTTATGAGCAAGATGAATGGTTTTTGCTCCAAGATTTTGAATTTCTAAAAGTTCTAACAGGCCTTCAGGAATACCTGACAGCGCCTCTTCATATTTTTTCATCTTTCCAGTTTTCAGATATTCATCAATTTTTTTGGCGATTCCTTCACCTACACCAGGAATTTCCCTGAGTTTACCTTCTTTTGCCAGAACCTTAATATCTTCGGTTAAATCTTCCAGTACTCGGGCTGCTTTGCGGTAAGCAACAATACGGAATCCTGATTCACCCTTTAATTCAAGAGCATCTCCAATCCGAGAAAAAATGTAAGCCAATTCTTTGTTTTTTTCGCTCATTTTATTCTCCATCGTCCGGTTTTCCGGGATTTAACTAATTTAATTATTTTATTTTCCATTTTACACCAGAAAACATCTTCCCTCTCACCAGTCTTTAAGTCTTCCACTCTTTCCCGGCGAATTATTTCCTTTATTTCTTCTTCCTGGTCATCAATAATAATCGCTTTTGGAGTTTCATTTCCCTTATAGCCTGAATAACATTTAACTTTTATTTCCATTTATTTTTCTTTGATAAAATAATACCTCAATCCAATTAATTGTTCAACGGCGGTTTGTTCAATTTTTCTGGAAATAAATTATACATTTTTCAACCAATATTTTTCTTAATTAGTATATAAGTGGGTTGAGCTGGAAAAATTAGGCGGAAAAAGGAAAAAATATCAGATCAGCAAAAAAAGCAAATTCCTATTTACCCAAAAAATTAAGTATAGATCTCTGATTTTTATTCTCCGATAGACATCACCTGCCAGAAATAAAATGAGTTGTTATTAGGGAAAGATAGGAACAAGTGTATAAATCCACTTCAGTTCAATACAGGGAAGAGGAGTAGATTGTTCCTTTCTTTCATTTTTTTGTATTTTTTTTCTGTCATATTTCAAAAAACTTTGATTTAGTTTGTTCAGTTAAACATGGTTTCTAAATTCCTGTCATCCAATTTTTTCTTGATTTTCGAACGCTATTTATCATTGCACTTACAAATTTAGATCTGAGTTGTTGTTCAGCGAGTTTTCTTTTTACTGGTGGAAGATTGACAATAATGCCCAGAAACCTGTTCAGAATCCTTGCGGTTATACCTGCATTTTCATCAAAGAGCAGGTGCTGTATCTTGCCTCTTTCTAATGCCATATGGACAATTCTCTCGGTGGTGCTACCTGGAACGAAGACCCGCTCCTTTCTTCTTTTCATGCTCAGGGCACTCCTATTGCATATCGCATGGCATACTGCACAACCTAGACATATTCTTTCATCTACCACTGCTATCAATTTCCCTGGGATACCCTTTCTCTGCTGAAGTGAGATTGCTCCAATCGGACATTTTCTTGCACATTTTCCACAGCCTGCACATTTTTCTTCTTCTATTGAAGCCATGAAATTGCTCGTGACAACAGCATTCTCCAGTCCAATGGAATTTATAGCCTTCAGTTGTCCGCAGCAGCATCCGCAGCATGAACATATATATGCCAGCCTCTTCTGGACGTTATCGCCTATATGAGCCAGTCCAAGCTCTCTTGTACGTGATAAGATTTCAAGAGCCTCTTTCTTATCAATGGCTCTTGCAAAGCCATGTCTTATAGCAAAATCCGCACCAGTGTTCAATGCCATGCACACGTCCATTGGGAATTTACAGTCGATCCCCACATGGTGCTGTTTGTGTCTGCAATAACACAGACTGACTGCCCATTTGGCTGCTTCCTCGATTACTGCTGAGGCTTTCTCATAACTGAGAATCTTGGTATACTCTTTTTCCTTAAGGGCGGTCTCGTGTACAAGCGTCCTGCCGATCTGGACGGTTCCCTGGAATGCCTGTTTTGCAAAGATATCGTTCTCGTACATGTATTCATGAAGAAGTTCTGCAATTTTCTTTTGATTTATATCATCCCGGATTTTCATCATGGTGAATTCAAAAAATCCAACAACCGTGGGTGCAAGTATGTAGAACTTCTTTCCATTTCTTTCCACATCGAAGACGAGTCCTCTGTCTGCCATCCTGTTAAGTATCTGCTCTGCTTTCTTAGTGTCCATTTTAATTCTCTTTGCAATGGCATTAGCAGGAGTAAAATTCATTGGCATTCTGGCTCCTATTTGAGCCTCCTCTTCGCTATACATATGTTTCAGGATTTCATAAAAAACCCTGTCAGCAGGCGCTCCAACAGGATACTTATCGAGGTTTTTCTGCAGATCCTTGTAAACTTTTTTTACATTGATATGCCCCATATAACTCCTCCTCTGCAATAAAATCACTACGTTCCAGGTAAAGCATTATATCACTATCTTTATAGTTTTCCTTACAAGATTTCAGGATTTTTAATGATGGTTCCTGTAGAAGAGAAAAATCGAGTCTTGATATTAGTTATATAAAATTCATTGGATGGCAAATCCATTGAGAATAGAATTTTGGAGAGCAGTTTGTTATATGGCCTCTCTGGTCACATCTAATAGCTAACTATTTTTATGTTCATTGTCTTTGCCATAAGCACGGCAGTCAAACGAATCGAGGAAAAAAGCAGAATTTAACTTTCTGTTTAAAACCTTTTAGCGCTGTTTCACTCAATATTTTTACATATTTGCAGAGTACTGAAAAGGTGAAGATTTGAGTAGGCACCGCGAATAGGGTAGACTACACAACCTGCAAACACGCTGTTATTTGCTGTTCTAACGAGATTCTATGTTCTTACTTTTTCTTTTCTTCGTGAGTTCTCCGTAACTCTTTAGCCAATGTTTTAATCTCTGTTAGATCCTGCTGCATTTCACTCCAGCCATACCACAGCGCATAGTCAGGGTTGGCGTGAAATGTTCCTTGGAATGTTCTCATCCGATGTTTGAGAAACATAACAAACAGTTTCTGCTCAATAGGTGTTGGTGCATCATGGAATGTTAGCAAGTCAGGGAATGGATAGGCGTAATTCTCTGGTTTTTCAAGTATGCCATCTTTGTATAAAGCAGCAACAATGCGAATTGCCTTAGCCATTAGACGATCAGTTTCTTTGATCATTTGGTCGCCCTTTTCCAATTCCGCTTTTGCAAAACTAGTGGAATGGCATTGATTGCAGGTCTTTATCATTTTATCGCGTTCTTTCTGCCAATCTTCTTCTGTGAGTCTGGCAACATCCGCAGCTTTTACAACATCAAGTCTGGCAGTTGGGTTCCCGTCAGGATCAAGCACACCGAGCCCTTGAAGAATGGTGGTGCGATCTTCAGCCCACTGCTTGTCTTCCGGCATCGGGAGTCGCACAGCGAGAAATCCCCAGGCAGTCTTTACAGCATGATTGCCTTCTTGCATATGGCAGGTTTGACATGTCGGTGCAGCAGCAGTTTCTGGAAGAGTCTTGTTCTGCTTCAACAAATATCTGACACCATGTTTGGAAGATGAATACATCTCCCATTGTGGATGGTCAAAGCCCATATGGCAGGTCTGGCAAGCTTGAGGCTGCCTGGCTTCCTGAACAGAAAAGATATGCCGAGTATGGCACGCATCGCATGAAGCAAATCCAAACCCTGTGCTATTCTTTTTTAACTCTTTTATTTCCGTTTCTGTCTTTAATCCAATCTTATGACATCCGCCACAGCCCTTCATTCCTTCTATCAGCGCCATAGGTTGCCAGTGGGTAGTCGGCATAGCTTTCATTGCAGCCCAGGCATAAGCATGTTTTCCAGCTTTGAATTGTTTCACCTGTGTTTCATGACAAATAGCGCAGGTCTCAGGGGTTGGAATTTTGACTTTTGCTACATCTTGAGCTGATTTGTGTTGATCTCCATGGCATACTGAACAGTCAACCTCATTCTGGCTGTGTTTGCTCAGTTGCCAGTCAGAGACGATATTAGGAGTGACCTTCTTGTGACAGTCCACACATTCCTGCGCTGAAGCACTAAAAGCAAGGAATAAACTCATCAGAGAAATGACGATCGCTCTGTACATCATAATACACCTCCTTTTTATATAGAGACTTTTTAGCTTTGAAAACCCAATTGTAATGCGTGGTATGAACCATTCGGTTCATACCGGATTTTCAAGCTATATTTTTCAGTTTCACCTCCACATAAGTTAAAATCACAAATCCCAAGCACCAAATCACAAACAATATCTAATATCTAAATTCAAATGACCAAAACAATTATTAGGTTTTCTCTATTATGGAAGGAAAAATTTTCTTTAATTCTAATTTTGTTTGGGTCATTGTGATTTTGATCATTGGAACTTATTTGTAATTTGAAATTTGATATTTGGAATTTTTATATATTAGGATCATTTAAAAGCCCTTAGATAATATTAATATTTCAGACATTATTTCACTTGACTGAATTTGTTTCACCCCTTTTCTCTTGACAATATTTCTCCTTTTATTCCTATCATAACAGCCTCAAAAGGAATATTTTTCCCACTCTGGTCTAATGCTTCTTTGACAATATGAACAAGGCCATAACAGCAGGGGACTTCCATATGAATGACTTTTAAGCTTTTTATATTTGATTTATTTATTATCTGTAGAATATTATCCACATAAGGCTCAATATTATCAAGTTTAGGACATGCTATAGCTATTGCATTACCTCTCAAAAACTCTGTATGGAAATTTGCGTAGGCAAAAGGAACACAATCAGCAACTAATATTAAATCCGCGTTATTAAAATAGGGTGCAAATGGGGGAACCAAATGAAGTTGTATGGGCCACTGACGGAGTTCAGAGCTAATTCTTGCTATTTCTTCTACTTCTTCTCCTTCCTTTTCCCAATGGTGCATCTGAGCCGAAGGGCACGATGGTATTCCCTGATGTGAATGGTATTGAGGAAGTTCCTGTGCATGCTCTTTCAAATGAGCTAAATGCTTTTCTAAAAGCTCAGGTGATTTCTCTTTAATATGTGCAATTACACCTTCTTCGTCGTACCTTTCAACTTCCCTTTCTTCAATGGTCAGCGCATCTTGTGGACATTCCCCAAGACATGCACCAAGTCCATCGCAGAAATTCTCTTTCACGAGGCGAGCCTTTGGACCTTTTGGGGTATCCACGATTTGCAAAGCTCCTTCAGGACAGGATGGAATGCAAAGCCCGCAACCATCGCACTTATCCTCATCAATAATGATAATTTTTCTAAGAACCTTCATCTTTAAAATCTCCTTTTAGAAAAAATACTTAATTGCCAGATCAAGCCTCCACCGTTTGAGCAAATATGCTCCTGAAAAACGCATCACCTCTTTAATTCTTTCCCTGTATCCATCACCATAACAGCGTGTAGGACATTTTTTACATCTCGGTTTAGGATCATATGGGCATAAAATCCTTTTACTTGCTGCATGGAGGAGTAACCTGTTGCAGTCCAGACACAATTCCAGAGAAAGAGGATTCACATATTCGCCAGTTCTACCTTTTGTTTGGACTGGAAACCTTTCTGTATCAATATGATTATTCTTGCAGTAAATATCAATAAACCTTGCAAGTACAATAATATCTCTTTGTATATTCTCATCAAATGCTTGATCTACGTTGGTCTTTTTTTCTCTCATTTTCTCAGCTTAGTCTTTATTGGCTTATGCTTATCACAGTCAATCTTTAATTCTGAGTTGGCAATTGGTCTGTTAGTTAACTTGCAAAAATGGGGACTCTCACTGCCTGGATGAACATCTCTCTGGAAAAAACTGCAAACAATACACATCCTTGCAATGCTAATAATTCCAGCCCTTTGCAGTGATGTTATAAGTTCCATTAAAAAAATTATCACGGTCTCCTTTGTCTCAGGGGAAAATTGTTTTATCTGTTCCTTAAATGCTGTTTGCCAACCTGATAGCTTTACCACTAACCTTTTACCAGATGAGGTAAGCTCTAAAGTGGAGACACGCCCATCCTTTTGATAAGGCTTTTTGGATATTAGCCCTTTTTCCATAAGTGCTTTTACGGTATCGCTTACTGTTGCCTGTGTAAGACCAAATTCTTTAGCAAGGTTGCTGACCCTGCGCCGTTCTTTTGGATGATTACTCAAATAGAGGAGAAACTGAATCTGAATTGGACTCAAATTCTTTTCCTTCGCAATATTCCACAGTAGAATACGTAAAGCCTGTGAGAGTCGTTCAAGCGCAGCAACAATTTTGCTGTTTATATCTTGCTGTTGTTTGAATGAATTGAATGCTGATTCCATCGGTTTATCCATCAGAATAATTTATCTCCTAGCATAAATTACTTAGGAGTCCTAAGTATATTACAGGGGAAAGCTCTTTGTCAAGTGAAAAGTTAAGATCTTTATATTTAAGTTAAGAAATTAGTGTTTTCAAATAATAGGGTAGTGTATCCAGGAAAACTGGGTAAATGTTTCTACGACAATTCGACTACTATGAGCAATGTTGCAAAACTTTTGCACAGACACGCTATAAGCAGATATGTAGCACCAGTAATTCCAGTCGTTCTATAGTTCATCCCAAATATCAATCCAGGGACTCCATGAATTTCTGATAATCCTCAACTGAAGTCTTCTGAGTAGCTATACGGAGGGAATTAATCTCATCGAAATGAAGTCTCAGCAGCGATACGATATTAGGATCCAATACCGAATTGTCAGCCATCTTTTGTAGAACCTGCAATGCTTTATTACTGGCCATTCCTTTTCTGTAGGGACGGTCTTCTGTAATGGCAGTGAACACATCCGCGACCGCCATGATTCGGGATCCCAACGATAGATCCTGGCCTTTATGGTGGAAGGGGTAACCTGTTCCGTCGAGGCGTTCATGATGAAAGGATGCCCAGGTATTGATAACATCGAGAGCACTGATAGGCTCAAGAATACGGTAAGTGTAAAAGGTATGGCTTCGAACAACATTAAATTCATCCTCTGTTAATTTTCCTGGCTTCTCCAGAATTTCCACAGGCACAGCAAGTTTGCCTAAGTCGTGAAGGTAACCCGCAATTTTCATTTGTTGACATTCTCTTTCCGAGAATCCAACGAGTCGGGCTAATACCTCGGCACTAACTGCCACTCCGCTTGAGTGAGTGGAAGTGAATCGGCTTCTAAAGTCGATGACTTGAGAAAACAGTTTAGCAAGGCTTAGAAGACCATCCAAATCCAATCCAATGGTCGCTAACCTCACTTGACGGGAAAGAATTTGATCTATTGAAGGAGCCACAGCATCCAACCAGAAATATTCCTTGGTAGTTAAACTCTTGAATGCCTCGACCAACTCTGGAACAAACATTTTCCCCGCATGGTTCTCGATTTTATTGTAAATATCTTTGACCTGTCCAAGGACTTCTTTCTGTATGTTGATAAGTACATCTACCCTGTCAGCCAGATGCAGGATGTGGCTGCCCATCGGTACCGGCTTTCCTCTGAACTCAGAACCATTCCCTTCGCTCCAGGGAACATGATGGGAACGCACTAGAAGAGCTATTTTGGAGAAAGGCTCAAATGTTTTTATAAGGAGATATCCCAGCTCTGCATGTCTATGAGGATCCTCTATCTCAAAATTTAAAGTGTCAAGTCTCTCTTTTAGAGAGATGGCACCGATATCGTGCAATGCTCCGGCTATAACCAGGTCGTTTTGTTCTTCCTTGGATAATCCCAATTCAGCAGCTATACTGGAAGCGATGTAGGCTGTCCGCTTGTGATGGTTAGCCACAACTTGACTAACCAGGTCCACAGCGCTGGATAAGGACATTATCAAGTCGAATTGGTGAATTTTGGACTCTCTTATCATTATGATTTTATCCTCTTTTTATTAGCCCTTGTTGGGGCACGTTGGCTGACGTTCCGAGCGTATCCGAAGTCCTGATAAAATCGGAACGAGCCTGATATGCTCTATTAAACGATGCTGCCATTATAATAGCCTCTTTTCTCCTCCAATCTTTTTTATTTCTGTAATATCCTGGGTTACTTCTAAACATCCTAAGTAATCTCCGTTTTTGTCGTGAACAGCAAAATACTGGATATAGATTAACCTGCCCTTCAAGTTAATCCAAAACTCAGCTACATCTCTACGACCACTTTTGAAATCTTCCAATATCTGATTAACGATGTGAATACTCTTTTGAGGGTGGCATTGTTGGACTTTTAGACCAATTACTGCTTTTGCTCTCGGGAAAATTCTCTCTTTAGACTGGCTGAAATATCGAACAGTGTCTTCTTTATCTACAAAAGTTATATCTACGGGTAGAGTGTTGAAAATTGCTTCAATCTCCTCTTTTGATAAAGTACCAGTTTCAAAAGAAACCACGCCTTCTACTTCAGGTTTAGAAACTGGTATCCCCGCTTCTTTAATGGGTATTCTTGCAGGTTCAGGAGTAAAACAACAATAGCCAAGTTCATCAAATTGATGTCTTATATCTTTCCATTCATTTTCTCCTATAACCTTTAAAGCAGTTGGAAAAAGAATGTTATTTTCCTTGTAAAAATGACTTGAGAGCATATCAGCCAAGGATATTGTCAAATCCTCCAGTTGTTTTGCAAAATCCTGAAAAGCCATACTCTTGTATGTATCAATAAGTCTGTAAAAATTTTTCTTTAGTTCTCTTATCTTATCGTGCTCCATCCACATAATTGCTGGAGGTTGTGTGATTCCGTGTTTCTCAAGATAAGGAAAAAGAACATTCTCCTCTCGAACGTAGTGACTTTCTGAGTCCTTAAAATGCTCTGCAATATGGCTTAATTGTTTCATTTCTTCACTAACAGAATCAAAATCTTTTGCCCCTTTTATCTCTTCTGTAATATTCCTCAGTTCATCAGCAAATTTTAAGAGCATTTTGTGCTCTTCCATAAGAATATGGATTGGGTGTCCTGCAGGCGCCAAAGTCTTTTCTTTTTCAAGCGGCTCTCTAAATACTGCAAGGTGAACATCACAAAGTCTCTGGACTTCTTCCCTTGGCATACCTTCTTTTATGAGTTCCTCTTCTATCTGGGCTATTTCAGCCGGTGTGATACCTTTTATCACTTCTTTAAATTTTTCTTTTATCTCCTCGGGATTTGCACCTTCATGCAACCTCTTTATTAATCCTTTAAGAACTTCCTTTTTATCTTCTTTTTCGCCAAACAGATCATTCATAGTTTCACCTCCTTATTTTTATCATCTATTTATAAACGAGTTACCCGTGTTTTATTAGTTGAAACGATTAATTTCTCATGCATTACTTTTTCTTTAAGAGCGTATCATTACCAAAGCCATCTTAAACTTTTTCACAGCTCTTAGTGCGTGAGGCTCGTTCGCGGGCATTATAACCATTTCACCTTCCTTCACACGAAGTGTTTTACCAGAGATAACAATTTCTGCTTCACCGTCAAAAAGATAAACCAAAGCGTCAAATGGTGCTGTATGTTCACTCAATCCTTGCCCTTCATCAAAGGCAAATAAGGTTACTGTCCCTGTCTTTTTGTTAATTATCGTTCGGCTTACCACAGAGCCCTCTTGGTAATCAAGCAAATCAATTAATTTTATCGCTCGTGCTGTAAGCTTTTCTACGCCTGTCTGTTCCTTATTATACTTCATTCTTTTCACCTTCTTAAATTTATTTTTCAATCGGCGCATAAAAGCATCTTTTAGGGGATGATACCTTTCCTTTCTTTTTCAGATCACTTATGATCTTAGAGACCTCTTCCTTGGCAAGACCGGTTATTTTTACCACATCTCCGGGTCTCACTGGTTTCCCTGCTTTTTTCATTGCCTCAAGTATAATTTGTTCCTTATCTGTCATTTTTCACACCTCCAATAAATTAAAATCACAAATCCCAAGCATCAAATAACAAATAAATTCCCCTATACCAATGCTTCGCATGCTACAGGGCAAGCAAATTCTAAT
>JBHIEE010000076.1:0-14491 GCA_046760445.1 Candidatus Aminicenantia bacterium
GGGATAAAGAAACGGGTGAGATTGGTTCTATTATCCAGGATATTTCTGTTCCAGATTATGAAAACAAAAAACTGGCTATAAGTTCCCCTATTTTTATTGATAAAGACATGAAATATCTATTGAGCAGAGGTTATGATCCTAAAAAACCAACAGGAAGAAAACAAGGTGAAGGTCTACCTGTGGCCTATCCTTTTACCATCGACAATCAGCAATTTATTCCTGGGATAATTCCAGTAATAAAAAGCTCAATTCCAACTCAGGTTTATTTAAGGGTGTATAATTTACAATTACACCCAACAGCTAAGATACCCCAGGTTGATATGAAATTTGAGGTTATTGATGCTCAAGGAAATCCCACAACCATAGAGAAAATTGGTTTAGTGAAAAAGCCCTCCCAGCCAGAACCAAATTTATATGAACTATTATTCCAATTTGAGTTAGAAAATCTTCAGCCAGGACCCTATCAGTTTAAAGTAACTTTTACTGATACTTTAGCCCAGCAGACTGTGGTTGCTACTACACCTTTTATATTTCAAAAGTAAGCTAATAGAATGCAACCCTATCTACCGCATGCTCATTCTACGAGGCAGGTTAGAGTTTAAGCTTTGCTTGACAATAAACCTAAAAGCTCATACTCCAAGAGAAAATAAGATTTTATGTTGCATATCTGATTTTACTTTAATTTAGTCCTAAAAAACGAAAGTGCTTGCTTTGCTTTTCTTCTGCGGGATGTATCCTCAAGAGGAGCATGAGTTAAGTATTTCTCTAAATAATTAACTGCTTCAAAATATCTTGCTAAATTCCCACAAGCAATTCCTAAAAGGTAATAAGAATTTGCATTAGTATGGAGTTCAACCTCTTTAGAAAGATATTTTATAGCTTTTTCAAAATCATCTAAGTAGAAATATATTATCCCTAAGTTATTATATATCATAGGATCATCAGGCTTTTTGGTTAAAAGATATTCATATTCTTTAATTGCTTTTTCATATTCTTCAGAAAAAGTCAAAGCTTGGGCATATTCTAATCTCAGTTGCAATTTAGATGGGTCCACTTTGATAGCTCTTTCTAAATAATTCATTGATTGTTTAATATCTTTTAAGGATTTATAAATATTAGCTAAGAAAATTAATGATTTGAGATGGCCAGAATGCAAATTTAAAGCAGTCTTACTTGTTTTTATGGCTTCTTCAATCATTCCATTTTTATAATAACTCTGAGCCAACATAAAATAAGAATCTATCTCATTTGGATTTATCCTTATTATTTCTTTGAATTCTTTTATGGCTTTATTCCATTCTCCTCTTTTTTGATATGTTTCTCCTAAGGAATGATGAATCATCGGATTTTCTGGATTCTCTTTCATAACTTCCTTTAGTATTTTTTCCGCTTCTTCCAATTTTCCTTCTAACATTGCTCTTCTACCTTTGGTTATTTTTTCTAGAATATGAATCATGTCTTTTGGATCTGGCCGAGATTTTGACCCAGTCTCTGTGGGTATTTCTCCTGATATATAGCCCAAAGCTATTAATTTCTCTTTATCTTCTTGGGTTAATTCTTTTACTGTTGGTTTCTGTCCAGAAGACATTCTTTTCTCCAATTTTTCTAATTGTTCACTTAACTCAAAAGCAATTTTATTGTTCTTATTAAACAAGTTATTCATCTCTTGAGAATCATTCTTCAGATCATATAATTCTGGTTTAGGTGCTTGAATATACTTCCATTTATTTGTTCTAATTGATTTCAAGTTTGACCATCCATTTGTTATAAGAGGATAATAGGTCTCGGCGTAAGATTTTTCTATTTCTCTTATCTTTTTCCCTTCTATAATTGGAATTAAGCTCACTCCTTGACAAAATTCAGGAATATCTATTTTTAATATGTCTAAAATTGTTGGTAAAATATCAACGGTTCTTACCTGTTCATTTATTTCAACTCCTTTAAGAATTATATCTGGAGAATGAAATATTAAAGGTACTCTTAAGGTTGTATCATATAGAAAAACTCCATGCGAAGGTTCACTATGATCATATAAACCTTCTCCATGGTCACCAACTAATATTATTAATGTTTTATTATAAATTTCTTTTTCCTTAAGTAAATTAATCAACTTCCCAACATAGAGATCAGTATAAGCGACCTCTCCATCATAGGGCCTGGAGCTATATTTGATATCAAAAGGAGGAGGAGGAATATAAGGGCCGTGAGGATCCCAGTAATGCACCCACATAAAAAATTTTTTATCGCTGTTTTGCTCTATCCATTTAGCTACGGAGCTATAAACGTCCTCAGCCAACCTTTGTGGACCATGTGGCTTTAAATATTCTGGAGTTTCATATTCATCATCATAAACATCGAATCCTTGAGCCAAACCAAACCGAGAATCCAAACAATAGGCTCCGATAAAGGCTGAAGTATAATAACCATTTTCTTTCAAAATCTCAGCCAAAGTTGTAAAATTTTCTCCCAAATAATAAGGTCCATTACTTTTGATTTGATGATAGGTCGGATTTGTACCAGTTAAAATCGAGGCATGAGAAGGAAGAGTTAAAGGCACCTGACAGACTGCATTCATAAATCTTGCGCCTTTATAAGCTAATGAATCTAAATTAGGAGTTTCAATGTTATATCCACTATAACCAACTCTATCAGCTCTTAGGGTATCAATGGTAATCAAAAGCACATTTAAATTAGAATTTCTCTTTACTTTATTTTTTGAAGTAAAAAAATAAAAAAATAGAATGACAGCAATCAAAATAGCAAAGATAGGAATTAAATAAAATATGAATTTATTCCGTTTCTTCCGGGCGGTTTTCCCTTCTTTTTTTATTTCTTGAAATGAATCTTTTTTGGCTGAGACGATCTGAGGGGTTTCCTTTTTCTTTTTTCTCCTTTTTTTCTTAGACATATTAAAAACAGATAGAAAATATCAGATTTAATTTATAATACAAAAATCAATATGTCAAATTAGACAATCTTAAATGTAAACCTTAGAATATAAACCTTTAGGTTTATTCGAATAAAGCTAAAGACCCACCGGCCGGCAGGTTTATACTTCAAGATTTCAGTATCTCT
The DNA here is from genome assembly GCA_046760445.1 of Candidatus Aminicenantia bacterium. Taxonomy (GTDB): domain Bacteria; phylum Acidobacteriota; class Aminicenantia; order JdFR-78; family JdFR-78; genus JBHIEE01. The sequence continues at coordinate 3,076 of JBHIEE010000076.1, forward strand.
GAACTGTTAGCCTGGGATATGTGACCTGGAGCTTGTGACTTGTTTTATTCGAGCAATTAATTTTTTCATTTTCTCAATATCAGTTGCATATTTATACTCAGGAGCTGTAGCAACAAATTGTTCTAAATATTTAATTGCCTCCTCAAATTTATCCATTTTAGTTAGTAAAATACCCAAATTGTATAAAGCATCATATTGTTTATTGTCTAATTCAACTGCTTTTTTCCAGTTTTCAATAGCTTGATTATAGTCTCCTTTATTAGCATATACCACTCCTAAGCCATTATAAGGACCAGCCAAATTTGGATCGTATTTAATAGCTTTTTTAAATTGTTTTTTGGCCAAATCGTATTGTCTTTTACTGAGATAAACCGAACCAAGATTATTGTAACCACTGGCGTAGTTGCTATCTAAGAATAACAATTTTTCAAATGTTTTTATCGCTTTTTCAAATTGCCCTGAACGCCAGTAACTGATACCAAGATAGTTATAAGCTTCAACGTGTTGAGGGTATTTATCAACAGTGATTTCTAAAATTTCAATCGAACGATCTAATTTCCCAACTTCCTGTAAACAAACACCCAATTTTGACAAAATTGACTCATTTTCTAATCCTAAAGATAATGCTTTTTCCAAGGTTTCAATTGCTTTTTCAAACTGTCCAATCTCATGATAAATGAATGAAAGCTGGGAATATATTAGACTAAAAGTGGGGCGGCGTTTTAAAATAGTATTAAATATTTCTATCGCCTGATGAGAATTTCCTCGAGAATAAGCAGCTATGGCCTCATGAGTCATACTATCTAAATCAATCAATCGCTTAGGGTCATCTTCTATAGTATAGGTTTTCTTTAGAGGCTTTTGACTTATTCCTCCTATATAACCTAATGCCCGCAATTTTTCTAATGTCTCAGGGTCCTCTTCAATTCTTTTGATTTCTTTGGACTCTTTAGAGGAATACTTTGAGATAAATTTTATTAGTCTTTCATCTAATTTCTCAACAACAGACTTTTTGCTTTCAGCTAAGTTGTTCTCTTCTCGGTAATCAGATTCCATATCATAAAGCTCTTCAATGGGTAAATCAATATATTTATATTGCTCTGACAATATTCCCTGAAGGGGTGCCCAGTTACGATTTAAATGAGGTGACATAGCTTCAAAATAAGAATCATCCACTCTCCATTTTCTTGGATTTTTAATTAATGGAATAAGTGAGCGTCCTTGGACTTGTTTTGGAATTTTAATATTTAATATATCTAAAATAGTTGGCACTATGTCAATATGTCGGACTCGCTTATCAATAACTGTAAGTTTACGGAATATTTCTGGTTGATAAAAAATTAATGGGATATGGAGGGTACAATTATAAGTGAAGATTCCATGTGTTCTTTCACCGTGTTCTCCCAGACTCTCTCCATGATCTGCAGTAAGAATAATAAGAGTCTCTCTTTCCATTCCTGACTCTTTCAAAAATTGTAGTAATTTCCCAATCATAAAATCAGTATAAGCTACTTCTCCAGCATAAAAATTATCAGGATATTTATCTTTAAATGGTTGAGGAGGGTCATAAGGAATATGAGGATCAAAAAGATGAATCCAGCAGAGCCAGGAATTTCTTCTATTAGATTGAAGCCATATTTGGGCAGGCTCAATAACCTCTTCTGCTCGACGCTCAACAAAAGTGAAGTCATTTTGAGCACCTGTATTCCCATAAAAATCATCATAAAGGTCAAAACCCTGGTCGAGTCCAAATCGATTGTCAAGTGGAAACGCACCAATAAAAGCAGCAGTTTTATAATCTCTTTCTTTAAGTATCTCAGATAAAATGACAGATTTTTCATCTAATCGAAATCCAACATTATCCCGAACTCCATGAAAGACAGGATAAGTTCCAGTCAAAATACTGATGTGGGAGGGAAGGGTAACTACATTATGAGCTACAGCATATTTGAAGAGAATTCCATTTTTGGCTAAATTATCAATATTTGGAGTCTTTATTATCTTGCTTCCATAACAACTAAGATAATCAGCTCGGAGAGTGTCTATGGTTATTAGCAAGACATTCAAGCGATCGGTTTTTGTACTGGATTGTATATGTTTTGGAAATAGTAAAATTAGATCCAGAACAATGCCAAGAAAAAATAGAATTATTAGTATAGGGTTTAGGATTCGAGGACGTGAAGTCCCGTTGGGACAACGTCCCTTTACGGGATTCGAGGATTCAAGTGTTTTTTTCATTTCAACTCATTGATTTTCTTTTCTAATGAATTAATCAATGCTTTCAACATCCTTTCGACTTCACTGATTTTTTCTATTATTAACTCTTTCTCAGAACTTTTTATATACTCTAAGTCCATCGCAATCATAGCTTGAGTTTCTAATTCACAAGTAGAACCATAAGCAATATAAAGAAAATGTATATATTCTTGAGTTGATTTCCTTCCATATCCTTCCGCAATATTAGATGGTACAGAAATAGCCGAGCGTCTCATCTGAATTGTCAGTCCATATTTTTCGTCCTCAGGAAAAGATTTAGTAATTCTATAAATGTCTAAACATAAAGAGTAAGCTTTCTGCCATATATTTAATTCTTTATAACCCTTTAACATCACTTGAACCCTTGAATCCTTGACCCCTTGAACCCTGCTATTTCTCAAGATATTTCAGTATTTCTTTAACTGTAGGCGCTTTTTCTGAATCAGGCACAAGTTCAAGGAATTTATTGAAATTCTCTTTGGCTTTTTCATTTTCATTTATATTCAAATAACATAATCCTAACTGATAATACGCATCTGAAAGATCTGGATCTAATGTGATTGCTTTCTTATAGTATCCAATTGCCATATCTGCTTTTCCTTTGTTAAAGAGAAGGGTTCCAATATTATAAAATGTTAAAGGACTGGCAATTGCTTCTTCATCAATCTGTTTGAAATAGCTTAATCCCTTTTCTAATTCGCCCTTTTCTAAATAGATATTCCCCAAAGTGATTAGAATCTCTTCTGACTTAGGCTCTTTTTCTAACACAATTTCATAATATTTTATCGTTGAATCATAATCTCCTAATTCATAATAGCAATTACCTATATTTTTATTGATCATATATAATTCTGGATTTTCCTTTAATATACTCTGAAATTCTTCTATTGCTTCCTTATATTTTTTCTGGTCAAATAACTCATTTCCCTTAACTAACAGAGCTGAAATTTTCTCAGAAACAATCTGTTGCTCTGATTTTTTTAATCTTATTTCAAGCGGTTTACTTCGTACAACCTCACTAACAGGAAAGGAAATTTTCTTGGGCTCATAGCCTTCTGCCCAAAAGTCAATATCCCATTCACCACCTCTGATGTTTGAAGCAACCCATTTACCTTTTTCGTCAGTCAAAAGTTCAAATTTAGCTCCATATTTGGAATGCTCAAAAATAACCTTAACATTTGGAATTGGCTTTCCATCTTCTGTTAGGACAACTCCTTTGATCCGTCCTTTACCTCGCCAATCTTGGGAGAACACTAAGCTTGAGAATAATATAAAGACCAAGATTAAGGAAAACATTAGGATTCCTTTGGGAAAATTTTTAAATTTTATCATCTTATTCCTCCTCTGGAGGTAAAAATTATATGATAGATAGCCTGCTTTTTCAAGTTGATTTCCTATTAATCTTAGAGTATATAAACCTTTAGGTTTATTCTTAAATCTGGTAAAGTTGAAACTTTACATTGCAGCGCACTGAAATATAAATCTTTAGATTTATTCTAATAAAGCTGAAGTTTTGCTAATTGTCTGGAATATAAACCTTTAGGTTTATTCTAAAAAGTAAAGCTCAAGCTTTACATTCCAAGTCAAAAATCATCCTGTTCATCTGAAAAATCTATAATTGGATATCTTTCCCATATACTGTTTATATATTCACTACCAAATTTATTTATATAAAAATTATAACTTGAAAATTTATAATCCTCTAAGTTTTTAGAATGATTATGTTTTACAGGATTATGATGGATATAATTGAATCTTTTATAAAATGTTTCTTCATTTCTGATACAATTATCCCAATAATTCCACCAGATTTGTCTTCCTTTTTTGTTTTCAAGTTTGTTGAGGTCAAAAGCACTTCCTCCATTAATAAATCCTATAAATTTCCCTAACCCTAATGATAGATTTTTCTTAAATTGGAAAAGTAAATGATAATGATTAGAGAGAATTACCCAGGCAAAAAGTTCTACCATGAATTTTGAACAAGCTGAATTTAATCTTGTTTTTAATATCCCCTTTTTTTCACCGACATCAAAGAATTTTCTCTTGTTTAGGGTACCTGCAGTGACAAAGTAAATTGCATTTTCAAGATAAAGGTGGAAAGGGATATGTTTTTTGAAGTTCATAATTATATCCTGGAATGTAAGCCTTTAGGCTTACTCTGTAAAGCTAAAGCTTTACACTCCAATAAACCGTTGATTCTGGATCTTTAGATTTATACTTGGAATATAAACCTTTAGGTTTATTCTGTGAAACACCACTCTATGAGATGAAAGATGCAGCTTAGTATGAACCGTACGGCTCATACCCTGTAACTTGAATAAAAAAAACCCGCCCCGCCTCTTCCAAATAATCTGGATAGAAGCGGAGCGGGGTGAACCTCAACTTTTATTGGGGATACCGCAAAGCGGCACAAGTAAACCCCAACGCTACTCTACATCAGCATCAGAATCTGAAACGAATTCCGAGTCGAAAAACTCTTGGATTAATGATCTCCAATGGTTGATAACCCCTGCTCATATTGATATTTGGTTCTCTTCCAAGAACTGTGTTGTTGTTGAACACATTGAAAACATCAGCCATTATGCTAACACTGCCATAGTCTCCAATGCGTAGAACTTTTTCCACTCTCAGATCAAACATCCAGAAGGTGGGAAGTCTTTCGCTGCCAAAAGGTTTAATCAATGGGTAAGCTCTGCCAATGCCGCCACTGCGAGGAGATGTGCGAAGTCTTACTGGTACAACATATCCTTCACGGACCTGGAGATATCCACTTACATTAAATCCCCAAGGTAACTGATACATTCCATTCAGCTTGGCCTGCCATCTACAATTAGTCCAGATATCTGTTTTTCCACTACCTCTCATCTCGTATGCCATGATTTCACCATCTAACATTTCAACATTAGTAGGATCTTGGTAAGAGGCTTTAGTTGGAAGGTACTGACGATGGTCATTGTAATTGAATGACGCATTCATCAACCATTTGTTGCTCAATCTCTTTGTAGCTGTAATTTCAACTCCCCAGAATTTCTGGTTATAGTCTGGTCTATTTGTCCAAAAATTACCAGCAGGTCGCATAGTAGTTAGTTGATAATAATCTGCTTCATAGTAATTTCCATCATATCTGTCTTCCAGCCCAGCATTATTCACGCCAGCAGGAACAAGCACATAGTCATCACTGGTTAGGTCATTGATAGGAAACCAGGTGAAGTTCTCGTAATAGCGATAGATAAAATTTGCTCCCAAAGAGAAGTCTGGCAACACCTCTCGTTCAAAACCAATCAGACCTTCCCAAGTAATTGGTGCAGATATATCAGGATCTATTTTACTGGGATTGACACCTGGATTAGCTAAATCAACAGTGGAACTAACCCACCAAACATCAATTAATTCACCTGCTTGAACTTCATCGTCCCCATTAGTATCGTGCCATGCATAGTCTATTTCCCCATATGCAGAGTTATTTTCTAAGTAGGCTTGCCAGCTACTTAATTGGTCTGCATAGCGAGCAAAACTTCCTCGAATGAGAGTTTTCCCATCTCCTGTTATATCATAGGTGAAGCCAACTCGCGGTGAAAAGTCAGCCCATTTAACAACATCTTTTTTTCCTTCTTGTCTAACTGCAGGGAGAAGTACAGGATCTAATACGCTTGCTGGAGCATCATTCCAGGGCCCAAATTCATCTGATCCAGGGTCAGCATGACCACTTATCCGCCAATCATATCTTACACCAAGATTTAAGGTTAAGCGACCAGCAGTAAAGGTATCACCTACCCAGCCACTTATTCTTGTGTAAGTCTGTTTAAAATCCTCAGGACGAACTATCCAAACTCCGCAAGAACCTGTTGTAGTATTAGGTAGACCATACCAGGCTCCCCAAAGACCATAATTATTCATTGCTGACCAGTAGGTTTTAACCATATTACCAGCCCAACCAAACTGAGTTCTGACAGTAGTATATCGATATTCAAATCCAAATTTGAATTCATGATCACCACCTAAGACATTTTCAGCAAAATAATTAGCAGAAAGATTGGTATGATACTCGGGTCTCCAGGTTTTGTAATAAAGAAATGATCCGCCCCACATTCCAGTGTCATAATCCAAGGTGACTGGCACCGCTCTTCCACCTTTAGGCTCAAGTTCAAACCACATATCAACCATACCAGCTCTTAAGGTCGCAAAGAAGTTGTCGCTGAAAATGTGCTCGTCTTCAATCTTATAGACATTTGATGGTCCTTGCTGATCCCATGTAGTTGGCATTGGGCGGTTGACAGCTGCACCACGACCCCATTTGAGCTTGTCAGCATAGATATAGAGGAATTCAGCTCGGTTATTGTCTGTAATCTGGGCATTAAGTTTGAAGTTTATATTGTCTAATAGAGTATCATCTGGAGTGCCAGCAGCAGTAAACATCTTAATGTCTTGAACACCCCAGGCTCCCCAGACCCAGAGACGGTCTTTTATAATTGGACCACCTGCTTCAAAACCATAATCTTTGATCCGGTTGATTCGATCGCCAGGATATATATCTTCTATATCTCCAACATAACCTTGAACATCTCTCCAATAACTCTCAAGATCAGAACCTTTGACATTCGTAGCTTGGAACTCAAGCTGTGGAATTTTATCAGTTCTGTAGAAATAAGCCTGTCCTTTGAATTTATTACCACCTCTTTTGGTCACAAAATTAAGACCAATTCCACCTGTTTGGATTGATGGGTCAGCTCCACCAGTAGTGATTTGAATTTCTTCAAAAGCATCAAAATCCCAATACATTGGAGTAGCACCAAGAGCTGATTGGTCAGTAATAGTTAGTCCATCAACATTCCACATCACATTATCACCGCTATCGCCTCTGGCTGTAAACTGGGACTGCTGACCTGATTGGGAACCACCAACATTCACTCGGTCAACCATAACTCCTGCTGTTTGATCCAAAATGACCCATGGATCTCGAGCAGATGGAATATTGTCTAACCATTCGTCTGTGACGTTATGGGCAATACCAGTCTTTTTAGTATCAACAACTGGGCTTTCAGCAGTGACAATAATCTCTTCTTTTATTGTTGCCGCGGTCAAGGTGATTCTAAAATCTGATCTTACACCAACCACTACCTTAATTGGTTCTCGAACTTCAGTATTAAAACCAGGTAATTCGCATGTTAATTTGTAGACACCTGGATCAAGTGAAAGAAAACGGAAAATTCCTCTTTCACTGGTAACTGCTGTTCTGGTAGCAATAATTTCAGATTCCAAAGTAACAGTTACTCCAGGAAGAGGAATACCATCTTCGTCAACCACTGTTCCAGTTATTTCTCCATATCGAATCTGAGCTGTAGCAAAAGAAGTTAGTCCTATTAACAGACATAATATCAATAGAACTTTGGAAATTTTCTTACTCACTTTTTAACCTCCTTTTTTAATCCCAAGTACTCGGGATTAAAATCTTACCCTTGCCCTGTCCCTCCCGAATGCTCGGGATCGGAACAACCAATACCCCTTAACATTAACTATCTACTTAATTATCACCTCCTCACAAAAAATGCCTTGCATTTTTTAGATTTCCATAATGGAAATCTAAAATAATTTATATGCAAATTTAATGCCAAAGTCAAGTAATTTTTAGTGATTATAATTTATTGAAAATAAAGAAGTTATATTTTTAAAAAATTTTTCTTTTTTCATTTTTATCCAAAAAATTGGATTTGATTCAAAAGATTGATTTTCATGTCGCATGTCCCATGTCCCAAGCCTCACGCTGTCTCTCAGATTCAATAGACATCAGTTACAACACATGAAAGGCTAAAGCCTTCCGCTACATTTGGGCACCACACCCTGGAATTAAGACTTAATGCTCTGAGCCTAATAATTCGCATTTTCAGCTTGTGACCTTGAGACTTGTAACTTGACTTTTCTCCTGCTCTAAGTTACTTTTAGAAAGGACGTAATATATATGTTCTGAGACCCGTAAAATAATAATATGAAAAAATATGAAAACCACGACTCGACTGAGCTCGTCGAAGTCAGAGAACACACACGAAATATATAAAATGTCAAATAACAAAGCTCAAATGACAAACGTAAAGAGTAAGGAGTGAAGAGTAAAGTGATAAATAACACCCTACGATTTACCCTTTACACTTCACGGATTTGGCATTTAGTCATTTGTCATTGATTTGACATTTGGATTTTGTCATTTAGATTTGTTTGAGAGTATTAAGATTTATTGGAATTTGGGATTTAATAAAGTATATTGTTAAGGAGGGTTAAATGTTAGGAAGTATTGGACCAACTGAAATCCTGATCATTCTTCTGATTGTGATTATTATTTTTGGAGCAAGAAGATTACCTGAGTTAGGGAAAGCAGTTGGAGAAGGAATAAAAAATTTCAAAAAATCAATTAGCTCCAAGGATGAAAAAAAAGAAACTGAAAAGAAAGAGGAATGAGACGGATTTTAGAAAGATTAGCCGAGGAGCGAAAACAGAAAGAAAAGGGTTTTAATCAAGTATTAGAGAAAGTAAAAAAAGAGACTAAAACGGCTCTAACTTCAGAAAAGAGAGAAGGATTAAATCAACTCCTCTTTCAGCTTGACCAAAAATTAAAAATCAAAACTCAAGTAGCTCCTCCTGGAAAGCTTAAAAAGTTCTTCTATTCTCTCTCAAAATTATCCAAGTTCGTGTCTGAAGATAAAGAATTCAATCGCCTTTTGATTCAAGCTCTAACCGAGCGTAGAAATTTTATGGAGGAGAATCTGATTCAATTAAACCGAATAATTTCTTCTCTAATTGAACTATTCCAATTGAATCAGAAACTAATGGATGCCAAGGACAAAGAATGGGATGCCTTGGGAAGCAATCATGTCGGGATGATTTTTAAAAGTATGGAGTGGAGGATAGATAAATTAGCAACTGAATATCAAGATGTTAAAATCTTAATGAAGAAGTTTCTTTTGCTTGAAGATAAATTAGACTCTTTGCTGACTACTCTCAAAAAAAGAAAAAAACCTTCTCCTGAACAAGTAGAAGAAATACTTGAACCTTTGAGAGACTATAAATATGCTGGATTTGAAAATAGATTTCGTGGATACGAAGAACAGCTAATAAGAGCCCAAAAAAAATATTTACCTTACTTTGTAAATAAGGAAAATGTAGTGGATTTAGGCTGTGGGAGGGGAGAATTTCTTCAGATTTTAAGAGATAATAATATCAAGAGCTATGGAGTTGACTCAAACGATGAAATGATAGAACTTTGCTTGGAGAAAGGATTAAAATGTATTAAAGGAGATATCCTCGAACATCTCAGTTCCCTAAGAGATGAATCTTTAGGAGGAATTTTCTCTGCTCAGGTAATAGAACATCTCCCTCCTAAGTATTTAATGGAATTAATCAATAAATCTTTTTTTAAATTGAAGAAAGGCTGTTATATTGTTTTAGAAACAGTTAATCCAACCTCAATTTTTACGCTGGTGAGTACCTATTTTTTAGATCTTTCCCATCAAAAACCAATCCATCCTCAAACCCTCAAATTTCTTCTGGAAATCACTGGATTTGAGGAGGTAGAAATTCAATTCCTTTCTCCTTTAGAAAAAGAAAAACTACAAACTCTCCCTGCTACTGATGAGTTTTCCACCATTATTAATCAAAATATAGATAAATTAAATAAATTACTTTATGCTCCTTCAGATTATGCTGCTATCGGGAAAAAAACTTAATACTGTGTTCCTTCTCACCTTTCATCTCAAATAAAATGGGTTTTTATGCTGGCTTTGACTTAGGTGGAACTAAAATAAAATCAGGAATAATAAATAACCAAGGGAAAGTAGTTTGTCAGTTATCTCAACCAACTGCTAACAATATTCAGGACTTACTTCATCAAATTAAAAAACTATGGGAAAATCTAAAAACTTTTACCCCGGAACAAATAAAAGCAGTTGGGTTGGGTTTCCCAGGAATATACAATTTTAAAAAAATTATAATCCACCAATCTCCCCATCTCCCTTTCTTAGATAATTTTCCTTTATCTCCGGCTTTAACTGAACTCATTGAAGTCCCCTTTTTTATAAATAATGACGCTAATTTAGCAGCCTTTGGTGAATTCCTAATAGGCTCGGGACAAGGTGTTCAGAGTATGGTTTTTTTAACTATTGGTACAGGAGTAGGTTCGGGAATAATCTTTAAAGGAAAGCTTTGGCAGGGAAAATGTGGATATGCTGGAGAATTAGGTCATATTATTGTTAATCCTGAAGGAGAAATATGCGATTGTAGAGGTAGAGGGTGCTTAGAAACAGAAGTTTGCTCTTCCAAGATAGTCCAGAATTATTTAGAATTCACCAGAGTAAAGGAAAAACTCACTGCAGAAGAAGTTTTTGAACGAGCAAAAAAGGGAGACAAAACAGCTCAGAAAGCTTTCCAAAAAGCAGGTTATTATCTTGGTCTTGGATTAGCCTCAATTATAAATTTACTCAATCCTGAAAAAATAATTCTTGGTGGAGGAGTGATGGAGGCAGGCGATTTTTTATTAAAACCAGCCTTGGAAGAAGTAAAAAAAAGAGCCTACCAGAAAGCAATTGAATGTTGTAAAATAGAGAAAGCCTCTCTCGGAAACAATGCAGGAATAATTGGCGCTGGCCTTTGGGCTAAACACAAATTGGGTGACTAGGTTATTGGGTTATTGGGTGACTGAGTTATTGGGGTGTCCGATTTTAAAGTGAGGATGAGATGTTTAAAGACATAGAAGATTTAGATATATATAAAATAATCGAGAATTTATGTGATGAAATTTGGAATGAAATCATCAAATGGAACTATTTTGCTCAAGATACAATTGGAAAACAGTTAGTTCGAGCTATTGACTCGATTGGAGCAAATCTTGTGGAAAGCGGTGGAAGATATCATCATCGAGATTCCTTAAATTTTCTCTATTTTGCAAGAGCTTCAGCGAGAGAAACCAGATATTGGCTAAAAAGAGCTAAAAATAGAGGATTGATCAACCCAAAGAAAATTGATATTTATGTAGCTCAAATTAATACTTTTTCAAAAAGGCTAAATGCACTAATTAATTCAAGGCGAAAAAGATTAGAAAAATTAATAATTAGGGAATACAACAAATAAAATGAATAAAAAAATCAACAATAGATTAATGTCCCAATCACCTAAT
>JBHIEE010000077.1:0-14351 GCA_046760445.1 Candidatus Aminicenantia bacterium
TTACTTAGTTTTGAAGTTATTGAGGCTAATTTTTTTCTTGCTTCCCTGCATGCGACAGGCAGGCTGCTTCCAGCTTCTATTTACATTTTGTACTTACCCAGATCCTCTGGTCTGAGTTTTTCCAGCCATTTCTGGAGTTTTTCAGAATCTTCTAAATTATCGCCAAACTCTAAACTATGGGCTTTTTGAATTACTTCCTCTCTAACAAAAATAGGAGCATTTACTCTTAATGCTAAGGCGATTGCATCAGAAGGTCGAGAATCCAAAGTAATAATTTCATTTTGACGCTGACAATAAATTAGCGCATAAAATGTGTTGTCTTTTATGTCACTTACTACTATTTTCTGAACAGTTATGTTTAATTCAGAGAGGAGGTTTTTAATTAAATCATGAGTCATCGGTCGGGGAGTAGAGATGTTTTCGATTTGAAGGGCAATCGCATTTGCTTCGAAAACTCCAATCCAAATAGGCAGGATTTTATTACTATTCACATCTTTTAAAATCACTATTGGCATATTGGAAATAGGATCAACAATTAATCCTTTAATTCTCATTTCAATTTCCATTTTTTTGCCTCCTCACTTTTAATTAAAATATATGGTTAAAACAGACATTTGTCAAGGGATGAGAAATAAAACTTATTGGGAAGAAATTAGTTTTTCAATATTCTTAGTATGTCCAGCTAAAATTAAGGTATCGCCCTTCTTTATTACTTGTTCACCAGAAGGCAGGGTAATGGTTTGGGGAGGATATTTTCTCTTGATCAAGATAATTTCTATTCCATGTTTAGCTTTTAAATCTAATTCTTTAAGACTCTTATCCCAAAGCCTAGGTAACGCCTCTATTTCTTTTATTAAATAATCTTTTCCAATATTAACTGATTTTGCATCGTGAGTAAATTTCAGTTTATTGATTAAGCCTTGGGTTGCTTCTCTCTTTAATATCTCATTATTATAAGTTTCAATCACATCTTTTCTTTTTACAACTCCAACAAATTTTCCCTCTTTAATCACAGGAGTCTCGTCAATGTCTTGTTGCCCAAAAATCTCCATCGCTTTTTCTAAATTGTCATTATAATCAAGTTCTATTTCAGGAACAGCGATATCTTCGGCAATCACCAATGAGTCAATCAGTTCTTTTTGATAAATCCCACTTTTCAATTGGTTTAAAGTTATTATTCCACAGAGTTCATTATTTTGATTAATTATATGAAAAATAGAATGTCGGCCGACTATTGCTTGATCAATTATCTGACCTATGTGTTGGGTATTTAAGAAGGTAGTATAGTCATGACTAAGGATATCTTTGACAAGAATAGATCTTAAAATATTAACTTCTCTTCCCTCTTTAAGAATTATTCCTTTATGTTTAAGTTTAAGAGTATAAATTGATTCTTCTTTCAAACTTATGGTGATAAATGAACTTATAATGCAACTTAGCATTAGTGGTAAGATAATCTTATAGTCATTAGTTAATTCAAAAATTATAATAATAGCAGTAATAGGTGCATGGGTAGCAGCAGCAACGACTGCTCCCATACCCACCAAAGAATAAGCACCAGGAGGAGAGATAACACTTGGGAAGTAATTGTGGAAAATTTGCCCGATGAAATTACCAGTCATTGCTCCCATAAAAAGGGAAGGAGCAAACACTCCACCAGAACCACCAGAGCCTAAAGTGAGGGAAGTAGAAATTAACTTAGCAAAAATCAAAATAAAAGCTAAAAAAAGACCAATTTGATTATGCAAAGGTAAATTAATGCTTTCATATCCTACCCCAAAAATATGGGGAAGTTTTAAACCAATTAGTCCAATTATTATTCCTCCAAAAGCAGGTTTTAAATATTCAGGAAATTTTAATTTATCCCATTTTTCTTCGGATAAATAGAGTAATTTTATGAAAAAGATGGCTACTAAACCACTGATGATGCCTAAAAGAATATAAGGTCCAATTTCCCACACACTTATTAAAGTATACTTGGGCACTTTAAAAGCAGCAAAATCTCCAACAAAATAATGAGAAGTTAAAGTGGCTATAACTGAAGCAATTACAATTGGGCTGAAGCTAGCAACGCCAAATTCTCCTAATACTATTTCCACCGCAAACATTGCTCCTGCAATGGGAGCATTGAAAGTTCCAGCAATTCCTGCTGCAACACCACTGGCAACTAAAGTTCTTAATCCCTTCTCTTTTATTTTAAATATTTGACCAATAGTGGAGGCTAAACTGGAACTTATCTGGACTATTGGACCTTCTCGACCAACAGAGCCTCCTGAACCAATGCAGAGAGAGGAAGCCAAGGCTTTGACAATAGAAACTCTTTTTCTTATAATTCCCCCTTTAAGAAGCGCTGCTTCCATTACTTCTGGAACACCGTGACCTTTAGCTTCTCTTGCTCCCAAATGAATCAACACTCCCACTAATAGACCGCCTATCCCTGGAATCAGAATGATTAAAAACCATGTTTTTCCTTGAACAGCAGCTAAGAGACTGGTTGGATTTCCCCAGAATTGTGATTGAAAAAATCTTAATAGAATTTTGAAAGCAACAGAGGCAAATCCTCCTAAAATTCCAATTAAAATAGCTAATAACAGTAATTTGAAGTGATCCGCAAAGTCAGGTCTAACAATCTTTTTCAATTTTAATTTATTTATCCTTGGAATTCGACAGATTAATTAGCGTTAAAATCACACTCACAGTCGTATGTTTTCGTAGTCAATTGTCAAAATAACTTTAACTGCTGTTCCTCGGATTCGGGTTTCTCTTTTGATTCAAAAAGACTTATTTTTCCATACACTCCATCATGACCAGGGATGATTTTTACTCCACCTTTCCTCATGTTCTCCACACCGAGAGAAATCTTTGACCCAGAAATTTTTTCTATTTCTTCTAAAGGAACCTCAGTCAAAATTTTATGTTCGTTATCAAAATTTTTAATTAATCTAAAATACTGATCCCAAACTGTTTTTGATTCAGAAGCCTTTCCTGTTGCTTCAGCAATTATTTCATTTAAAGGGATCAAACTTTTAAAAGGAATTTTTCCCGGCGGTTTTTTTCCTTCTTCGCGATCAGCTAAAAGCTCAACTCGATGCATAACACCAACGGTCAATTTTTGACCACATTTAGGACAAAGATAATTATTCTCTATTGTTTGCTTTGGAGAGAAAACAACATGGCAATTTCGATGACCATCAAAGTGATATTTACCCTCCTCAGGGAAAAATTCAATAGTATAAAGGAATTTTTCCGGGTCTCCTTCCTTTATTGCAGCCACAATTGACTGATAATTAAGCTCAGTGTTAAAGACATTTGCCTCCCGGCCGATTTTAGAAGGGGAATGAGCATCTGAATTAGAAACTAAGGTATATCTATCCAGTGAAGAAAGTCGCCAGTTCATAGCTGGATCTGAAGAAAGACCAGTTTCCAAAACAAAAATATAAGGAGTTAAATCTTCAAAACATTCTTCCACGGAATCAAAGCCGGAATTAGCTCCAAAAAGAGAAAACCAAGGAGTCCAGATGTGAGCAGGAATGACTAAGCAGTTAGGACATACATCTAAGACAATTTTTAAGAAATCTTTTGCATCTAACCCGAGGATGGGCCGACCATCTGCTCTTAAATTCCCTAATCCGGATAGTCTCTGATTTAATTTTTGAACTGAATCCAGATCAGGGGCTAAGACTAAAAGATGAACTTTTCTTACTTGACCTTTCTTGGAATAAATAAAGCTGATTTCAGAAGAACAAATAAAAAAGACTTCCCTCTGAGAAAAAGGAATAGTAGATAAATACTCATTCTCCACCTGACCAGAATCTTTTAATTGATAAAGCCCGTTGTCAGCTTGTTCCAATCTCTCTTTGAGTAGAAAAAACCACTCTGGATGAGTAAAATCTCCTGTTCCTAAGAGTGATATTCCTTTTACCTTTGCCCACCGGGCAAGGTAATCTAAATTCATATCTCTTGAAGTAGCACGAGAGAATTTGGAGTGAGTATGAAAATCAGCGACAAATTTCATTTCAGAATATATTAGTTTAAATTATGCGAGTTAATAATTCAAGGAGAAATTACTTGCTTATTGGAGCTTGAAATTTATTTTTTTTGTAATAGACGAACCGCTAACCTTATCTACAATTTTTATTTCCAGAATATATTCTCCTGGTTCTAAAGATTTATCAGCTCGCTTTAAAGGAAGGGGGTGGCTGATCATAGGGAAAGGAAAAGTTGTCGGCTCAAATTTAATCACCGCTTCTTCTCCTTTGAAAACACTATAGGTAATTTCTATTTCAAATTTATTCGTTTCAGGATGAGGGGAAGTGCCAAAAATAAAATAAAAGATATCAGGTTGCTGCTCTTGGGAAAAAACGAGTTCAATTTTTGGTTCAATCTTTAAAATTGAATAACGGAAAAAATCCTGATGGACATTTAGTCTCATCTCAGGTGAGGGTAACTGTTCTATTGACTTGATAAAAAAGATGGGCGTGGTATCTATGTTTTTAAAAGCCTGAGGATCAGGAAGGGAAATTTCCGTGTAAAAAGTGCCTATTTTTGTCAGATCGAGTGAAGTAAAAGCTAAAGCTAAAAGGTAATCACCTGGGGGAAGAGAATAGCCTGTCGTACAAAGATGTTCTTCTTCAGGATTGAATTCTTCTTTACTCTTTTCAAACTTGACGGGAATATATATTTCTTTAGAAATCTCAACTATATTTCCTTTTTCCAATTTATAAAATCTTAAAAAAGCATTTAAATTAGCAATTAATTTTTGAGGAGGAGTTACTTCTTCTTCACTTTTGCTTGGTTCTTCTTTCTCTTCTTCAAAACCTAAATCTGAATTTTTTATTTTAAACAGAAAAATGGTGTGAAGACGATTTTCTCGTGCAGGTAAGTATAAATACTGAATAAACTTTATTGGGATGTCAAGCCTAGGTTCCCTGGTCTGGATTCCTAAATCGAAAACTTTGCCCACTTCCTGAGGTATTATTTGTTTTTTAGTTTTAAGGGGAACCTTTTCTTTTTCTTGGGCGGGGAAAAAAGCAAAAGAAAAATTAAGAGAAAAAATAATAAATCCAATAAAAAAGGTCATTATTTCTTTCTTAATGCTCATCCATTCACTCCTTTCTTTTAAATAATATTTTATTTTAATTTAAATAGGGCTTTTTTACAAATTATTTTATTTCTTCTTTTGGAGAGGATGATTTGGTTTTTGATACTTACGAACAGCTTGGTTATGTTCTTTAAGATTATTACTGAAATAATGAGTCCCGTCATTCTTGGAGACAAAATAAAGATAATTCACTGAGGCTGGATATAAGGCAGCCTCAATTGATTTCTTACCAGGACTGCAAATTGGTCCAGGAGGTAACCCATAATAAAGATAGGTATTGTAAGGCGAATCAAAGGCCAAATCCCTTTTTCTCAGTCTATCTTGATAAATTCCTTCTTTTTTTAAAGCATAAATTATAGTTGGATCACATTCTAATTTCATCCCCTTCTTTAGTCGATTGTGAAAAACAGCTGAAATAAGGGTTCTTTCCACAGGAACAGATGTCTCTTTTTCAATTAAAGAAGCTAAAGTCACTATCTGTCTAATAGTCATTCCCAATTCCAGTGCTCTTTTTCGCCATTCATCAGTGAATATTTGAAAAAATTCATCTACCATAGAAGAAACCACTTTTTCTGCCGCGATTCCCTTAGGAAAATGATAGCTATCTGGAAACAAGTAACCTTCTAAATTTTTTGCTTTTTTGTCCCAGCGGGTAATCAGGTTAATATTTGAAGCAACTTCGAGAAATTCTTCTTTGGGTATAGAAACTTCCTGTTCAAAAATCTGAGCTATTTCACCAACCATTAGCCCTTCAGGAATAGTTACCAGATGAAGGACAATTTCTCCTCGAATTATCTTAGTTAGGGCTTCTCTGCCTGAAATCGGAAAAGAAAATGAGTATTCTCCTGCTTTCAAGGTTTGATTTGAGAAAAGGATTCTGTACCCTACCAGAAAGGCTGTCCTATTTCTGATAATTTTTTTCTCTTTCAAAAGAGAAGCAATAGAGCTTGCATCCTGGCCTTTTTCAATGTTAATTATTTCACTTTCTTTAACTCCCTGATAGGGAAGGTAAAATCCAATATAGATCCAGATTAAAAAAGCTAAAATTAGTAAGATGAAAACAATTATTACTAATTTTAATATCTTCATTAATTAGCGTCTGCTTTCTAAATAGCTAAATAATATTATGGCTGCTGAAATTTGATCTTTGTGTTTTTTTCTTTCTCTCCATTTCATCTTCCGAGTTTTTAATAACTCAATAGCTTGCTTAGTAGATAATCTCTCATCCCAGAAAGAGATAGGGACATTTATTATTCCTTGCAACCATTTACCGAATTCTTCTGTCTTTTGAACTCTTTTTCCTTTAGTCCCATCCATTCGGATGGGCAGTCCAATTACCACTTGGCTGATATTATACTTCTTGATTAACTCTTTAAAATAATCTTTATCTTCTTGGGAACTTTTTCTTATGTATTGACCTAATGGATGGACAGTTACACCTAATTCATCACTTATTGCTAATCCGATCTTTTTATCTCCGAAATCGATTCCTAACATTCTCATTTTAAAAAGTTAAATTTCCTTTTTTTAGAATGGTGTCGCTCGAAAGCTAATTCAATTAATTTTTCAATTAATTTGGGATATGAAATTCCACTTGCTTCCCACATTTTAGGATACATACTTATTTCAGTGAAACCAGGAATGGTATTAATTTCATTGATATGTATTTTTCCTGTTTTACCTTCCATAAAGAAATCGACCCTGGCCATCCCAGAACATTCTATTGCTCTGAAAGCTTTAATAGCCAAGGACTGAATCTCTTTAATTTTATTCTCAGGTAAAGGAGCAGGAATCTTAAACCTGGTTTTTCCTTCAATATATTTATCCTGATAATTATAAAACTCCCGATAGGGGATTAACTCTCCAGGAAGAGATGCTTGAGGAAAATCGTTTCCTAAGATACTGCATTCAAATTCTCGACCAATAACTCCCTGTTCCACTAAGACTTTTCGATCATATTTAAAAGCATAATCAATCGCTTGAATCACCTGGGAATTTTCTTTGACTTTGGAAATGCCAATACTCGAGCCCAGGTTTGATGGCTTGACAAAACAAGGAAAGATGAACTCCTTTTTAATTTTTTTTAAGATTTCTTTTCTTTCTGCTTTCCATTGCCAGTCTAAAATAGATAAAAAATTAACTACTGGCAGACCTTTAGCCTTAAAAATAAATTTCATTTTTGCTTTATCCATTCCCAGAGAAGAAGCTAATACGCCTGCCCCAACATAGGGAACATCAGCCATTTCGAATAGTCCCTGGATAGTTCCATCTTCCCCGTAAGGACCATGCAATAAAGGGAAATAGACATCAGCTGAAAAATTTTCTCTGAGAGACTTTGCCTCCCAGGGAAGAAAGGAGAAAGATTTTCCTTTGGCTAAGTTTTCTTTACCAATTAAAGGAGATTCAACTAATTTCCAGTTGCCTTTTTTATCAATGTAAATAGAAATAAGATTAATTTTTTTCTTATCTATGTTTTTATAAACACTACAGGCTGAAATTATTGAAACTTCATGTTCCGCTGAGCATCCACCAAAAATCAGACCAACTCTTATTTTTTTAGATTTCATCTAATTCTTTTAAGATTATTAGAGAATTAGAGAAATATTATCTACCTATGGAATAGTTATCAAACCAATTTTCAGATTTATTTCTCTAATTTTTCTCCACTAAATTAGATTCACTTTACTATTTAATCGTTTCTTTAAGAGCTTTGGCTGGAGAAAATTTAACCACTCTTTTGCTTGGGATGAAAATCTCTTTTCCTGTTCTTGGATTTCTTCCTTTTCTTTCTTTTCTTCTGACTACATGGAAGCTCCCGAACCCAACTAAAGTTACTCTTTTTCCTTTTTTAAGAGCATCTTCAATCCCTGAGATAAAGGAATCTAAAGCCTTAGTTGCCTGAGCTCGAGAGATTCCTGAATTTTTACATATTTTAATAATTAAATCAGTCCTGTTCATCTTAAAACTCTCCCTTGGTTAAAGTTAATTAAAAAACTATTAGTTGTCAACATTTTCTCCCCAACAATTTACTCTCTTTGAAAATAAAGAGAACAGATTTTTGCTTTTCTTCAATCTTCGACCATTACCTTGACTACAGACACCACTTTGTCTCCAGGAGATAGGTTAATTAACTTCACTCCTTGGGTAGCTCTCCCTAAAGGTCTAATCAGCTTTGTTCTAATTCTCATTACTTTTCCCAGCGCAGTCATTACTATCATTTCTTCTTCACTGACCCCAAATGTCCCAACCGCTTGCCCAACTTTTTGGTTAATCTTAATATTAATTATTCCTTTTCCTCCCCTCCTTTGGGCCCGATAAGCCTTCACATCAGTTTTTTTCCCGTAGCCTTTTTCCGTGGCAGTAAAAATATATTTTTCCTCGTTGCCAATCACTACCATACCTATTACTTCATCTTTGGGGGAAAGAGAAATAGCCTTCACTCCGGCTGCCTGTCTTCCCATTGCTCTCACCTGGTTTTCGGAAAATTTTATTGACTGACCTAATTTGGTGCCAATAATTATCTCTTTTTGACCGTCGGTTAGCTTCACTGAGCACAATTCGCTTCCTGGAGGAACATTTATCGCTTTTATCCCCGAAGCTCTCGGGTGTTTAAAAGCACTTAATTCCGTTTTCTTGATTAATCCATTAGTGGTCAGCATTAAAAGATAACCTTTTTGATCAAAATCTTTTACAGGAACAACTGAAGCTGCTTTTTCCTCAGGGGATAAATCGAGTAAATTAACTATGGCCTTTCCTCTGCCAGGAATGCCTACATCTGGAATGCTTAATGCCTTTAACCAGTACATCCGACCTCGATTAGTGAAAACCAAAAGATAGCTATGAGAGGAAGCAATAAAAATGCTCTCCACAATATCTTCCTCCTTCATTTTTATTCCTCTTTTTCCTTTTCCTCCTCGTCTCTGACGATGATAATAGCTTAGGGGAGTTCTTTTAACATAACCTGAATTAGTATAAGTAATTACCATTTTTTCCTCAGCGATCAGGTCTTCTATTTTAAGGTCGGATATTGGTTCATCGATTATTTCTGTTCTTCTTTCGTCCTGATATTCTTCTTTTATTTTCTTTAGCTCATCGACTATTATATTCAGAATTAACTTTTCATTGGCTAATATTTCTTTTAATTGAGCAATGGTCTTAATCAACTCAACATATTCTGTTTGGAGTTTTTCTCTTTCTAAATTGGTTAATTTTTGTAATTGAAGGTCTAAAATAGCTTGAGCCTGACGCCTGGTTAATTTAAAATTAATCATTAGGTTTTCACGAGCTTGATCGACAGTCTTAGATTTTCTGATTAAACTAATCACTCGATCCAGATTATCTAAAGCGATATTTAATCCTTCCAAAATATGAGCTCGGGCTTCTGCTTTTCTCAACTCATATTTTGTGCGTCGACGGACAACTTCCTGTCGGGAAGAGATGAAGTATTTAATCATATCTATTAAATTGAGAAGCTTTGGTTGTTTGTCGACAATGGCTAAAAGAATTATTCCAAAAGAAGTTTGAAGAGAAGTATGTTTATAAAGATTATTAAGGATGATTTCCGGGGGTTCTCCCTTTTTAAGTTCAATAACAATCCTCATTCCTTCTCTATCCGATTCATCTCTTATGTCGAAAACTCCTTCCATGCGTTTATTTTTAACTAATTCGACTATTTTCTCTAAAAGTTTAGCTTTATTCACCATAAAAGGAATCTCAGTGATAACAATTCTATCTCTATCTCTCTTTTCTCCTCTCTCGATCACTGCTTTTGCTCTTAAATGGATTATTCCTTTACCTGTTTGATAAGCTTCTTTAATTCCTTCCCGGCCACAAATATATGCTCCTGTTGGAAAATCAGGGGCAGGAATAAACTCCATTATTTCCTCAAGCTCAGCGTCAGGATTATTTATCAAATGTATTGTTGCATCAATTATTTCAGCTAAATTGTGGGGAGGAACATTGGTTGCCATGCCCACAGCTATTCCAGAACCACCGTTGACTAATAAATTGGGAAATTTAGCAGGTAATACTTCTGGCATTAATAAAGTATCATCATAATTAGGAACAAATTCGACAGTATCTTTATCAATGTCAGCCAAGAGTCCTTCAGCTATTTTGGCCATTCGAACCTCAGTGTATCTCATTGCTGCTGGAGGATCGCCATCTATCGAACCAAAATTTCCTTGGCCATCGACCAGAGGATACCGATAGGTGAAATCTTGAGCCATTCGAACTATAGTATCATAAACAGCTACTTCTCCGTGGGGATGATATTTGCCTATTACATCTCCCACAATTCGAGCAGATTTTTTATAAGGCTTGTTCCAAGTGTTGTTTGCATCATACATGGCATAAAGGGCTCGGCGATGAACAGGTTTTAGTCCATCCCTGACATCAGGAATAGCACGTCCAATAATGACACTCATAGCATAATCGAGATAGGAACGCCTCATTTCTTCTTCGAGGCTAACGGTAGTAAGTTCTTTCTTCATTTACCAAATCCCCTCTATTATCTTATTAAGCTTTTTCATTCTTGAAAAACCTGTTTGGGAAGTGGATTCTTGAAAAACTATTTTCTATTCCACCTCCACATAAATTAAATCCTAAATCCTAATATCTAAATTCTAAACAATTTCAAAATTCAAATGTCCTAAATTCAAAACAGATTGAAGCAATTTTTGTTTTGGTCATTTGAATTTTGGTGATTTGGATTTGTTTAGTATTTCGGATTTAGAATTTAGTATTTTTATTCTTTTTTTCACCTTTTTGTTTCCTGTTTCCAGTGTATTGTTATATATCCAGATTTTTTGCCTCTAAGGCATTTTTTTCGATAAACTTCTTCCGTGGTTCAACTTCATCGCCCATTAAGACAGTAAAAATTTCATCTGCTTCTACTGCATCCTGGATGGAGACCTGAAGCAGAGATCGGGTTTCCGGATTCATAGTCGTTTCCCAGAGTTGATCAGGATTCATTTCACCCAAGCCCTTATACCTCTGAATAGCCAAGCCTTTTTTCCCTGATTCCAAGAGATAATCAAGAAGTTTAAATTCATTCTCAATCTTTATAGGCTCTTTTTCACTTTCAATAATAAATGGGGGCTGATTAAATTCTTTAAGATGTTCATTGACTTTAAATAAAGCTCTATATTCAGCTGAGGAAATTAATTCCCAATTAATCTTTTGATTGATTTTTCTTCCATTGGATTCAAAATTAAAATCTATCTCATATACACCATGTTCCTCATCCTGACTCAAAAGAGAAGAAATTCCCAGATCAAATAATTGACCTTGAAACATTTCCATTTTCTTTTTATTTCCTAAAAAAGATTCATCAATAATTTCATGTTTCAGCATTAATTGGATTAAAAAAGGAGGATAATTTTTTCTTTCCAGGAATTGCAAATAATTTTTCTTAGAAATTAAATAATTTAGAATCTTATAGAGTTTGTTTCCAGTATATATTTGACCATTTTTTCCAGCCTTGATCTTTCTTTCTTGAGCAATTTTTTGAATTAAATATTCTTCAAACATCCGATCATTTTTAAGATAATCAACTGTTTTTCCTCTCTTAATCTTATAAAGAGGAGACTGAGCAATATATAAACATCCTTTTTCAATTATTTCAAACATCTGCCGATAAAAAAAAGTCATTAATAAGGTTCTAATATGAGATCCGTCAACATCAGCATCAGTCATAATAATGATTTTATGATAACGAAGTTTTTCAATATCAAAGTCCTCTTTCCCGATACCTGTTCCTACGGCAGCAATAAGGGTTCTGATTTCTTCATTGGCTAAAATCTTATCGTAACGAGCTTTTTCTACATTTAATATTTTACCCTTTATAGGAAGAACCGCCTGAAAATGTCTGTCTCGAGCCTGCTTGGCTGATCCTCCAGCCGAGTCACCCTCGACAATAAAAATCTCACTTAGAGCTGGATTTCTTTCTTGACAATCAGCCAATTTCCCGGGAAGAGTAGCCGCTTCAAGTAGTCCTTTTTTTCGGGAAAGCTCTCTTGCCTTCCGAGCTGCTTCTCGTGCTCGAGCAGCTTCCAGGATTTTGGAAATGATTTTCTTGGCAACTGCTGGATTTTCTTCAAGATGAATTGATAAATGTTCATTAACGATTGATTCAACAATTCCTTTTATTTCGCTATTACCCAGTTTTGTTTTCGTCTGACCTTCAAACTGGGGATTTTTTACTTTTAAACTTATTACTGCACATAAACCTTCTCGAGTATCATCTCCAGTTAAGCCTCCTTTAAAGTCTTTAATTAAATTCTGATTAGCAACATAATTATTAATTGTTCTCGTTAAAGCTGATTTAAATCCGATTAGATGGGTGCCACCCTCAGTAGTATTAATATTATTGACAAAAGAGTAAATTACCTCAGTATAGGAGCTGTTATATTGAAGAGCAATTTCTACTTTGGTTTCATCTTTTTCGCTACAAAAATATATTGGCTTAGGATGTAGGACATTTTTATTTTGATTTAAATGTTGGACAAACTGTATAATACCTCCTTTATAATGAAATTCATTTTTTTTATTAATTCTTTCATCTTCAATTGAAATTCGAACCCCTTTATTTAAAAAAGATAATTCCCTCAGTCTTTGGGAAAGAGCTTCAAAATTGAAATCAATTGTTTCAAAGATTTTTGAATCTGGCCAGAAAGTAATTGTTGTACCAGTTTTTTTGGTTGCCCCTATCCTTTTTAGCTTAGTGACAGCTTTTCCTCTTTCAAAAATTTGAGTATAGACTCCACCCTCTCTTTTTATTTCCATTTCAAGACGTTCAGAGAGAGCATTGACTACAGAAACACCTACTCCATGTAGTCCTCCAGCAACCCGATATACCTTGTCATCGAACTTTCCTCCAGCATGAAGAGTGGTCATTACCACTTCTGCTGCAGGCCGACCTACTTTGGGAATAACTCCCACTGGAATCCCTCGACCGTTATCACTGACAGTAACGCTGTTGTCAACATGGATTATTACCCTGATATTATTGCAGTATCCCGCTAATACTTCATCAATACTATTGTCCACTACTTCATAAACCAAATGGTGAAGTCCGGATAGCCCAGTACTGCCAATATACATGGCTGGTCTTTTTCGGACCGCCTCCAGCCCTTTTAATACTCTAATACTCTTAGCAGTATAGTTTTTATCTTCCATTTTTTTACTCCTAAAAAAGTAACCACTCAGAGAAAGAAGGGACAAGAATGGAATTTACCATTTGGGATTTTATTATACCTTAAAAAAGGGCTAAAGTAAAGTATTGCTTATAATTATTAGCAAATTCTTATTAATTTCTTCTGGTCTTTAACTTTTTGATTCACAGTCCAAGAGTTCTTTTTCGTTGGATGATTTGAGGTAAATTTTGGCGAAAAATATCCTTTGTTCGCAGGATCCAGTTTTTAAAGTGATCTTCTATATTAGATTTTGTCCAGCGGTGATTTTTCATGCTTTCCTCACGAAAGAAAAATCCGGTTTCTTTCCACTCTGCTTGAGAATGGCAAATCGGGCAGCGAATTCTTTTTTCGTCTATTCTTTCAAAAAGTGTGGTAAAACAAACTGGACAATGTTCTGATAATTGGTCAGGGAAGCTGACAGGTGCTGGATTTAAGGCCGAAGAACAAAGTCTTTTCACTGTTGATTTAAGCCGAGAAAGGACATCATTTTCGAGGAGAACTTCTCCAGGCCCTGCTCCATAAACAATAAAACTTTCTTCTATTTTGAATCCTAAACCTAAAAGGAAAATATTCATAAAGGGAAGTTGAGAAGAAAACCAGTCAATTGGGCTGGCTATTCCAATGCTGGCTGCTGGTCGGAGGTAAAGTTGTCCAAAATAAGGAGGCATAAGTAAATATCTATCTATTAAAAGCTTGAGCGAGCCTGGGATAGTGGTGACATAAGTAGGAGCAATAAGTAAAAAAGCATCTGCTTTTAAAATATTATCCATAAGAGGATAGAAATCATCAGGTAAAGGACAACGTTCGTTTTTAAACACACATCGCATACACCCATTACATTGATCGAGATGGAAGTCCCGCAGATTAATTATTTCTCCGGTATCAGCCCCTTGCTTTAAAGCTTCCCTTAAAACTAAACGAGATAATATTTCCGAGTTACCTTTTTTCCTGAACGAGGCATTAAAAACAACAAAATGCATCTTTGACCTCCCCATAAATCAAATCCTAAATTCTAATATCTAAATTCTAAACAAATTCAAAATTCAAATGTTCTA
>JBHIEE010000078.1:0-14182 GCA_046760445.1 Candidatus Aminicenantia bacterium
TAATTATGCCATTTCAACTTTTTTTACGAAAGAACCTAAAATAATATTTCTTTCTTTAGAATAATCAGGCTGAATTGGGAAGTCCTCTGCGAGCAATATACTCCATAATCTCAGTAAAGCGATCAAGCTCCCGAAGAGTGGTATAGACATTAGGAGTTACTCGTATTCCCTGGAATTCTTCATGCTTTATAGTAGCAACAATGATTCGATGTTTTTCCCAGAGGTAGCGAGTAATTTTTTCAGGTTCAATTCCTTCAATTTCCACATTAAACAGAGCACAAGTTTGCTCCTTCTGGAATGAAGAATGGAACCGAATATTTGGCACATCCTTTAATTTGGTTGCCCAATAGTCTCTCAAATATCTCAGTCGAGCCTCTTTTCTCTTTCCTCCAATACCATTATGAAAGGCTAAGGCATCACCAATCGCCAGCTGAAGTGAAGCTGGATGAGTGCCAATTTCTTCAAACTTGCGGATGTTATCTTTCATATCTTCCGGAGCAGGCATAAGAGGCCAAATTTTTCCAATTTTATCTTTGCGAACATAAAGCATACCTGTTCCTTTGGGAGCTAAAAGCCACTTGTGAAGGCTGGTACCAAAATAATCGCACCCGAGATCCTTCTGCTTGAAATCTAAATGAGCAAAGGAATGGGCTCCATCAACAATCACTTCAATATTTCGAGATTTCGCCATCTGACAGATCTTTTTGACTGGAAATATCTGTCCTGTAAGAAAAACTATGTGAGAGATGAGGATGACTTTTGTTCTAGGGCTAATCTCCTCCTCAAATCGAGCAACTAATTCATCGACATTCTTGGGAGGTGTTGGAATTTTAATCTTTCTAACTTTGATACCTTCCCTGCGAGCTCTCTGATCCAATGTGGTCAGCATTCTGGGATAGTCCTGAGTGGTAGTTAAAACTTCATCTCCTGGCTTTAATTCAATCCCGAGTAATAATATTTCCAACGCTTCGGAAGCATTTCTTACTATGGCAATTTCTTCTCTATCACAGCCAAACAACTCAGCCAGTCCAGTGCGAATTGTCTCCTTCTGAGGTTCAAGTATCTGCCACATATTGTAAACTGGTGCCTCTTCCTGTTCCCATGTATAGCGGCAAACCGCTTCAGTAACCATCCGTGGAGAGGGACAGACACCACCATTATTAAGATTGATTATTCCTCGACTAATAGTAAAAGCCCGTTGAATTTCAAACCAAAAATCTTCATCAGTTGCTGCCTGTTCCGGAGATAAATGGCTGATTTCTTGAGAGGCAGCTTCCAGTTTCTGGATAGTCTCCTGCCCGAATGCAGCAATAATCATTCCCAAGCCAATCCCTTTTCCTACGGATTCTAAAAACATACGACGATCGCAATACACTTTAAACCTCCTATAAAAAATATATTAATAAAAGCCCAGTGGGCCGAGATGATATATAGCTAAGCTGGAATTTTGATTAATTTTTCTCTCAAAATCGAGAACAGACTTGAGATATTCTAATTTCCATTATCAAAATAAGGTATTATTAAGGATTTTAATATGTTTATTCCTCTCCTTCGCTGGTTAAAAGAACTACCGCATAACTGGAGATAGCCTTTCCCTGACCTATTTCTCCCACTCCCTCATTTGTTTTTGCTTTGATTCCAAGAAAATCTGGCTTTATTTCTAATATAGGACAAAGAATTTCTTTCATTCGAGGAATATGAGGAGCAATTTTAGGCTCCTGAGCAATAACTACTGAGTCAATATTTTGAATTTTCATTCTTTTTTTTCTAACTATTTTCATTACTTGCTTTAAAAATTCAGTGCTTCTGATATTTTTATACTGGGGATCAGTATCAGGAAAGAGTTGACCAATATCCCTTTCGCCTATTGCTCCTAAAAGAGCATCAATAATAGCATGGAGAAGAACATCTCCGTCTGAATGACCGACCAAGCCTTTTCTAAAAGGAATTTCTATTCCGCCCAAGAAAAGTCCCCTGTTCTTTTCTAACCTATGGAGATCGTATCCTAAGCCGATTTTAATTTTCAAGATAAAACTCTGCTATTTTTAAATCTTGAGGATTAGTAATTTTAATATTTTTTGGATTTCCTTCTACAGTATAAACTTTCACGCCAGTCCTTTCAACTAAGGAGGCTTCATCTGTACCATAATATCTCTCTTGATATGCTTTTTGGAAAGCTTCCTTCAGGATTTGATATTTAAATCCTTGAGGAGTCTGAACTCGATATAGTGTCTCTCGTTCTAAAGTAGCGATTACCCTATCCTTTTCGCATTTTTTGACTGTATCCTCAATAGGAATAACAGGAATGGCTGCTCCTTGTTCTGCTGCTCTTTCTATTACCCGGGAGATTAGCTCTTGATCCACTAAAGGTCTTACTCCATCGTGAATTAGCACTAAATCAGTTTCACCTGGATTAATCTTTTTAAATCCAGAATATACGGAATCTTGTCTTTTTTCACCCCCTCGAGCTATCGCTTTTATCTTAGGATATTTTCTCGTAAATTCTTCCCCCTGAGCCGGATCTTCTAAAACCAGTATTATCTCATCAACCAGGTGATGAGCCTCAAATTTCTCTAAAGCATAATCCAAAATCAGCTTTCCTTTTAATTCCAAAAACTGTTTAGCTGAACCAAATCTTCTCCCTTTTCCTGCAGCAACAATAATCACTGAAATTTTATTCTTCATTCTCTGGAAGGAATTATTATTCCTTAATCACCATCATATCTTCCAAATATCATTTTCCCAGCAGTCGTCTGAAGAACAGAAGTAACTGTCACTTCTATGTTCTGACCAATTTTTTTTCTCGAGTTATCAACAACTACCATTGTGCCATCATCTAAATAAGCAACCCCTTGGTCTTTTTCCTTGCCTTCTTTAAGAATATAAACCTTCATTGTTTCTCCAGGAAGAACAACCGGTTTTAAGGCATTGGCTAATTCATTAATGTTTAACACTGGAATTTCATGAAGTTGAGCAACCTTATTTAAATTAAAATCATTAGTTATTATCTTAGCCCTTAACCTTTTAGCCAGCTCTATTATTTTTAAATCAACTTCTTTAATTTCTGGAAAATCTATCTCAGAAAGAGTAACTGACACACTTGAGGTTTTCTGAAGCCGCTGAAGAATGTCTAATCCTCTTCGCCCTCTTTGTCTCTTTAAAGAATCAGGCGAATCAGCTACTAATTGAAGTTCTTTAAGGATAAATTGAGGAATGACCAAAATCCCTTCAATAAAACCTGTAACACAAATATCTGAAATTCGGCCATCAATTATAGCGCTGGTGTCCAAAATTTTATAACTTCGACCCATACTCTTTTCTTTAAAAAGACCGAATAAAGTTACTGGATCTAACCATTCTGACTTCCGAGAACCAACTAAAAATCCAATATAAGGCATAATTACTAAAAAGAAGATTTTTATAAAATAACTGGTCAAATTATCTTGGGCAATAAATTGGTAAACATAGCCTAAACCCCAGCCCAAGAAAACACCCATAAATGTCCCTACGGTAGATCCCCAGATCACTTTAAATTGAGTCTTCCTAATTAATGTCTCCAAATAAATAATCACACTGCTCAATATAAATCCACTTATTGCCCCTAAAAAAGGAGTCAATTTGAAAGGCGGGAAAAAATAACCTGTGGCTGTAATAGCTGCAATAATTATAAATCGCAAAATGAAAATACCCATTTATTCCTCCATCTTTATGATAAACTTTTTTAGCTTTGAAAACCCAATCCAGGTCAGGATTTTCTCCCGAGTATTCGGGATTGGGCTCACCTCCAAATAAAAATTAAACATCAAATATCAAAAGTTGGTACACCACGTGGGGTATACCACTGTGGCAAAATGACAAATTAAAATTCAAAAATAACTTTTTTAAGTGCTGCTGTGCTGCAGTTCTGCAGTGTTGCGGTGAGTTATGAGCAGCACTGCAGCACCGCTCAACTGCAGCACTATTTTTATATTTTTGGTCTGTCATTTTTGTCTTTGATTTTTGCATTTTGATTTATCCCAAGTTTCCATAGGAATTACTCTCAACATAGACTATCATAATATCATTTAGGATCATTTGAAAACCCTTATATGTAAGATGAGCTAAGCATAAAACTTTGATATTTTGAAAAATTTTTTTAAAACAAAACACTAACTGCTTGTCTGACATTTTTAACTCCAAGAATTTCTATTTCTTTTTTTAAACTATTTGATTCTGGAATCGGCAAATTGCTGGAAGGAATAATTAGCTTCCTAAAGCCAAGGGAACAAGCTTCTTTAATTCTAACTAATGGCTGATTAACAGATCGAATTTCTCCTCCTAAACCAATTTCTCCGAAAACAACTGCTTCTGAAGAGACTGGTTTATTCTTTAGGCTCGAAACAATAGCTGAGACTACAGCTAAATCAGAAGCGGGTTCTTCAATAGCTAATCCTCCCGCGACATTAATATAAATGTCTTCTCCAGCCAAACTGAATCCTAATCTTTTCTCAATTATCGCTAAAAGCATTGATGTCCGAAAATGATCCAATCCAATCGTCATTCTCCTTGGATTTCCAGTAAAAGGAGAGGAGGAAATTAAAGCCTGAACTTCTACCAGTAAGGGCCGCGAGCCTTTCATCGTGCACAAAATAACACTTCCTGGCTCATTGGCTGATCTTTCCTCCAGGAAAAAAGCAGAAGGATTAGGAACTGGACTCAAGCCCTTTCCACTCATTTCAAAAATACCCAGTTCAGATACTGGTCCAAATCTGTTTTTGAAAACTCTTAACACCCGATGTTGATGGTGTCGTTCTCCTTCAAAATAAAGGACAACATCTACAATATGCTCCAATGTTTTTGGCCCAGCTAAGGTTCCATCCTTGGTAATGTGACCTATTAAGAAAGAAGGTATTTGATTTTTCTTAGCTAACCGAAATATTTGATTGGCTACTTCTCGAACCTGACTGATAGTGCCAGGAGTAGAGGAAAATTTAGTTGAGAAAATAGTCTGGATAGAATCTATAATTAACACATCTGGCTTTAATTTTTCTGTTAGGTCAACTATTCTTTCTAAATTGGTTTCGGACAACAAATAAAGTAAATTACTCTTGATTTCTATCCTTTCTCCTCTAATTTTTATTTGTTCCAATGATTCTTCTCCAGAAACATATAGGACTTTTTTGCCTGTAGAAGAAAATTCCTTTGATACCTGAAGAAGAAGGGTCGATTTGCCAATACCCGGCTCCCCGCCAATCAGAACTAATGAACCAGGAACTATTCCTCCGCCTAAAACTCGGTCAAATTCTTCTATTTGAGATAAAATCCTTTCTTCCGGAGTAGATTGAATCTCTGGATATGAAACAGGCTCTGTCACTGGAAAAGAATACTCTCTTTTTTCGGTCTCCAGAACTTCCTCTAAAAGAGTATTCCACTCAGAACATCCTGGACATCTCCCTAACCATTTTGAAGATTGATATCCACAATTTTGACAAATAAAAATTGTTTTCTGTTTCATTTCATTCCTATACCCAGGCCGAATAAATATTCTCTTTTTTTAACCAAAGTGAAGTCGTCCACACCTGCAATTAAGAATAAATTATCAGAAAGAGAAAACTTGGTTAAAAACCTAAAGCGTGGTTGAGAAGAACGGTTAAAATCAAAGCTTTCCAGACTAAATTTTAATTTATCTTTGAATAAAAAATAATCCAGCCCTAATCCCAATTCTGATTCGATTAGCCCACCCCTAGCCCATAAAGCTCCAAATTTCATGCCTCCTTGAGCTGAAAATTTAAATGTATTTTCTCGAGGGTCTTTAACTAATTGCCCTAATAGAAATCTATTCTTTTTGGAGAAAACATAAAGATCAATAGAACTCTGGACTAATTGGTTATTGGTAAGATAATATCCTGTAAATCCGGCATTCAGTTTAGTCTCTGATAATACATTAAGCTGGGCTGTAGCCTGATCGATTGTTTTATCTATCTTTTGATAAATCTCTGGGTCATTAATTAGCTGACCTAATGTCCCCTCCCCCTCGTTGATTTTCTTTAAAGTTTCATTTAAAAGCCTGAGAGATTCTTCTGCTCTGGTGGTCAGCTTTTCTATTTTTTTAAAATTTTCTCTAATACCATCTTTATTTTCTTGAGCAATTTCCCGTAAAGTTGAAGTCAATTCATTTATGTTGTCGGATACTTCTTTGAGGGAAGTATCAAATTTCCCCAAAACTTGATGAGAACGGTCAATTGTTTTTCCTAATTTATCTTTATTTTGCTGACTAAATTCTCTGAGGTCATTAGACACTCTATCCAGATTTTGGAGGATGTTTTTCAGCTGACCTTTTGTCTCCTCTGGACCCAGGATGTCTTGAATATGCTGACTGATTGATTTTATTTCTTGTCCAATTGAAAGAAACATACTCCCCATTTGATCCAAGCTTAAAGGTTGAATCCCTTGAATTGTATCTCCTGGTTTGACAAAGACTGGTTCCTGCCCAGGAAAAATTTCTATATATTTTTCACCCATAAGACCTAAGGAAGAAACTGAGGCCTTGGAATCTCGTCGAATTTTAACTTGTGGGTCAATAATCATTAACACTTCGGCTTTGCCCTCAATCAATCCAATTCCCTTCACTACACCAACTTTTACTCCAGCAACTCTCACCGCTGCATTTTTTTCTAAGCCAGCAATGGAGTCAAAACGGGCTAGTAAAGGATATCCTGGTTTCTCAAAAATGAGCGCAACATTCCCCATTTTAATTATAAAAATCGCTAAGACCGAAAGGGCTAAAATAACAAAAATGCCAATTTTTAATTCAGCTTTGAGCCTTTTTTTAACCATTATCTCCTCACCAAGAGCGAATAGGGCCTTCAGCTTGGCCATGGATGAATTGTTGAACAATTGGATTAGATGATTTCTTTATCTCTTCAGGAGACCCTACTTCAATTATTTTCCCTTCATAAAGCATTGCTAATCTATCCCCAACTTTGTAAGCACTCACCATATCATGAGTGATTACCACTGAAGTTATTTCCAATTCATTTTTCATTTTAATTATTAGTTCATTTATTGCATCAGCTCTTATCGGGTCAATTCCTGTGGAAGGTTCATCATAAAGAATAATTTCAGGCTGATAAGCAATTGCCCTCGCTAAACTCACTCTTTTCTTCATTCCCCCGCTCAACTCATGCGGCATTAAATTCTCAATTCCTGGCAGACCAACCTTTTCTAAACTCCGAGCAACAATTTCTTTAATTTCTTCGGGTCGATAATTAGTAAGTCTTTCTAACCCGAAACCTATATTCTCTCCTACAGTTAAGGAATCTAAAAGAGCTCCTCCCTGAAATAACATCCCGATCTTTTTAGTCATCTTGCGAAGTTCCTCTTCTTTCAATTGAGACATTTCTATTCCATTAATATAAATTTCTCCTTTATCTGGTCTCAAAAGACCAATTATATGCTTTATCAGAACGCTTTTCCCTGCACCACTTCCTCCTATAATGACCATTGTTTCTCCCTTTTCAATCTCCAAATTCACACCTTGAAGCACTTTTTTCGAGCCGAAAGATTTATGTAAATCAACGATTTTAATCATTTAATTAGAGTTGTTGGTAAGAATTTGCTCCAAAAAAAGTTAGTAATTAAAATAAGAATAGAGGCAATAACAACCGCATTCGTGGTTGCTCGGCCCACTCCTTCTGCTCCTCCCTCTGTTTTCAACCCCTGATAGCATCCAATAATAGCAATAATTACTCCAAAAGAGGATGCTTTAATTAATCCTGTTATAACATCCCAAGTTTCCATATATTGGAGAGTAATATTGTAATAGACAAACTTGTTAATTTTCATAATATAAACCATATAAATATAACCACTAATTAGACCAATCGCGTCTCCATATACAGTAAGAAGGGGCAACATAATAAAACCAGCTAAAGTTCTCGGAACAACTAAATATTTTACTGGGCTTGCTCCCAAGGTGTAAAGAGCATCAATCTGTTCAGTAACTTTCATTGAGCCCAACTCAGCTGCCATCGCAGCCCCTACTCGTCCAGCTACCATTAATCCTACCAAGACAGGGATGAGTTCTTTCACTAAACCAAGGGCAATCACTGGTCCGGCATAAGCTTCTGAGCCTGGCCCAATATATCGGTGGAAACCTATGTAACCCCATAAGGCAAAGACCAATCCAGTAAAAGCAGAAGTTACTGTTACGACAGGCAAAGAACGGACACCGATTTCCTCTAATTGATCAATAAAAACTCCTTTTTCCCAGGGTTTCTTGAATAAATTAATCACAGTTTTATAAAAAAGGAGGGAAACTTCCCCCACTTGGTTAATGAAAGTAACAATTACTTGTGAAAAAATGTGAAGATGATTCATATTATACCTAATAAGTTAAAATCACAAATTCCAAAAACCAAATCCCAAACAAATTCCCCTATACTAATGCTTCGCATGCTACAGGGCAAGTAAATTCTCAATTTCCAAATGACCAAAATAATTATCAGGATTTCTTTTTTTAGCAAACTGATAAGTTCGTTCCTCTAAGTCGCAAGGTGTTGTTTATCACTTTACTCTTTACTCCTTACTCTTCACGATTTAATGTTTTTGTAATTTGGTCCCGAGTACTCGGGATGGAATTTTTTTATTGTATATCTTCTCTTTGTTAGAATCATTTGAAAACCCTATATTTAACTAATACCCCGAAATTCTAAATCAGCAAATCGACTAAATTCTTTAATAAAAGCCAATTTAATAATGCCAGTGGGCCCATTTCTCTGCTTAGCGATAATCAAATCTGCTATTCCTTGGTTTTCCTCTGTCGGGCGATACATTTCTTCTCGATAAATAAAAATTACCATATCAGCATCTTGTTCAATTGCTCCAGACTCTCTTAAATCAGAAAGCTGGGGACGAGACTCGCGACGGCCTCTCTCTGGAGCTCGACTTAACTGAGAAACCCCAATTACTGGAATCTGCAATTCTTTGGCTAACTCTTTCATGGAGCGAGAAATATAAGATATTTCCTGAGTCCGATTCTCAAACCTGGCTCCTCCGCGCATTAATTGCATATAATCAACCACTAACAGATCCAATTTTCGCTCCATTTTTAATCTTCTTGCTTTGGCTTTCATTTCCATAACAGTCAAAGCTGCCGTCTCATCAACAAAAATGTTAGTTTCTGCCAGTTTATTAAAAGCTAAGACAATTTGTCTCCATTCTTGATCACTAATGAAACCATTCCTTACTTTCTGAATATCAACCTTGGCTTCAGCACATAACATTCTTATCACTAACTGCTCTTTAGCCATCTCTAAGGTAAATATTCCCACTGATTTGTCAGTTTTTGTCCCAATGTACTGAGAAATATTTAAAGCCAAAGCAGTCTTTCCCATTGAAGGTCGTCCTGCTAAAACAATAAAATCTGAATTATGTAACCCCGAGGTTACAGAATCTAAATCACGAAATCCTGTAGGTAATCCGGTAACAAGTTGTTTTCTTTTAGATAAAGCCTCAACCCCTTCTAAGGTTTGCTCAGCAATAATTTTCATAGGGAGAAAGCCGGGATGGATTCTCTCTTCAGCTGCCTCTAAAATGGCACTCTGAGCCTGATCCAAAAGTTCATCTGTCTCAAGTTTTTCTTCATAACTATCAGAAATTATTTTAGCACTGGAAAAGATTAATTTTCTTAAAAGAGCTTTTTCTTTAATTATTTGAGCATAATACTCAATATTCAAACTTTTCGGCACCCCATCCATTAGAGAAGAAATAGAAGAAATCCCTCCCGCAGATTCTAACTCGCCTTCCTTTTGCAGAGCTTCAGTTAAAGATAATAAATCAACCACTTTCCCTTTATCGACTAAGGAAATTATAGTATTTATGATCTTTCGGTGAGCTTCTTTATAAAAATCCTGGGGAGTGATAATAGAAAGAACTGTATTTAAATGGGAATTTTGAACTAATATTCCACCTAAAACTGCTCTTTCTGCTTCAAAACTATGCGGAGGAGTCTTTTTTAAAAAAAGAAAATCCAATTCCATATTTAAAATTCCTTATTTTATTATTTTATTTCTCTTCTTGTTTCTTCTCTTTAGAGGGCTTCTTGCTTTCTTCCTCTTCTTCTCTAAGAACCTCTACCTTTATCTCCGCGGTTAGCTCATGATAAAGTTTTATTGGAACCGAATAATTTCCTAGTCTCTTTATTGGCTCTTCTAGTAAGATTTTCCTTTTGTCTACTTCATAACCTAAATCTTTCAAAGCTTGACCAATATCTATTGAGGTAACCGAACCAAAGATTACATCTTTTTCTCCTGCTTTTCGATAAAAAGTAAGCTTAACTTGATTTAATTTTTGAGTTACTTCCTCAAAAGACAGCTTTTCTTTTTCAACTTTTTTCAACAATGCTTTTCTTTCAATCTCGATCATTTTGAGATTGGAAGGAGTAACTTCAATGGCTAACTTCTTAGGAATTAAATAATTTCTCCCATATCCAGGGGCAACCTCTACAATATCTCCTCTGTAGCCCAAATTATCTACATCTTCTTTCAAAATGATTTTCATTTTTTCTCTCCTTCAGTTAGAATTTTAAAAATTTCTCATTCAGCGACAAAAGGAAGAAAAGCTAAAATTCGAGCTCTTTTTACTGCCACAGCTAATCGACGCTGGTGAAAAGCACAGGTTCCAGTAACTCTTCGAGGCAGTAATTTACCTCTATCCGGGACAAATCTTTTCAATAACTCCACATCTTTATAATCAATATAACGAATATTCTCCCGGCAAAACCTACAAAATTTTTTCTTAGTCAGAAAAAATCTTTTGAAGGATGTTCTTTCCTTTTTTTCTTCTTTCATCATCTTCACTCCTCTCTTGATTCCGTTTCTTGAGAATCTGAAGTTTCTTGAGATAAGCTTTCCTCTTGAGCTTGTTTTCCTTTTAACCTTTCAGCCATTATTTTATCATCAAGTTTAACGGTCAAGTAGCGAATAATCGCTTCTTTCTGTCTAAATTGCCTTTCTAATTCAATAGGAGTATTAGGCGGAGCTTGATAACAGAAAAAAACATAATAAGCTTCCTCAAAGTGATTAATAGGATAAGCAAGTTTCCTTCTTCCCCATTTTTCTAAATCAATTACTTCTCCTTTTTTATCTTTTACAATCTTAACTATCTTTTTAATAACTTCCTCAGTTTCCTCTTCGGAAAGACCAGGAGAAATTAAGAACCCGGTTTCATATATTCTCATTTAAACCTCCTTCTGGATGTAAAGCTTCTCTCTTCAATTAAGCGAGAAGCAAGGAGTCATCCTCCTTTTCTTAATGTTATAAACATTCATTGCTTTCTCAATTTTTCCCTCTAAGATTAAACAAATTGCCTCTTTTGCTTTTTCTAAACTTTTTTCTAAAAGGGGAATTTCTTTTCTCTCAAAAGGAGAAAGAACATACTCTATTGGATTATCTATCTTTAATTGAGTTCCAATCCCTATTCTTACTCGTGGGAAGTTATTTGTTTTTAGCTCCTCAATAATAGACAACATTCCCTTGTGACTCCCTCCGCCTCCTCCTTTTTTGACTCGAATCTCTCCTAAGGGAATGTCAAGATCATCGTAAATAATGATCACATTTTCTAAATCAAAGTTTTGATGATTCATCAATTTTCTCACTGCTTTCCCACTTAAGTTCATATAAGTTTGAGGTTTTATCAATAATATTTCTTGATCTTTCCTTTTTACTCTACCTGTCTTTGACAAATAACTCCTCTTTCTTAATTTAATTCTCCATTCTTTTGCCAATTTGTCAATCAACATAAAGCCAACATTGTGTCTTGTTTCAAGATATCTTTTTCCTGGATTACCTAAGCCAATAATTGCCCACAACTTTTATCCTTCCTCTTCCTTTTTCTCTTCAGGTTCAGGCTTTTCTTTTTCCTTTTTAATTACTTCTGGTTCTTCTGTTTCCCCAGCAAATACTCTCTCTTCTTTTTCTTCCTCTACAATCTCTTCCTCTTCTGACATTTCTATGTGAACTAAAAGTACATTAGGCTCTTCTAATATCTTTATTCCTTCGGGGACTTTAATATCTCCAACTTTGAGAGACTGATTAATGTGAAGAGAAGAAATATCTACTTCAATATGTTCTGGAATATTTTGGGGTAAGCACTCAATTTCTATCTCTCGAGTAACAAAATCAATAAAGCCCCCTTCGCTCTTTACTCCCACGGCTTCTCCGGTAAGAACAATAGGCACAGAAACTTGGATCGTTTTATCTAAGGCAATCCGATATAAATCGACATGAATAACATTATGATAAATAGGGTCTTTTTGTAAATCCTTAATCATTACATCCATAGCTTGGGAGTTAAATGCTATTTTAAAGATTGTATTTTCTCCAGTTTCAGATTTTAATATCCTAAGAATATCATTTTGATTCAATATTAAAGGAACATTCTCTGTGTTATCTCCATATAAAATTGCAGGAAGTTTACCTTCTTTTCTTATTCTTCGGCAAGCATTTTTCCCGAAAATATTTCTTAGTTCAGCTTTTATTTTAAACTCCGCCATTGTTTCCCTCCTGATTTTTAAGTAAATAAAGAGCTAACAGAACTTGATTCATGAATTCGCCTTATCGCTTCTCCAAAAAGCTTAGCCACTGAAAGAACAGCCAACTTTTTGCATCTCTTTTTTTCTTCAGGAATTTGAATAGTATTAGTGATAATTAACTCTTCAAAAGGAGATGCCTCTATTTTTTCAATTGCTTTCCCAGAGAGAACGGGATGAGTACAAGCGGCAAAAATCCTACTTGCTCCTCTTTCTTTTAATGCTTCTCCTGTCTGAGACAAAGTCCCAGCAGTATCAACAATATCATCTACTACTATTACCTCTTTCCCTTCAACTTCTCCGATGATATTCATTAGTTCCGCTACATTGGGAGCAGTTCGTCTCTTATCAACTATGGCTAAGGGAGAATTTAATCTTTTAGCAAACATTCTGGCTCTTTCTACCCCTCCAGCATCAGGTGAAACGACAACTACATTATTTAAGTTCAACTTTTCAATATAATCACATAATACTGGCGCCGCAAGTAAATTGTCCACAGGGATGGAAAAAAACCCTTGAATTTGAT
The DNA here is from genome assembly GCA_046760445.1 of Candidatus Aminicenantia bacterium. GTDB lineage: Bacteria > Acidobacteriota > Aminicenantia > JdFR-78 > JdFR-78 > JBHIEE01. The sequence continues at coordinate 13,095 of JBHIEE010000078.1, forward strand.
GAGCATGAAGATCCATCGTAAGAACCCGACTTACTCCTGCTTTCTCCAATAAATCAGCTACCAATCGAGCAGTTATCGGCACTCGGGGTTTATCCTTCCTGTCCTGACGAGCATACCCATAATATGGGATAACAGCTGTTATTCGGTCAGCTGAGGCTCGTTTAAAAGCATCCACCATGATAAGAAGTTCCATTAAATGAAAATTTACCTCATAGGAAGTGGATTGAATAACAAATACATCAGCCCCTCGAACATTTTCCACAATTTGAAATTGAATCTCCCCATCGCTAAATGTTTTTAATACACTTTCTCCTAAAGACTTATTTAGATATCTGCCTATCTCTTCAGCTAATAGGTGATTTGATGAACCTGAGAATATTTTCATCCTTTCTTTTTCCTCAGTTTTTAATCATAAAATAAAAAATTTCCCTCGCTTAGAACTGCGATTAACATCATTTGGCCAAACCTGGGAAACAATCTTAAGCCTTCTCTTCTACCATTAGCTGAAATGTCCTTTCTTTTATCTTCTTTAGCTGGCTACAATCAACGAAATCCAAAAAGTTCAGTTTTCATTCATTATAATATACCAAAAAATCCATTTTTTTCAACAGATTTAATTTTAATTCCTACATTATTAATTTTTATCACTTGATTTGATTTCTTTTCTCTGATAATTTTTTAGGGAGTAAAATGGTGGAAACAATGGAGGAAAAAATATTTAAAATAAAGTGTCCCTTATGCCACACAGAATTGTGGATTGATATAGTGACTAAAGAAGTTGTTAAATCTGAAAGGGATAAATCTCGGAAAAAGAAGGATTCTCTGGAGACTCTTCTTCAAAAAGAAAAAAAACGAATTGAAGGATTCGACAGAAAATTTGAAGCTACCTTAGAATTACAGAAAGCAAAAAAGAAACAGATAGAGGAACAATTTAAAAAAGCTGTGTCTAAAGTTGAAACCGAAGACAGTGAGTAGAATTTAAGAGGGCTTCAAATGATCTTAAATGATATTATATACATTGATGGTGAGAATAGCTTTTATGCAAGCTTAAAATAAATCAAAATTTAAAAATCAAAGATAAAAATGAC
>JBHIEE010000079.1:0-13763 GCA_046760445.1 Candidatus Aminicenantia bacterium
ATTTATAATTTTTTGGTTATTAGATACCATTTTCTAAAATCTAAATCAATTTTTTAAAAATTTGCTCTCCATATATTATAGCCTCTTTTTGCCAAAAAATTATTTGGAAATTTTTTAAATTAATTCTGCCAGCAAAAATAGCCACGCAGATTTGAAGGATTGATCCTCAGCCTCTGTTTTATACCTTTTCTTTTAGCTTTTCCAATAACTTTTCTATTGCTTGAATGTAAAAGGATTTAATTCTTTTAAATATCTCTTCTGAGACTTCTTTATCATATATATGAGATGATTTATTTCTATCTTCAAGCATATCGAGAAAAATCTCTTCGTCTTCAATGAGCTCAATTCGAAAGGCTTCTTTCAGACTGTCTCTTGGAGTCTTCACATCAATTCCCTGATATTCAAGAAATATCTTTAATGCCTTCCATAATAACTCAAATGTGAACTCAAATCTTTGAATGACACCGTCTTTATCGAGCTCATCTTTTGCAGAGATCACGCCTTCTTTTAATTTTAAAAAAGCTTTCTCTAATTTTTGTATAGAATATTCAAGAATCTCTTTCATAAATTACCTTCCCTGTTTTCAAGACCATCTTTTTGAAAATCTGATCGACAGAATTTAAAAATATAATATCAACCCCATAAAGACCTGATACTTTCTCAATGTCTTCCCTTATCTTTCTCTCCAGCCTTATATCAACTCTTTTCTTGTCTACTGCTAAATCAAAATCAGAATTTTTGCTGAAATTTTGTTTGGCTCTTGAACCGAATAATATAATTCTGTCTGGATCAAGATATCTTTTAAGCACCTCTATAGTTCTTTTTAATACTTCATCCTCTCTGAAAGTCATGGTTCTTATTGCCATATTTTATATCCTCATTAAAATCTTAAATTTACTCTCTATCCGAAAAACATTTATCTATAATTTTTTATCCTTTTCAGCAAATTATCTAAATAAATGTCTTATTTTATCCATAACCATTCTAATTTATCCTTAATATACCCTCAAACCTCACTTTTTTCAAGAAATTAGAGCTTCAGCATTTAAAAATAAGTTTTTTTTTATTTTCTCAGAGTAGTTAATGAAAGTCTATTTTTCTATTTCACTACTTCTCTCAATTTTCCCCCGGTGAGAATTTCACCACCCATTAATACTTAAAATCACAAATAACAAGCCTCGTAGTCCCGAGTACTCGGGATATACGGGGCAAGCTCCAAATCCCAAATAAATTCCCCTATACCAATGCTTCGCATGTTACAGGGCAAGCAAATTCCAATGACCAAATATCTAAAATTCCAAAAAATCATTTTCTTAAGAAAGTTCCGGAGAATCTCAATAAAATTGACAAAGAATTGGGCAAATTGTATTATAAAAAAAATTTTAATGGAGAAATGAGAATGAAAAAGTCTATTTCTATTACTTTATGACTTTTATTATAAGGATTTAGAATATCAAAGATGAAACTTGCTGGATTTGAAAAGTTAGTAATATTGAATTGAAAGTAGCTGATGCAACTGATTTACCCTTTTCAGAGAATTCCTTTGATGCTGTTTTTGCCTTTGGAATCCTTCACCATATTGAGAATTGGCAAAAGGCTATTTCTGAAATTTATCGAGTGTTAAAGCCTGGCGGTTATTTCTCTTTTGAGGAATTCTTTTTTAAATCCAGGATATTAAAGATTAATCTGGCTATCGCCAAAAAATTTGGAACAGTCCCCTATGTGATAATTCCTGAGCATGAGTTTAAAAGAAAATTTAAAGAAATAGGCTTTGCTTTTTCTTCTTATAAACGGTGGTTTGGTTTTCAATCTGGATGTTTTGCTATTGCTTATAAGAAATAATATTTGACTTTTCAATTTAGGTATTATAAATTTTAAAAAAGTAGCACAAAAAGAGATTATTATGGATAATATTACTTTAACTGTTCTTCTAAGCACTGCATTTACTCTTGGTCTGGTTCATACTCTAATTGGTCCTGACCATTATCTTCCTTTTATTCTTTTAGCCAGGGCAAGAAACTGGAAAATAAAAAAAACTCTATGGATTACTTTTATCTGTGGCGTTGGTCATGTATTGAGTTCTGTTCTTATTGGGTTGATTGGCATTGCTGCAGGTATTGCTGTGGCAAGTCTTGAAGGCATTGAAGGTATCCGAGGTAATTTAGCTTCTTGGGCCCTGATTGCTTTTGGCCTGGTCTATGGAGTGTGGGGTTTACGTCGAGGATTAAAGAAAAAGCCACATGTTCATAGCCATCTTCATATCAATAGTTCAGAGCATACTCATAACCATATTCACGAAGGAGAACACAGCCATCTTCACATCAAAAAAGAAGTTACAATCTGGACACTTTTTATTATTTTTGTGTTGGGTCCCTGTGAACCATTGATTCCTTTGGTGATGTATCCTGCAGCTCATTATAACTGGTTGGGAGTAGGTGTTGTTACTTTCGTCTTTGGGGTTGTCACAGTAGGAACTATGATGGTTCTTGTGGGCTTGAGTTCATATGGGCTTTTGAATCTTCGTATCCGATTTATGGAGCGTTTTGTCCATGCTCTGGCAGGAGGCATTATTGCTCTCTCAGGTATAGCAATAAAAGTTTTAGGTATTTAAACACAGCAAATGAGCCAAAAGTTGACTTTTTACTTTATTAAATATAAAAATATAGAGAGGAATGAAGAGAAAAGATAAGCTGTTCATTCATTTATTTACACTTGGACTTTTTCTGGTTCTTGCCTTATTCATTGATTTTTTTCATACTGAAACTTCTCTTCTTAGTAAGGACTTCTGTCCAGCTTGCAATTTTCACAATTCTTCCATTACTAATGACCAGATTAATTTCTTTTCTCTTCCTCAACTTTTTCTCTTGGAAATACTTCTAATTTTTTATTCCTTTAACTATCAAAATATAGATATTATTTGTCCTTCCTCTCGTTCTCCTCCTTATATTTAAAATCAACCCTTAAAATTCAATTAGCTAATAATCAGAATTACTATTGTACCAGATTTAATTTAAGGAGGGAAAGATGAAAAAAATTTATATTGTTCTGATAACTGTTTTATACTTAATTTCTGGGCAATTCATTTTAGGAAAACAGCGCTATCAACACTCCCAACAACATCACTATCGAACTTCCCATGTTTTTAGTATTAAAGGAAAAGTAGTAGATAGAGAAGATAATCCAATAGTCAAGGCAATAATTTTAATTCCTGAAATAAGCAAATCAGCAGAAACTGATCTTTCTGGTTATTTTGAATTTCAGCAAATACCTATGGGAAAATATCATTTGGAAGTTCATAAAGAAGGATATATGCCTTATTACTCAGAAATTTTTAACCTTGAAAATGAGAATTTAACTTTTGAGGTGATTTTAGTAAGGAAAATAACCGAGGAAATAGTGGTTACTGCTACTCGCACAGTAAAATTATTTGATGAAATTCCAATAAAAACTTATATTGTTTCTAATGAAGAAATTGAGAAAAAAGAAGCGAGTAATTTGGCTGACAGCCTCTGTCTTATTACTGGAGTGAGAGTAGAAAATAACTGTCAGAATTGTAACTTCAGTCAAGTTCGTCTTAATGGAATGGAAGGTAAATATACCCAGATTTTAATAGATAGTTCTCCAGTAATAAGTGCTATGACTGGAGTTTATGGCTTAGAGCAAATTCCTGCTGAAATGATTGATAGAATTGAAATAGTGAAGGGCGGGGGTTCAGCACTTTATGGAGGTAATGCAGTTGCGGGAGTGATTAATGTTATTACTAAAGAACCAAAGGAAAATTTGACTTCTTTGAAAATACATCAAGAATCAATTTCAGGGAGACCTTTTACCAATATCGGAGTGAGATCAAGTCTTGTTTCTAAAGACTTAAATACCAAAGCTTTTTTATTTGCCAGTTTCCAGCGCCGAGAGCCAGTTGATTTGAATCAAGATGATTTTTCCGATCTCGGTTATTTGTCCAATACTTCTTTTGGGTTCAATTTCTATAATTATTTCCCCAAAATAAACGGGAATTTCAAATTAGGATTTTTTAGGATTTCTGAGGAGAGAAGAGGAGGGGACTTCTTTGAAAAACCTCCCCACCAGGCTAACATTGCTGAATGGTGTAAGACGGATCAAATTGGCCTTTCTTCTGAGTGGAGCCATTATCTTTCAGGAAAATCATATTATAATTTATCCATTTCTTTTGTTAGTACAAAAAGAAATACTTATTATGGCAGCCATCAGGATCCTAATGCTTATGGAAACACGAAAAATCCATTAATATTTTTTAATTCGCAATTTAACCATGAAATAGGAAGTCATCTTTTCTCTATTGGGTTTCAGTATAAGAGAGACAGAATTAGAGATGAGGCAGTAGCTTACCAGAGAATGATTGATGATACTTATCATGACAGTGGATTCTTTCTTCAAGATGATTTTAAGATTAGCGAAAGAATTTCTTTTTTAGGCGGTTTAAGATTGGATAAACATTCTGAGATTAGAAGGCTTATCTTCAGTCCCAGGATGAGCTTATTATATAAGATTACAGAAGATTTAAATTTAAGGGCAGCGATTTCAACTGGTTTTAGAGCACCTCAAGTCTTTGATGAAGACTTGCACATAACTCAGGTTGGGGGAGAAGGTATGCTTATAGTAAATTCACCGGGTTTAAGAGAGGAAAGATCATACAATATAAGCATTGGTTTGGATTTTGGAAAACAGATTAGAAATAATCTTTTTCAATTTAGTTTTGACCTGTTTTACACAAGATTAAACGATACTTTCATCCTAAAAGAAATTGAAGAAAGGGAAAGGGCGAGAGTATTTCAGAGAATAAACGGCTCAGGATCAAAAGTCTATGGAGCTTCAATTGATTTGGGTATAATATTGTCCCCAAAATTTTCTTTTTCTTCAGGCTGGACAATTCAAAGGAGTTTCCTCGACCAACCTGAACCTGACTTTAACTCGAAAAAGTTTTTTAGAACTCCTGATTTTTATGGATATGCTAAATTGAGCTATGAAAACAGAAGAATTTTTGATATTGATTTATCCTTAGAGTATACAGGTTCTATGATAGTCCCTCACTTTGCCGGATACATCACTGAAGATAGACTTGAAAATACAGAACCATTTTGGGTAGTAAATGTCCGACTTCACAAACATATAAAATTAGCTGAGAATTATCATACTAAAGTATTTATTGGAGTTTTCAATTTATCTAATTCATATCAAAAAGATTTGGACAAAGGGATAGACCGAGATGCTAATTATGTTTATGGACCGAGGAAACCAAGGTCATTTTATGGTGGTGTTGAATTTTCATTTTAAAAAGAAGGAAGATCTAATGACCAGCAGAGTGATGAGTTTTGACTAAAATTGGTTGACATAAGTTGACTTACAGGTTATTTATTAATAGAAATTCAGCCAGGAGAGATTTCTGATTGAAAAAACGACAAATATTAGCTATATTATTATTGTTAATTTTATTAATTGTCTATCTCTTAATTAAAATTGGAAGCTAATTATTAAATATGGCTGAACCTCAGCTAATTATCGTCTTAGGCCCAACCTGCGTAGGAAAAAGCAGGATCAGTATGGAGATAGCAAAGAAATTTAGTGGGGAAATAATAAATTGCGATTCAATGCAGGTTTATCAAGGTTTTGATATTGGAACAGCTAAGGTTACTCCTTCCCAAAGGAAAGAGGTAAGGCATCATCTTTTAGACATAGTCAATTATAAAAACCAGTTTACAGCCGCTGATTTCGTAAAATTTGCTACACAAGCTATTGAGGATATATTAGCTCGAAAGAAGCTTCCAATAATTGTAGGAGGAACTGGCTTATATCTAAAAGCTCTATTAGAAGGTTTATTTCCTGGCCCAGGAAGGGATGAAGAATTAAGAGAACAGTTAAAAAAAGAAGCTTGCCAGAAGGGGCTTGAGTTTCTTGTTAACAAGTTAAAAGAAATCGACCCAGAATATTATCAAAAAATTGGAAAAAATGATAAAATAAGAATTATTAGAGCATTGGAAGTTTATTATTTGACCAAAAAACCAATGAGTGAACATTTTCAGAACACCCGTTCAGCGATCAATAATTTTTGTAAGATTAAAATCGGGTTAATATTGGATAGAGCAGAACTATATCAAAGAATAAATCAGAGAGTGGAAAAGATGTTTTCTTCAGGATTAATCACTGAAGTCCAAGAACTTTTGAAAAGAGGAGTTGAGCCTCAATCTCCTCCTTTTCGGGCTTTAGGCTATAAGTATGCTTTAGAAGTAGTCAAAGGAGAGATGTCTGAAAAAACAGCAATTTCTCTTACTCAGAAAGATACACGGAGATACGCTAAGAGACAGATTACTTGGTTCAAAAAAGATAAGGGAATAGATTGGTTTTCTCCTTACGAATTGGATAAAATATTTAATTTTATTGAAAATAAATTAAAATGGAAAAAGCTATCTTAGTTAATCTCTCAACTTCTAAAAATGAAAGGATTGAAGCTGAGGAATCACTTAAAGAACTGGAAGGCTTAACAAGAGCAGCTGGAGGAGAAGTTGTTGAGAAGATTATTCAAACCAGGAACGAGATAAATCCAAAATACTTCATTGGACAAGGTAAAGTCTCGGAAATAGCTCAGCTGGTCAATACTCTCTCAGCTAATGTAATTATTTTTGACCATAACTTGACCCCGGTTCAACAGAGAAGTTTAGAAGAAAAGATTAGCTGTAAAGTGATAGACAGAACCCAGCTTATCTTGGACATTTTCTCTCAAAGAGCTAAAACCAATGAGGGAAAACTTCAAGTTGAATTAGCCCAATCAACTTATCTTCTTCCCAGATTAACTGGTAAAGGAATTGCTCTATCAAGATTAGGAGGAGGAATTGGAACAAGGGGTCCAGGTGAGAAAAAATTAGAAATTGATAGAAGAAGAATTCTGAACAGAATTAATAAAATAAAAAAAGATATTGCCAAAATTCAAAAAAGAAGAGCTCTTCAAAGGAGTTATCGAAAGGAAAGCCCTATTCCAACTATCGCTTTAGTCGGTTACACGAATGCAGGCAAGTCGACTCTTTTCAACTATCTTACCTCTGAAACAGTGTTTACTTCATCTTCTTTATTTTCCACTTTAGACCCAGTTCTTCGGAGGGTGTTTCTCTCTGATGGGCTCTATTTTTATTTAAGTGATACAGTAGGATTTATTAAGAAATTACCAATTGAATTAATTTCCGCTTTCCGGGCAACCTTAGAGGAAGTGGTTGAAGCAGATAAAATTCTTCATATTGTTGATTTAAGCTCTCCTAATTTTCAGGAACAGATAGAATCTGCCGAGAGAATTTTAGGTGAGATAGGGATTATAAAGAATAGAATAATTAGGGTGATGAACAAGATAGATTTGTTGCCCAATAAAAATGAATTCCTAAAAAAGAACAGAAAGGGGAACAATTCAGGATTTTACATTTCAGCCAAAACAGGAGAGGGAATTAATGATTTAAAAAAGTTCCTCTGTAAAGAGTTATTCAAAGATTGTAAACTGTACTATATCCAAATTCCAAAAAAGGAAGAAGAATTAGTTACTTCTTTTTATCATTGGGCGATAGTTTTGAAACGAAGAGAAAACAAAGATTTCATAGAGTTAAAGATTAGAGCTAAACCTCAATTGGTTTTAAAATTTTTGCCCTTTATTAGGAGAGGAGAAAAAAAATGGTAACAAAAATCTCATATTCCGCAATAATAATCCTATTACTATTAACTTCATGTGTGAGCTATGAACGGGTTACTCAAACCATTTATCTGGATGATTTCCCCCAAGAGATAGTCACCCAGCTTTCCTTGGACGAAAGGATTGCTGCTGAAGATGGCTGGGCATGTTTAAGACAAGGGAGAATTGGGAAAGCTTTTAAAATATTCGTTAAAATGGATAGCAATAATCCTGCAGCTTGCATTGGATTAGCTTACACTTATTTGCTGCGAGGTGATTTTTCTATTAGTGAAGAATGGTTCAAGAGAGCACTCGAAATCCATCCTGATTTGCCAATTATTCATTTCGGTTTAGGTCAATTATATCAGAAGACAGGAAAAGATGATTTAGCACTTGTTGAGTTCCGTCGGGTGTTGGATAAGGAACCGAACAATAAATGGGCAAAATATTATTATCAGACAATTAGAACCAGAAAAACAGAGCAACTCCTTCGGGAAGCAGAATATTTTTTTCGTCATAATCAAGATGATAAGGGAGCAGAGTTACTTATTAAAGCTCTTTATTATTCGCCAGATTTGCTGGAGCCTCATTTGAAGTTGGCTCAATATTATAAGAATAATACAAAGGGCTACGAGAATGCTATTCGGCACTATAAAATAGCCATTTCCTTACAGCCAGAGAATCTAGCTATAAAAAAAGAGTTGGCTGATTTATTATATTTAAGTAAAAAATATAAAGAGGCCGACGAAATTTATCAGGAACTTCTGAAAATTGAGCCAGATGATCCACAGATTAAAAAAAGACTGGATTTAATCCAAAAAGAATTGGTATTTATTGAACTCCCCCGACAGTTTAATGATATTCCTTCGAAAAAAACCATTAATAAAGCTGATTTAGCATCCCTTATTGCGATAAAATTTAAAGATATTTGGGGAAGACTCAGGGTTAAGCCCCCGATTGTTGTTGACATCTCTACTAGTTGGGCAGCTCAATATATTTTGGAAGTAACTGCTTTAAGACTTTTAGATGTTTATCCGAATCATACTTTTCGGCCTGAAGAAATTATTACTCGAGGAGAAATGGCTCAAGTATTGAGCCGATTAATTGATTTTTTAACCAGCAAGGATTATCGCTTAGTTAAACAGTTCTCACCTGAAGATATTCATTTATCTGATGTTTCTCCTGAGCATTTCTATTATCAACCAATTGTTAAAGTAGTTTCCTATCAATTAATGGATCTTCTTCCGGGTTATCAGTTCAAACCTTTTCAGGAACTCAGCGGCCAAGAAGCAGTAACCATTATTGATACTTTAGCAAGGTTGATTGAATAATTCATGATTTTCTCTCCAGGGAGTTAACTATTTTTAGTTTCAGTCAAAGGAAAAGAAAGTCAATTTTCTATTTCCCAGTGACGGATGAAACTCGAAAAAGAATTGACTGAGCCAATTATTTTCGGATATCGCGACAGCTTAATTCTTCTATTTGCCCCCATTAGATAATGAGGGGAGAATAAAAAAATCACTGGTAGATCAAAAGCAATTATTTCCTGAAATTTATTATATATTTCCCTTCTTTTGTTCAGGTCTAAAACATTTTGTCCCTCGGCCAACAATTGGTCAACTTGTTTATTATGATAACCAGAATAATTTAAAAAACCTTCTGAATGCCATAAATCGAGTTGATTAGGGTCAAGGTCAAGTAAAAATCCTGAAATTGCTGTTTCGAAGTTTTTCTTTTTCAATCGCTGAAGAAAGATTCCGTATTCCGTAAACTCGACTTCAACTTTTAAACCGAGATTTTCCCAATCTTGTTTTGATGCCAGAGCAATGTGTCTTCGAAGTAAACTCTCTGAATTGGTCAATATAGTAAATGAAAATTTCCGTCCATCTTTTTCCAATATTCCATCCTGATCTGAGTCTTGCCATCCTTCTTCTTTTAGTAACTTTTTAGCTAAATTAGGTTGGTAAGGATAGTGTTTTATTTTTTGATTCTTCCACTTGCTGAGAATGATTGGAGAAGAACAGATTTCACCCCAGTCGCGAAGAATATTTTTTCTTATTGATTCTCTATTTAACCCCAAAGCTAGAGCTTGACGGATTGCTCTTGATTTAAAAAATGGAAGGTCAAGATTAAAAGCCAGATAAGTAAAAGAATTCTTTTGATAAGGAAAGATTTTAATTTTTTGATTGAATTTTTTATTGTTAGTTAATGAAGCAACTAATTCTGGCTCAATTTCAGCTAAATCGACTTCGCCTTTAATTAATTTTAGAGGATTGGTTAAAGCATCCACATTTAACTGGGCAATATATTTTTTTATTGATGACTCTCCCAAGAAATACTCGGAGAAAGATTCCAAAATTATTTTCTGGTCAGGGATCAACTTGATAAATCGATAAGGTCCAGTACCTATAGGAGAGAAGCTAAAACTACTTTCCTTGAATTTTTGGCCATTTTCTAAGTAATTTTTGAGAAGATGAGCAGGGAGAATCTTAAAAGTGAGGTAAATCAAGGCTGGAGCAAAAGGATGGTGATAAATGATCTTCATTTGGTTTGAATTAAGTTTTTTTATCTCTTTTATTGGTTCTAAGTCAGGAAGATAGGGATAGGCTATCTCTGGGTTCCGCAGAAGACGAAAGGTGAAAATTACATCCTTTGCTGAAAAAGGATGACCATCGTGCCAGTAAACATTGGTTCGTAAAGTAATTAAAATTTCTTTTCCTTGCTCTGAAAAAGAGTAGGATTTAACCAAATCAGGAATTGGATTACCTTTTTCATCGAAACAAAATAATCCACTAAATATTTTGTCTACTATTCCGGTTCCAACTTCGTCGGTAACATAAACGGGATTTAAAGTTGTTGGGAAAGACCTAATAGACTCAATCAGAGTCTTATCCAAGATTTTCTCTCCACAATTAACCATATAAATAATTGATATAATCAAAAATATCCTTTTCATAATGGCTAAAAATATCAGAAAAAAATTATAATTTCAACTAAAAATTGAAGTTATTAGTTCAGGATTACTCGGGCAAGAAAAATGAGAGAGTTATTTTTTTAAAAAAACCCAATATTTTTTTTGCTTTTTAAGACTATATAATATAGGAGGGAAAAAATGGAGACAAAATCAAAAAACCAACCACAATTAGAGATTAAAGCGATAATAGCTGAGAAAAATAAATTTAGTTTTTCATTATGGAATTACCCAAATTATAGTTATTTCTTGGATAAAATAAAATTAAACTGGGTAGTTGAAAATAACAATAAGAGTAGATACTTCGATACTAAGATAATTAATATTAATAAATGGATAAATGGGCCCGATTATGAATTCAAAATTAGTTATTTCGAATTAGAGCCAACGGATTTCCTGTGGGAAAAGGTGAAGGAAGGAAAGGATTTAAGAGATATGATGAAATTAGAAGTAGTTATTTATTATCAGGATAAAGAAAACCATAAGAAGAGAGTTCGTCAGCAAGTGCTATGAGATTATTTAATTAATAATGCGGAATTAATAGTTATTATGAATCTCCTTTACCCTTTGTATAAAAAGCCCTTCTCCCTTCCCCTTCTTTTGTTTTTCCCTCCATTTAAGGAGAAGGGCTTTGCTTTTATATAGTTAAAAATTGAAAATTCAAAATTAAAAAATGTGGCAGTGAGCTTTTATTTTCACCTCCTTTAAAATTAGAGCATTTTCAGCCTTGAAAACCCTTGTCAGTATTGGATTTTCAAGCTCTGATTTTTGGCTTCACCTCCACATAAAATTAAATCCGAAATCCAAATATCGAAATTCGAAACAAATCCAAAATTCAAATGTTCTAAATTCAAAACACCTGTCTGTCGACAAGTAGAGATCAGAATAATTTTTGTGTTGGTCATTTGTATTTTGGTAATTTGATATTGTTTAGGATTTCGAATTTCGAATTTAGTATTTTTATTCTATCCTTACTCATATATTGAAATCTCTGTTCCCTGATAATATCTCCAATTATCATTTGAAAACCCTTAATTAACAAATCCCAAGCATCAAATATCAAATAAATTCCAAACTCCAAATACCAAACTAATTTATATATTTTGTTTTGAACATTTGATAATTAGAATTTGGAGCTTATTTGTAATTTGGGATTTGATATTTGGAATTTTTATTATGTATCTTCTCTTTGTTAGGATCATTTGAGAATCTTTTTAAAGATAGTGCTACGGTTATGTGGTACAGTAGCACCGCAGCACTATAGTTTTTTTAGGTTTGATTTTTTCTGAAAATTTTTCCAACATATTGAATCTTTCAGGGAAAAAGATACAAGATGTTGAAAAATAAAAAATTCTCAAATTTCTACTTGACAATTATTAGTCAATAACATATATTTTTCATAAGTGGGAAAAAATGGGAGAAAATGGGAAAATAGAGATGCTCAGAGGGAGCTATACGGTTAAAGTAGATGAGGGAGGAAGAATTAAGATTCCCGAAGAATTCAGGAGTATTATTGAAAAAAATTATGGAAAAGAGCTATTTATCACTTCGGTCAACGGAGTTATGGTTCAGGTTTTTCCTCTTCCCGTTTGGGAAAAGATTGAAGAAAAACTCCATAATGCTCCATCAATGGAACCAGCTATTATCAAGTATATTGAGTTAACCAGTTATTATGGAAAAACCTCTCAAATGGATCAGAAAGGGAGAATTTTAATTCATCCGCATTTAAGAGAGAAGACCCAACTTAACAGTGAAGTGATTATCTTAGGAAGTCAATCTCATTTAAGAATCTGGAATAAGGAGCTGTTTGGAAAGAAGATAGACAGAGAACCATTAACTCTAGAAGATTTTAAAGCTCTCTCTGTGTTTGGCATTTAATTGAACTCAGCAACTGTGGGGAGAACAGGTTGATTGGTGAATACGAACATATACCGGTTATGGTCAAAGAAGTTATTTCTTTTTTAAATATAAACAGGAAAGGAATTTTTATGGACTGCACAGTAGGTTTAGGTGGACATGCTAGTCAAATTTTAAAGAATTCAATGGGGGCCTATCTAATTGGATTTGATAAAGACAGTCAATCTCTGTCCATCGCCCAAAAACGCCTTCAGTCTTTTTCTAACAGAGTTAAATTATATAATTTAGATTTTAAAAATTCTCTTGATTTAGATTTGGATTTTTCAGCAGTAAGAGGAGTGTTATTTGATTTAGGGTTATCGTCCTTCCAGCTTAATTCCTCCGAAAGAGGGTTTAGTTTTAACCTGGAAGGACCTTTAGATATGAGAATGGATTTAAAGGAGAAGCTTACTGCTTACCAGATTATCAATAAGTATTCCGAAAAAGAATTAATTAGAATTTTTACCCAATATGGAGAGCTCAAGAGAGCCAGAAAACTAGCCAGAGAAATTGTTGTCCAAAGAAAACTTAAAAAAATCGAGAAAACAGCGGAGTTAAAAGAAACTGTGGAAAGAGTTATTCCCTGGCGACCCCGAAAAGGAAAAACCCATCCTGCAGCTAAGGTATTTCAGGCATTAAGAATAGAGGTTAATCAAGAATTGAAAAATTTTTCTCGCTTTCTTGAGCAATTGATTGAAAGACTTTCTTCTGGGGCAAGAATTGTTGCTATTTCATTTCATTCTCTGGAGGATAGAATAATCAAGCATACTTTTTTAAAACTGGCAAAATCAAATGAGAAAGCTCCCTTAATAAAAATCCTGACTAAAAAACCGATAACTCCTACTGAGGAAGAAGTTGCTCAAAACTTTAGAGCAAGGTCAGCCAAATTAAGAGCAGCGGAGAGAATTTAAATGAGCCGAGGTAAGCTGAGGAAAAAAGAGATTTTAAATATTCTATTAATTGGAACAATTATCGCTTTTATTTTTATCTTTTACCTCTGGCATCATTTGGAGGGAATAAAGCTCGGATATAAGATTGAACAGCTCAAAAAAGAACAGGCTGTTTTAAAAGAAGAAATTAAAAAATTAAAATTAGAGAAGGCCTCTTATTTGAACTTAGAAAGAATAGAAAAGATTGCCACTCAAAAATTAAATTTGGTTTACCCTCGTTCTGACCAGATTATAATCTGGGCCGAGGAATCACTAATCCAGGAAA
>JBHIEE010000080.1:0-13603 GCA_046760445.1 Candidatus Aminicenantia bacterium
ACAACCAAACTGCTGCCACTACTTTAGATAGCTACATCTCTTTAGCTACCACCACCATTGTTACAGATGACACCAAACGCTATTCCAAAGACCCCAGCACTTCTACCTTACCGACTGACAATTCTGATTTGCCTTATTATTTAGATTACAAAGGTTATGATGCGGTAGCTACTGCTACTGATGGCAAATATGACCCAGCTACCAGCACCTCAGCTTATCCAGTTTTCTTGTTTGCCAGAAAGCACACCAATAGTACTGATAGTATTGATATTGACTGGAGAGGTCAAACCACTCAAGCTTGTAGTGTTTCCAACAAAGTTGTTCTTCAGGTTTATAATATCAGCCAAACCAGATGGGATGGTTTAGCCACCAGTACTAATTGTTTGGCCAACACGGATTTTGATTTAGAAACCACAATTGCTACTACCAGCGCCGGTAGCTATTACGACACCAACAATTGGAACTATGTCAGAGTTTATCAGGATTCTGGCTCCCAAACTTTAAAAACTGATTATATTTCAATCGCTATTAACGAGCCCCCCCAAGTTAGCGATATCTCTTTAAATAATGGTCAAAATATTGATTTAACTGAAAATACAACTACTTTAGTCACTTCAACAGCTACTACTTCTGATCCCAATGGCTGGGAGGATATTATTTCGGTAATCGGCAAAATTTTCCGCTCTGGAGTAGGTCAGGATTGTGCTACAAATACTAATAATTGCTATGAAACTACTTGTGCTACCAGTTCTTGTTCTGGAACTTCTTGTATTGCCACTTGTGACTTTAATGTTCAATTTCATGCTGACCCGACTGTTACTGATACTCCCTGGGATGGTCAAAATTGGGTGGCTTGGATTAAAGCTACTGATTCCCAATCTCAAAGTTATTCAGCTACCAATACCACTCAGACAATTAAAATGAATGACCTTACTGCTTTAGATATTGCGGGAGCTCCAATTTATTATGGTTTTTTATATCCGACTAGTACTACTGACCCCTTAACCACTACCACCCAAGTAATTAATACCGGTAATTGTTCTTTAGATGTAACTTTATACGGTATCAATATGACTTCAAATGGGAATTCGATTTCAGTCACCCAGCAAAAATACGCCACCTCTTCAGTGGCTTATGGTTCACCTTATGCTTATACGTTGCAACTGGATCCGGGCCAAGAATTAGAATTAAATTTACCCAAAACCATTGATGCCGGAAACAAACAAACCACTGATATTTACTGGGGCATTCAAATTCCCGACCCCCAACCTACCGGAGATTATTCTGGTCAAAATACTTTAACCGGTTCAAAGAACGAATTACCCTGGCCCTAAGTTTTACTTATTTTTTAAATTTTGTGTTAAAATACAAAAGGTCGACCTTTATCCTAAGGATAAAAAAAATTAAAAATAAAAATCCATAGAAATTAAAAGATGAAAGAACGAGTAAAAAAGACAATTCCCTGGGTTTTAATTCTGGCTTTGATTTGTTCAGTAGTTACTTTTGGTCTCAATTTCAGATCTTATCCTGAAATCAGCGAAGTGAAAGCCGATACCGCTACCACCACAGTTTCAGTGGGAAATGCTGCCCCAACCTTTACACTTGGCCCAACTGAGAGTCCTGTTTCAGCAACTAGCACTCCGACTGAAGCTACTACTACCCAATCCTTTTACGCCACTTCTTCTGACCCCAATGGAGATAACTATTATCTAGCAATTTGTAAGTCGGATGCTGTTAGTCCCGGAACAGGTGGGGGAGCTCCAACTTGCGATGGCGGCTCTTGGTGTATTTCTGGTTCCACCGCTGATGACGCCCAAGCTTCCTGTTCAACTACCACTCAAGATGCTTGGTCAGAAGTTAACGACTGGTGGGGTTTTGTCTGTGATGCTGCTGCCTCAAGTCAGCAATGTTCTGGCTCCAGCCAGGGTTCGGGAGATTCCGGTTCACCCTTTCATGTAAACCATCCTCCAGCTTTTACTGCGGTAACTCAAAATCCCTCAGCTGATCCTGGCTCTAATGCAACTTGGTACGCTAGCTCATCAGATCCAGATAGTAATCCTCAAGACCAGGTAAAATTGATTGTTTGTGATGCATCGGGATTTAGCACTTCCACCGATACTTGCACAGGGAGTCAGCTTTGTGCTTCTTCTTTGGTAAATAGTGACCCTTCTTGTTCTTATAGTATTCCTACTCCAACCGATGATGATGGCTCACCCTATGATGCTTATACCTATGTGGTTGATACCCACGGATTCGAAGCTTATGGTGGAAGTTATGGTGATAATGCTCAGTATACTGTCAATAATAAAAGCCCAAGTGTTCCTGATGTAAAGTTAAATAACGAACAGAATATTGATTTAACCGAGGAATCAACTACTACCGTTAATATTACTGGCTTGCTTTCTGATGATAATGGTGATGCTGATATTTCTTCTGCAGTAGCTAAAGCTTACAGGACTGGAATTGGAGCTGGAGGTTGTTCTTCTTACAATGCTAATAATTGTTACTACAATATCTCTTGTAATTTAGAGTCAACTGATGGCGATACCAACCGCTATGCTACCTGTACAGCTGTCTTCTGGTATATTGCTGACCCTACTTCTGGTGCTGGCATTACTCCCTGGAGTAGTGAAAACTGGGAAGCTTTTCTTGAAGCTACTGACGATGATTCGGCCACTGGTTCAGCCACCAGTAGTGTGGCTGTAGAAGTTAATGATTTGGCAGCTTTAGATCTTGATACGGGAGATATTGGTTATGGAAGTTTAGGCCCTGGTCAAGATACCGGGGTTATTAATGTTACCTCTACTGTAGCAGCTACTGGCAACTGTGCCTTAGATACTAATTTATCGGGTACAGCTATGACTGATGACGGTAATGTAATTGATGTTCCTTATCAAGAATATTCTACTACAAGCGCTCCCTATGATAACTATGGTGACGGGACTGATTTGGCTACTTCAACAGTTGAATTTGAATTGGAGTTAGCAAAAAGCACCGCTACCACTACTCAATCAACGAGCAATATTTACTGGGGCTTGGCAGTGCCTGGTGGACAGGCGACCGGAGTTTACTCTGGTCAGAATACTTTTGGGGCAGTAAGAGATGAATTAGATTGGCCGTAATAGATAAATACGAAGCCATAATTAAAATAAAACAAGAAACAGAAAGAAACTGTTTGGATTGCTTTGAAGTGTAATGAATAAAAAATTTTTTAAAATCATATGGTTTATTTTTGTTTCAGCGATTTTCTTGATTATTGGTTCGGTCAAGCCTGCCGAGGCGGGTTTTGGAATTTCTCCCTCTCACATTCAAAACCAACTGCTTTATCCCGGTGCCTCCTTTGAAACAAGAATTATTTTATCTCGGGGCCAACCTACCGAAGATTTAAGAGCTGAAATTTCAATTGATGCTCCAGAAGTTGAGGATTGGATAACAATTAATCCTGGAACAGAATTTTTATTGCCAAAAGGAGAACAAAGGGTTCCGATGTTTGTTAATATAGATATCCCCGAAGACGCAGAATACAAAAATTACAAAGGCTACATCTATGTTAAAACCGTACCAGTTGAGGCGGAAAAGAGAGGTGGGGTAGCCATTGCTTTGGGAGCAAGATTAGATCTTGATTTAACTGTAACTGAGATAGAAATTATTGATTTTATAATTAGGAATTTAAGAATTCAGAGTTCAGAAGAGGGTTTTCATTGGTGGAAGATAGCGCTACCAACAAAGATTAAACTTTTAATGAATGTTGAAAATACTGGAAATGTTGAAGCCGCTCCTAATAGAGTCAAAATTGAGATTTGGGACTTAAATTGGAAAGATTTAATAGCTGAAAGTGTTGATAGCTCTCTGGCAAAAGTAAAACCCTTTGAGAAAAAAGAGGTGACAGCTGTTTTCCCCTTAGAATTGGGCCCTGGTGATTATTGGACTAAAATTTCAGTATTCAAAGATGAAAAAGAAATGCTCAGGGAAGGAAAATTGCCGCTGAAGATAACTCCCTTTGAAATGTCGAGACAAGATTGGGCGATAGTAGCTGCCATTATAGCCATAACAGTTCTAATAATTGTCCTTTTGATTATTATCATTAGGAGAAAAGGAGTTTTTGGAAAATTGGCCTTAAGTTCCAAAAAAGTAAGGTGTGAAAAAAAGGTATAAACAATTTATAATTTGGGGGATAATTCTTATTTTAGGGCTAGTTTTAATTAGCCCCAGTTTTTTATTCTTTAATGAAGTGAAAGCTGACCAGGCCCAAACCACTGTGCTGGTTACAGTTTGTGGAAATGGAGAAATTGATGAAGATGAGTTTTGTGATGATGGGGCTGACAACGGAAGATATGCTTATAACGCCAACGATAGATATTGTAATTCAACTTGCTCGGGTTGGGCTCCTTATTGTGGAGATGGAATTGTCCAATCAGAATATGGGGAAGAATGTGATGATGGGAATAACGAATCAGATGACGGTTGTGATGCTGTTTGTAAAGATGAAGGACCGACTATTCCAACTGGCGGCGGAGGGGTCCCACCGCCTGTTAAAACCAAGGTTGTTATCAAAGGAAAAGCTTATCCAGAAGCTAAAATTAATCTTTTATATGATGGAAAAATAGCAGCCACCCAAAAGGCGGATAGCTTAGCTGATTTTCAAATAGAAATTGCTGATATTACTCCCGGGATTTGGACTTTTTCTCTCTGGGCAGAGGATAAAGGAGGGCGAAGGTCGATTACTTTCTCTTTTACGGTTAATGTTATTCATGGGGTAATAACTACTATTTCTGGAATTTTCCTTCCCCCAACTATTGAACTTTCCAAAGTAAAAATACAAAAAGGAGAAGTTTTGGATATTTATGGTCAGACTGCTCCCGAGAGTGAAGTTTCAACTCATATTGAATCTCCAGAATTAATTAGTAAAACAAAAGCTGGCAGGCAGGGCGATTGGCTTCAAGACTTCAATACCGGAATTTTAGATGAAGGAATGCACACCAGCAGAGCTAAAGCTATTTCTCCTGAAGGTTTGGCTTCTTCATTTTCCCAAGTCTTAGCTTTTTATGTAGGTGAGGTAGCTCCGGGCGTTGTCTGTCCTAATGCCGATTTTAACGAAGATGGCCGAGTAAATTTAGTTGATTTTTCCATTTTGCTTCACTGGTGGGGAAGGTTTAATTCTTGCGTTGACCAAAAGCAAGATGGGACAGTGGGTCTTCCTGATTTTTCAATAATGTTATATTACTGGACAGGATAAAAACATAAAACCTAAAACATGAAACGTGTAACACATAATAATGTTAAGAAATTGCTTCTATGTTTTCTTGTTGCTTGTTGCTTGTTTTTTGTTGCTTCATCGGCAGAGGCAGTAGTCTTATATTTAGAACCATCAAGCGGTCAATATCAACCCGGTCAAACCTTTTTTGTTGAGGTAAAGATTGATACTGAAGGCCAATGTATAAATACTATTGCGGCAAATTTAAGTTATGACCAAGACATCTTAAACGTTCTTGATTTCAGTTCAGGGCAATCAATTATTAGTCTTTGGCTCCAGCCACCAGAAATTGATGGAATTGAGGGGAGAATTTCCTTTGCCGGAGGAATACCCGGGGGTTATTGTGGCAAACTGCCCGGTGACCCAGGAGAGACTGATATTTTAGGAAAAATAATAGTCAATATGCCGGGATTGTTAATTACAGAAAAAGAGAAAGACATTGTTGAGATTAGATTTTTGGAAGACTCTCAAGTATTCTTGAATGATGGTTTGGGTACTGAGGCAAAATTGACTTTAAAAGGAGCTGAATTTGAAATTGTAGAAGGAGTATCCTCATTGGCCGATGATTGGGAGAAAGAAGTTTTGGAAGACAAAATTCCTCCTGAACCTTTTGAGATTTTAGTTTCCAAAGACCCAAAAATTTTTGAAGGAAAATACTTTATAATTTTTCAAACTGTGGACAAACAAACAGGGCTTGATTATTATGAAGTAAAAGAAGGTAAAAAGGAGTGGCAATTAGCCCAAAGCCCTTATTTATTGGAAAATCAGGAATTAAGTTACATAATAAAAGTTAGGGCAGTAGATAAAGCTGGCAATGAAAGAACAGTTGAATACGCACCTTCTTATCGACCCTTGACAAAATCTCCTCTTTTTTGGGCAATGATAGTATTAGCTGGATTTGGGTTAGGAATTGGCTATTTAGTTTATAGAAAGTTGAAAAGAAAAACTCGCCCGCCGGCGGGAAAAGTCAAAAATCAAAAAATTAACCCCTAAAAATTCCCGTCGAAAATTTTAATGGAAAAGAAAATAACTTTATACTCTACATTATTGTCCTGTATTTTTGTTTTTGGATTTTTTATTTTTTCCAATAGGGCTGAGGCAGCTGATGCCACTTTGTTTTTAAGTCCGCCAAGCGGAACCTATCAAGTTGGAGGTACTTTTCCAGTTAGTTTGAGAGTAAATACTGGAACCCAAGCAATTAATGCTGCCGATGCTATTTTGGTTTTTGATCCTGCTAAAATACAGGTTCAAAGTGTTTCTAAGGCAAATTCTATTTTTACTCTTTGGGTTCAGGAGCCGGTTTTTTCCAATAGTGCTGGAACTATTTCTTTTGCTGGAGGAAAGCCCAGTCCTGGTTATCTTGGGAGCTCAGGAGAAATCATTACTATCACTTTTAAAGTTTTAACTACCGGCATTGCTAGTATTAACTTTTCTTCAGGTTCAGTTTTAGCTGACGATGGAAAGGGAACCAATATCTTATCCAGTTTAATTTCCGGTCTTTATACTTTGGGTGCCAGAGAAATTGAAACTCTTCCTCCAGAAGAAGGTGTTTTGCCTCCAACTCCTGGCCAGTTTCCCGCTGCCCCAGTTGTTTCTTCTCCTACTCATCCTGAAGAAAGAAAATGGTACGCCAACAATAATCCAGAGTTTTCTTGGAAGCTGCCCTCTGATATTATTGGAGTAAGCTTACTTTTGAACCAAAGTCCAATAGCTGACCCCGGACCAATTTCCGATGGCTTAATGAGTTCAATAAAATTTGAAGATATCAGAGATGGTATCTGGTATTTCCACATTAAATTCGAAAATCAGAACGGCTGGGGCAGTATTGCCCACCGCAAAGTTCTAATTGATACTAGTCCTCCCAGCCCCTTTGAAATTGGAGTGGAGAGAGAAAATCCAACTGATCCTCAACCGATTATTCTTTTTGGCACCACTGATGACCTTTCGGGGCTAGCCCATTACGAAATTAGAATTGGTCCCGGGGATTCCTTTTTGGTTTTTGAAGAAAGCACCAAAGAAAGTCCTTACAAACTTCCTGCCCAAGCTCCCGGAAGACATCAAATTACAATTAAAGCTTCAGACAAAGCTGGGAACTTTGCTCTTTCCTCGGCCGAAGTTCAGGTTTTTCCAATTGAATCGCCAAAAATTTTAAAAATCCCCAGAAGAATAAGAATGGGAGAAGCTTTAGAGATAGAAGGCACAGCTTTGCCTGAAGTAACAGTTAGAATCTTTATTCAAAAAATTAGAGAAGAACCTATTCTTTCGGAAACAAAAGCTAGTCCACAGGGTTCTTGGGGACTTCTTTACGATAAAGTATTAAGAGAAGGAGATTATGAAATCTGGGCTCAAGCTCAAGATAAAAGAGGAGCTTTGAGTTATCCCACTGGGATATATCTTTTGGAAGTTGGCTTGCCCCCTTTTTTAAAAATTGGTAAGATAGTAATAGATTATATAAGTATTATGTTAACATTAATCGTTCTCGTTATCGGTGCTGTTGTGGCCCTCATCTATATCCGTCACCGAATTTCTGTTTGGCGCAGGAGACTGAGAAGAGAGACCAAAGAGGTAGTTTTAAGTGTTGCCAAGGCCTTTAAGTTGCTGGAGGAGAAAGTCAAGAATGAAGTTGAGCATTTTGACAAGAGAGGTGGTTTGACTAAAAAAGAAAAAGAAGTTCGAGATAACTTACTTGAAGCTTTAGAAGCTTCCCGAGATATTATCGGCAAAGAAATTGAAGATGTAGAAAGAGAGCTAGAATAGATTATCTTTGACTTAATTTATTTTTTCAAAAGTCTGCCTTCACTTCTGGCAGGTTTTTTATTTTCTCAATTTAGCTATTTGAGATTTTTCTTCTTTATAATTATTTCGAGAATACTTTTTGGGTTGTTTGGGGTTGACTTTTTTGTGATTGTAATTAAATTAATCTATACCAAAGGAAGTGTTTGGGATGGCAGAAGAAATAAAAAAAGGTAAGAAAATTTCAAAAGAAAGATTAAAGGAAGAAGGCTGGAAGGAGGTAGGTCCTTTTGGAAAAGATTTTTTGCTCTTTGAAAAAGGAGATTATCAAATAGCCTGGGACCCAGAAACTGAGATTGTGCAGCTCGTGAGAAAAAAGCCATAAAACAAGAGGTAGTCTAAAACAGCTACCCTCTTTTTTGATTAGCTCCACTAAACTATTGACATAAGTTTATGGCTTGATAAAATATTAGCTCAGTATCTCTACAATCTAGTAGACAAAGGAGGTTTTTTAGACGAGCACAGACAGCGAGAAAAACGGAGAAAAAATAAGCCGAGAAGGATTAGAAAAAAATGATTGGAAACGTATTGAGCCCCCGTCTAATTTGGGTGTCCCTGATATAGATGTATTCGAAAAGGCAGGTAAAAGAATTATCTTAAATCCTGACGGAAGTTATATGAAAATACCAGGCAATTTCAACCTTCTGGATTAACAAAACAAAAATAGGGTAGCATAAAGCTACCTTCTTTTTTTAGAAATTTCAGCTCTTTTTTAAATTGTGATATGATTAAAAATGAATAAGGTAACGATTTCCGACGTCGCACGTCCGACACTCAAAAAACAATGATGCTTAATACTTAAACATGAAAATATGAAAGGAGATTTCTTTCATCTTTTAAATAGGGGAGTTGAGAAGAGAAAAATTTTCCTTAAAGAAAATGATTATCTGAGATTCATTCATAATCTTTATGACTTTAACGATGTGGAGAATGTCATTTTCCCTTACTATAAAAGAAAAACCCTTCATTCAGACGTGCGACGTCCGAAAAAGGGAAAAAAAGGGTTAGTAGATATTCTTTGTTGGTGTCTAATGCCCAATCACCCTCATATTTTTGCTCAGGATAAGATCAACGGTGGTGTGAGTATATTCTCCAAGAAAATAATTGGTGGCTACACTAAATATTTCAATGAAGTCAATAAAAGAGAAGGGGTTTTATTCCAGGGAAGAACTCGAATTATTAAAATAACTCGAGATGCCCATTTTATTCATCTCCCTTTTTATATAATGGCCAACCCTCTTGATTTGATAGAGCCAAACTGGCGTGAAGAAGGAATCCGAGACTCCGAGGCAGCTATGAATTTTTTGGAGAATTTTGAATATTCGAGTTTGAAAGATTTAATCGGGGAAGAAAACTTTCCATTTGTAATTAACAAAAAACTATTCTATGAATTGCTTAACACCGATGAGAAAGAATTTAAAAAGGATTTCAGCAGATGGCTCAAAGACCGTCGCTATAGGGAACTTAATTTTAAAGAAATTGAATTCTAATCTCGGACGTGCGACGTCTGTTGGACGTGCGACGTCCGACAGCCCTTTAGATAAAAAAACAATAGGTATAATTCAATGAGTATTTTATTTTATATAATTATCTCTACTTTTTTGATTAGTCTTATTGCCTTTGCTGGAGCTTTGACTTTGTTTTTGAAAGAAAAACTATTAGATAAAATTCTTTTGATTTTAGTAGCTTTTTCGGCTGGGATTCTAATCGGGGGAGCGTTTTTACATTTAATTCCAGAAGCAATTGAAAGAGTTACACCTGATGAGGTTTTGAATCTTTTTTTATATTTAATTCTTGGATTTTGCACCTTCTTTGTTTTAGAAAACTTTATTGGGTGGCATCACCATCACAAAAGAGAACATCTTGCTATAAAGCCATTTTCTTACTTACTTCTAATTTCAGACAGCATCCATAATTTTATTGATGGTTTAATCATTGCCGCCTCCTTTGTAATTTCATTTCCGGTCGGAGTAGTTACTGCCTTAGCCGTAGCCCTCCATGAGATTCCTCAAGAGATTGGAGACTTTGGAATTTTAATTTATGGAGGATTTAAAAAGGAGAAGGCTTTGGTTTTAAACTTTTTATCAGCTATTACGGTAATTTTTGGTGGAATTGTGGGCTTTTTTCTTTCAGAGGAAATAGGAAAATCAATTGTTTTTTTGTTGCCTTTTGCGGCTGGAAATTTTATTTATATTGCTTCCTCTGACTTGATTCCTGAAATTAAGCACCAAGCTAGTCTTAAGAAATTAATAATCAATTTTTTTGTCTTTTTGCTTGGAATAGTTCTAATGCTATTGATAAAACTGCTTTAAAATTACTTTATCTGGAGACTGGTTTGACACGATATTTTGATGGGATATAATGGAAACTATGTAAAAACATTCATAATAAATAATATTTATTAGTCCCGCTTATAACGGGATTTTAAAATAGTTTCATTATGACCCTTCGATAAACTCAGGGTCATACTGAGCTTGTCGAAGTATGAAAATTCTATTCCTCTATGATTTCCCCTTATGGGGATCAGGGAGTGGTGCTTATATCAGGAATCTTGTTGCCCAATTAGTTAAATTAAACTATAAAATAGGCATTATTTGCCCAGAAGAACGCCGTTTTTTAGAAGAAAAGATTAAACAATACCGAGTTAGCCCTCCTCAAACTCCGGTTTTTGTTGGTCACCCAGAATTAAAAGGAGCTAAAAAATATTCAGAGTTAAGCGAGAGAGAAATTACCGACATTTATAAATCTTATTTAGGTACGACCCTGGAAGCGGTAGCAAACTTTGAGCCAGACTTAATCCATGTTCAGCACCTCTCTTTAATTAGTTGGGTGGCAAGATACATTAATGCCTTAAAGAATATTAAATATATCATCACCTCCCACGGAAGTTGTTTATATGACATTCTTTCTGACAAGAGATATCTGCCTTTATGTGAGGATGCAGTGAAAGCAGCACAAGCCATTACCGTGGTTAGCGGAGACACGCGGACAAAATTTCTGAGAACTTTTGGTCGGCAATTTTCCAAGAATCTTCACATTATTCCCGGAGGAGTGGATATGAGCGCTTTTCCTTCCCAATTTGACACGTCTCTTATTGATGAGAAGTATGGAATGAAAAATAAAAAAGTGGTTCTCTTTACCGGTCGGCTTGTATCTCAAAAGGGAGTAAGATATTTAGTCAGGGCAGCAAAGGATATAAAAGGAGAATTGGTTTTAATCGGAGAAGGGCCAGAGAAACAATATTTAATTAGTCTTATTGAAAAAAAAGGTCTAAAAAATGTTCGTCTTTTAGGATATGTATCAAGCGAAGAGTTGCCTAAATTTTATTATCGAGCCGATGTCTTTGTTACTCCTTCTGTCTGGGATGAACCTTTAGGATTGACAATATTGGAAGCTATGGCAGCTAAAACTCCAGTAGTAGCTACTAGAAAAGGGGGAATTCCGCTTTTGGTTAAACCAGGTTTCAATGGAGTATTTGTCAGACCAAGAAATTCAGAAAAAATTGCCCAAGCTGTAAATAAACTATTAGAAAATGATAAACTAAGAAAGAAAATGGGAGAGGCAGCAAGGGAGACAGTTGAGAAGAAATTCACTTGGAAAAGAACTGCTAAAAAATTCAACAGTCTTTATAAAAAAATTTGCGGAAGTAATAAAAGGTAAACTGTTGATAAGTTTAAATAATAGGACACAATTTTGATAGCACCCGAAAAAAAACAAAATGGAGAAATAAGGAGGTGATTTATTGAAGACGATAGTAGTTTATGGACACGGCCCCCAAGACAGCGAAGAATTGACTCCTATGGAAAAGTTAAATATTGAAGCAGCGGCAAAGCTTTTCCCTCAGTTAGACCAGGAAAAAGTGAAGGTAATTCTTACGGGGGGACATACAGGAAAGAGTTATCTCGCAGAAGCTGAAGTAATGCAGAAACAGCTAATCCTTAAGGGGATTCCAAAAGAGTGTATTATTTTAGAGGATAAAGCCACCAATACCATAGAGAATGTCGTCTTTGTGACCAATATCGCAGAGAGGGTAGATATTGATTACTTTATCCATCTGAGTATTCGCCATCATCTTCCTAGAATCAAAGAAATATGTTCCCTTATAGGAACTGATACCCTTTCAGAATATAAAGCTTCCGAAGAGATTTTAGGAGAAAATCATCAATTAGTGAAGGATACTAAAGAGGCAGTAAAAGTTTGGGCAGTGAATAAAGAACGATGGATACGAGGCCTCAAGGAAATCCCAGAATACTGGCTTCCTCAAGCCATGCAAATAGAAAATGTAAAAAGATGTCGATGTATCCTGAGTCACGAGCGAATTAGAGGATGGTTAAAGAATAACTTCTCCATCTCTGATGTAAAAAGTCTTTCAGACAAAGAAATTGCAAAAATTCGAGAAAAAATTAAAAGAGTAAAAAGAATAGTACCTAAGGAGACGTAAAATACCGTCTCCGTTTTTATTTCAAAATTCATTGATTTAAAGTTTCTAATAGGTAAAATAAATTAATATGTATATTTTTGTTACTTATGGTCTTAAGGGGTGGAGAGGGGTTCAAGAGAGGGGTCTGGCAATCGCTAAAAACTTTAAGAAAAAAGGGGTCTTATTTTTAAATGGTTACGATAGCAATTTCATTAAAAAAGAGGGCTTTTCTTGCGAAACAATAGATTTGAGTTTGACTGATCCCCAAAAAATAAAATTTCCTAAAAAAACAAAAGCCATAATTTTTGCCGATTTGCCAACTAATGAACTTTTTAATCTCTCTTTATTTTTAGCAGCCAAAGAGAAAGGAATTCCTACCATAGTCTTTGATCAAATTTATAAGAGAGGCCAACTAAAAGAAGGAGTTTATAAGAATTTGGCAGAGTATGCTGACCTTTTAATTTTAAATGGTCTAAAATTCATGAAAGGAGAAGAGGGAGAAAGAGTAAAAATAATTCCTCCTTTACCTGATTATAAGATTCAGCCGAAAATAAGAGAAAAAATTTCTTTAAAATATAATTTAGATCCTAAAAAATTTTGGATTTTTATTTCGGGATATTACAAACCTGTTTTTGAAATGACAAAAAGAGCTTTACCTCTGATTTCAAAAAATAAAAAAGACTTTTATTTAATTCTTTTACCCTATCTTCCTCAAAGAAAATTTTTAGAGTTTTTAGATGCTTCAGATATTTTTACCTCAAAATTTGGCTACCTCCAAATTTTAGAAGCCTTGGCTTTAAGAACTCCTGTTATAGTGGGAGGTGAGGCAGGCTATGTTTTGAGGATGGAAATTTTAGATAAAAAAATTCAAGAGGTAATAAAATATGCAAAAGATTTTAGGGAATTGGCAAAAATTTTAAATTCTTTTTTAGAAAATAAAAAAGAGAGGAGAAAAATTATAAATAAAATGGCAAAACTTCACAATTTGAGTTTTGGTGGGGCAAAAATTGCTGCAGGTTATATTAAGAAAATTAAGAGAAAAAAAACCAAAAAACCTTTTAAGAAAAAAATCCTTGTTTTAGTTAATGAAGAAATTAAAAAAGCAGAGAAATTAATTAAAAGTCAGCCTTTTCTTT
>JBHIEE010000081.1:0-13548 GCA_046760445.1 Candidatus Aminicenantia bacterium
TATTCCTATTTGGATCATTTTTCAATTAAATAAATTTGAAATGTGAAGTTTGATTCCTCTCTTTCTTAAAATTTGATCTTAACCCATGGTTGAAAAATTGACATCTTATTTTTCTAATGTTATTTTAGGAAAAAATGAATTTGAAGGAGTGAAAGAATGAAAAATTTGGACTGGATATCTCGGACTGGTTTTTGTTTTGCTTTATTTTTATTGGGAATTGTTTTTCTTTTGTCCTCTCGCCAGGCAATAGGGAAAAATTCTTCCAGCAAAAAAGAAAAATTGTCTCCACCTGAAACTCACCGAGTAGATGTGGTTGAGGTAATTCATGGTCAGAAAGTAGCTGACCCTTATCGGTGGCTGGAGGAGATTGAAAATGAGGAAGTTCAAGCTTGGATTAAGAAACAGAATGACTATAGTCGTTCGATTCTCGATAAAATTGAAGGGCGGGATAAAATTACTAAACGGTTAAGAGAACTTCTCTCTGTGGGCTCAATCAGCACTCCGATTGTTCGGAACAATAGGTATTTTTATCAACGGCGGGAAGGATTGCAAAATCAACCAGTTCTTTATGTCCGTGATGGCCTCAAAGGCAAGAGCCGTGCTTTGATTGATCCCAATGCTTTAAGCAAGGAAGGATTAACCAGTCTTGACTGGTGGTATCCGTCTCAGGATGGTAAGCTTTTGGCTTATGGTCTTTCTCAACATGGCGATGAATGGAGCACATTGTATATTCTTAATGTGGATACTGGTGAAAAATTAAAAGAGGGGATACCTCGGACCCGGTACTGTAGTCTTGCCTGGCTGCCGGATAACAGTGGGTTTTATTACACTCGCTATCCAAAACCAGGCACTGTTCCGCCTGGAGAAGAAAATTACAACCGTCACCTCTATTTTCATAAACTTGGCAAAGATTACCATGAGGATATTAAGATTTTTGGCGAAGGAAGAGACCCGCGAGATTTGATTATAGTCAGTCTTTCTCCTGATGGTCGATATATGCTTCTTATTATTTATAAATTCGCTACTTCAGAGATATTCTTCTGTGATTTAAAAGAAGCCCCTGGAAAATATATTCCGGTTATTACTGGAGTGGATGCTCTTTCTTTAGGAACAATTTATAAAAATTCTCTTTTTATTCTGACTAATCTCAACGCTCCTAACTATACTCTTTACTCTACCTCGGTTAACCAGCCTGAGAAGGAAAACTGGAAACAGATTATTCCCGAAGGAGAAGGGGTATTACAGGATTTTAATATTATTGGAGATAAAATATTTGTTAATGAATTGCGGAATGCCACTACTTTTTTAAAAATCTATTCCTTAACTGGTCAGCTTCTTAGTTCGATTGAGTTGCCTACCTTAGGGTCAGCTTCTACTCCTTCTGGTGAATGGAATGGTCAGGAAGCGTTCTTTTTCTTTCAATCCTTTTTCTATCCCCCGACAGCTTACCGTTATGACCTTAAAACCGAGAAGCTCTCTATTTTTGATCAGATAAAGATTAATGTTGATTCCTCTAATTATGAATCTAAACAGGTATACTATACTTCAAAAGATGGGACAAAAATATCAATGTTTATTGTCCATCGAAAGGGTTTGAAACTTAATGGTTCAAATCCAACACTGCTCACTGGTTATGGTGGGTTCAACATCAGTTTGACTCCTATGTTTCAAGGGCCTTATTTCTTTTGGCTGGAACATGGCGGGGTTTTAGCTATACCCAACCTGCGAGGCGGGGGAGAATATGGTGAGAAATGGCACAAAGCAGGAATGTTAGGGAATAAACAAAATGTTTTTGATGATTTCGTCGCAGCAGCAGAGTGGCTGATCAATAAAAAGTATACTAACCCTCGTAGATTAGCTATTGCTGGAGGAAGCAATGGGGGCCTGCTGATGGGAGCCGTTCTAACACAGCGCCCCGATCTTTTTGCAGCTGTGTACTGTGCTGTACCCCTATTGGATATGATTCGGTATCATCACTTCTCAATCGCTAAACTTTGGATTCCAGAATATGGCTCATCAGAAGATCCTGAACAGTTCAAATGGCTGTATGCTTACTCACCCTATCATCATGTGAAAAAAGGAACAAAATATCCGGCAGTACTTTTTACCACGGCTGAATCAGACAGCCGGGTTGATCCAATGCATGCTATGAAGATGGCAGCTTATGTTCAATATGCTAATGCATCTGATAATCCGATTTTGCTCTGGGTGGAACCAAAAGCAGGACATGGAGTCGGGAAACCAGTTGAGAAAATAGTTGCTCAAATAGCTGATATTTACAGCTTCTTCTGTTGGAGATTGGGCGTTTCAATCAAATAATTTTATTTTACCGATAAGCTTTATAAATTTTTCTTCTTAACCCGAGATATCCTCCGATGCTTCATTCCAGAAGAGTGATATAACAGTAATCTTTTCTTGGCCTGGCTGATAGTTTAAAGTTTATGAAATTTTCAAATTAAAAACCAAATAATTTTTATCTAAAATAAGACTGTATATAGGAAAGTAAAAATTTTATAATATTTCTTGAAAGGAGATTAGTTATGGGCAAAACGAAATTTAAGGCTCTTTCCAGGGTTTTTGATCGGTTAGAACCAATTTCTCTTAATCCAGAAAAAGAAAAATATGTAATCTTCAGCGATCAGCATATTGGAATGGAGGAATTTGACAAGAATAAGGAGTTATATCTCAAAACATTAGATTATTATTACCATGAAGGATTCAAATTGATAGTTGTCGGAGATTACGAAGAGCTGCATAGATTTGGAATTAAGGAGTTAAAAGATAAATATAAGAACGATGTATATGCCAAAGAAGGTGAATTTCTTCAAGAAGGACGCTATTTCCGAATCTTTGGTAATCATGATATTGATTGGAAAAATCCAAAAAGAGTGGAAAAGTATCTCCACGATATTTTACCAAATCTTAGAATAGTAGAAGGAATAAAGTTCAAATGGAATGGGAATTTTATATTTTTGACTCATGGACATCAAGGTGATTTTGTTAATGATAAATTGGGAAAATTAGGAAGAGTGATTCTCCGTTGGATAGCTCGCCCCCTTGGTTTTCCCAGTTTTACTAGCCCAGCTAAAAATTACAGAAGAAGGAGAAAGGATGAGACTGAATACTATAAATGGGCTAAAAATAAAAAGGTGCTTTTTATCGCTGGCCACACTCATCGGCCAATGTTTGAATCATTGACCAAGATGGATCGTATTCGGATAGATGTTGAAAATCTGGTTAGACAATATATTGAAACAGAAAACCCAAGTGAGAAGGAAAAACTTCAAGCTGAAATAATAGCTAAAAAAAAGGAATTTTATGAAACTCGAGAAAAAGAAGGAGAGGAAGAGAAATGGCTGAGATTGGGGCAGGCTGATTTGCTTATCCCTTGTTACTTCAACGACGGCAGCTGTCTTCACAAAAACGGTATCACCTGTGTCGAACTTTGCGAAGGTAAAATAAGATTGGTTTTCCTTTATGACAAAAGAAAGAAAGCGAACATTAATAAGCATCAAAGGGCTCCTACTTTTGAATTAATTACAGGAGATACTACTGTAGCCAACCCGCCTCCCGGACGGGCAGGTTATATGCGTCAGATTCTGGAGGAAGAAAAATTAGAATATATTTTTGCTCGAATTCGACTTTTGAGTTAAAATGATGGGGAAAATCAAAGGAGTTGAAAAATGAGAATTGCTCATATTTCAGACATTCATATTCACAAGAGAAAAGGTTTAAGTCGATATAATATATTTTATGCTTTGTTCAAAGCATTTAATACTCGAATTGATTTAAATTTATTAGATGTTCTTATTTCTGATTTGAAAACTCTTAAAGGAAAAAACGAATTGAATCATGTTGTTATCACTGGAGATATCACTAATACCAATCATAGTGAAGAATTTGAGGTATTCATTGAAAAATTCAAGCAACTGGATGATACAGACTGGTATGAAAGTAAGTTTTTAAGTGTAGTTCCTGGAAATCATGACCGCGCTCATGCTGGAAATTTCTCAAAAAAATTTCTAAGAAGAATATATCCCAATCATTATAAAGATAAAGATCTGCATCCCATAGTGAAATCTCTTGGTAATGATATAGGCTTAATATTAGTCGATTCGACAGGGGAATTTCCTCTTTCCAGTCTTCTTCTTGGCTCCTTAGGGAAGATAGACAGGCGTCAATACAAAAGGTTAATAGAAATACTTAAAAGAAATAAAGACAGATTTAAAATTTTAGCTTTGCATCATCATCCTCTTATTGTTCCTTATTACCGTCAAGCAGCTCAATTGGCTATTTTGAGAAAAGCGAGGAAGTATTTAACAGATTTTTATAGTTTAGGTGTTGATTTAATATTGCATGGACACAGGCATTATCCTTTTAACTGGAAACATAAACCAACTCCTTTGAGTTCTCATAAAATGACAGTAATTTGTGCTCCTTCTGTAGCCCGCTCAATTCAAGATCATACTACCATTTTCAATGCTTATAATATCTACCAGATTGAGGACAATAAAGTGATTATAAAGCAAAGAGGATACATTGATGGCCAGTATAAATGGTTAGAGATTTTTAGGGGGAAAAATGAATGAACAAGTAATTGATATTCACATTCACATAGGTGGACCAGGAGGGGAGAGAGATGATGATCAGAGTGGATGTCAGTGGTCAAGGGAATTTGAGCTAACAGAAGCCTACTGGGCGATTCTCTTCACCACAGGAACCTTTCCCTGGAATTTAACTCAAAAACGTATTACTAAAAAACTGCTGAAAATTTTAAAAAAGTCAAAAATAGATAATGGTGTGTTATTAGCACTGGATAAAGTATATGATTTGGATGGTAAATCATACGGGGTAAATGATGACTCACCAATAAAGTCTCATTTAGTTGTTCCCAATAAATATATCGCTCGACTGAAGAGTGAGAATCCCAATAAAGTTCTTTTTGGCGCTTCAATTCATCCTTACAGGAATAAGAAAGATTTGGAGGAAGAATTCCAGTTCTGCCTCCGGAATGGTGCAGTTTTATGTAAATGGATTCCTTCAGCCCAGATGATAGATCCGAGAGAGAAAAAGTGTGAAACTCTCTATTATTTACTTAGAGAGCATAAAATTCCCCTTTTATATCATACTGGTCCTGAGCCAACAGTTCCTACTTCTTATCGAAACATCCCTGAATATAAGAATAATCCCTATGAATTTAACAATCCTAAGTATCTTCAGTATCCCTTAGAAAAAGGTGTAACTGTGATTGCTGCTCACTGTTCTGTTCCTTATTACGGTATCTTTGATCCCGATTATAAGATGTATTTAAAAGAGTTTATTAATATATTTAAAAAGGCAAAAGAGAATGGTTGGAAATGGAATCTTTATGCTGATGTTTCAGCTCTCTGTTCTCCTTTCATAAGCAAAGAAATTATAGAAACAATTCAAAATAATGTTCCCTCTGAAAGGCTTCTTTTCGGAAGCGATTTTCCTGTTCCAATTTCCCAACTAAGTTATAGTAAGAAAAAACCAGATTTATGGACTTTAATTAAATTACACTTTGAAAATCCTCTGAATAGAAACAAGGAGATGATAATCGATCGTATGAAATTTAAAAAAGAAATACTTACTAATGCTTATTGGCTGTTTAAAGAATTAGGGAGAATCGAATAAAGATTTTCTTTTCTCTTGAGACATAAGGAAAAAACATAAATTAAGATAAAAATACTAAATTCTAAATCCGAAATACTAAACAAATCCTAATTACCAAAATCCAAATGGCCAACCCCGAGTACTCGGGAGAAAACCTTTACCAATATTACGTTTTCAAAGTCGAAAAAGCCCAATTAGTTAAAAGGGTGTTCTAAAGAGAAACTTTGAGTGGTAAAAAGCTTAGCTCCATCCTCAGTAATATACATTATATCTTCCAGTCTCACCCCAAATTCTCCATAAATGTAAATGCCAGGTTCATTACTAAAAGTCATTCCTGGTGAAAGTTTCAAGGGATTGCCACGGACAAGATAAGGCCATTCATGTCCGTCTAAACCGATTCCGTGTCCCAGGCGATGAGTAAAATATTTATAACCTGGACTGAATCCAGCATTTTCAATAACTTTTCGTGCAGCTTGATCCACCTCGCCTGCGAATACTCCTGGTCTGGCTGCTTTTAAAGCTGCAGCCTGAGCTTTCTTAACAATTTCCCAAACCTTTTTTTGTTTATCAGTCGGGTTGCCAAAAACTATTGTTCGAGTAATGTCTGAGCGATAACCTTCCACTGAAGTTCCTCCATCTATGAGAATAATTGTTCCTTCCTTTAGGACTGTCTCTTTCATTCTTCCTCCATGAGGATAAGCAGAATTTTCACCAAAAAGAACCATTGCTCCGCCAGAAAAACCCCATTTTGAGAAGATAGAGGGTATTTTTTGTCTTAATTTTCTTGCGGTCATTCCGGGAGACAAATCTTTTAAAGCTTCACGAAAAGCATTGATGGTTATTTCATTAGCTATTCTCATCAGGTTGAGTTCTAAAGAAGATTTTATTCCTCGACACCAGTGAGTAACTGGGTCAGCAGAAACAATATTCAAAGCAGGAGCTTCTTTGGTTATTCCATTCACCACAAAAAATCTAACAGTTTCCTCAATCCCGAAATTAGAAGTAGCTATTTTTCTTTCTTTCAGAAATTGGTGAACAAGTTTGTGTGGGTTTTCATCTTCTTCCCAGGTTCTAATATCTCTTGCTTCTTTGAGTTGCTCCATTAAGCGCTTTTTTTCGAAAGAAGGGCAAATAAAAGCAGGTTCTCCTCTCTGGGGAAGAAGTAGAGCAAAAAACCTTTCACTTCGCCCCCAGTTAATATTGGTAAAGTATTTAAGACTACTCCCAGGAGAAATCAAAATGCATCCTATTTTATTTCTGGCCATTAATTCTTTTGCCAGTGAGATTCTTCTTTTTCTTTCTTCATCAGTGATAGGGATAATTTTCCCAGTAAACGGTTTTCTGAATTTTCTTTCTTTCTCTTCGCCTTCCAATATGCTTTTTCCAGAATAAGAAGAAAGTAAAGTGAACAAGCTTAGCTTTAAAAAGTTTCGACGGTGAAGAGTCATCTTATTTCCTCCTTTTTATGAGAAGTGTAACTCTCATAGAATTTTTATCAAGCTACTAAAATAAAATATTATACATCTATTCTTTAAAATTTCTACCAATTGATTACTGATTTCTAAAGTTACCTATGAATGGGCAAGTTTTCTATTGGTGACTCTAAGCGGGCATTATTTTGAAATTATTTTGTCGAATTTGTAAGGTTGATTTTACTCTCGAAATGTTTGTTAAGTTTTTTCAATTCTTTTTTTAATGATAAAAAGCCACTCATCAATAATAAACAATGCTAAGATAGTGACTATCAAGACTACAGCTTTCATATGATTTTCATTTAACTAAATTAAAGGAATAAATGAAATGTGAAGACCTGATCTTCATCTGCACCCAAAATACTCCAAATTATCCAAGCTCCTTCGACTATTGATCTCAACCGCATTATGGAAAGCAACAAGTGGCCCGCATCACTACATTCGAATTAGCTCAATTAAGCACATTTTTTCTAATGTTGAACATTATATTCTCATCATCCCAAGTGATATTATCTAGATTTTTGAAATGATGAGCAATATTTTCCTGAAATTTCTTTAAAGCTTCTTCAAATTCTTTTTCATCGTACAAACAAAATGTAGAATAGTGATAATTTGTGGCTCGTGTTATGAGCCATTCTAATTTAGCCATTCGCTTATATTTGAAATATTCAATGGACTCTAATTTTAGAATTGAGATCTTCTTTACCACTTCTTTCAATTCGCTTAGTTTATAGAGCCGTGTCTCTTTTTCATGGAATTCAGGAAAATATCTTCCCCAAATATTTCTCTTGTTTTGGCTTCGTAAGCGACTGTAAATAAACAAGTATCCATTATCTCTTAAGACCCGAGATACTTCCTCAAGAAAATCTAAAAGTTTGAAATGGTGTATGGCGTTGAAGGTGAATATAGCATCTAAAGAATTGACTGCTAATGGTAAAACCCTTGCTGGTGCTCTTTTTGTTTTGAAGTTTTTAATTTTGTGGTCCTTTAGATTCTTAGTAAGCTCATTCAACATGTTCTCATTATCATCAATGCAAGTGAGATAAAGTCTTTCTCCTAAATAATGGAATAATTCTATATCATATCTCCCCCCTCCACAACCAACATCCGCTGCTTCAATTTTGTTCAAATTTTGCAGTTTCCTTTTCATAAACAAAATTGGTTTTAAATCTGTCGTTCTTAAATCCTCGTATATGTGTGCAATCTTTGAAAAATGAGTACGAATTCTTTTCATAATTAGGAATCACCTTTGATTTTCAATAAAGTTTTCATACTCATTGCCCACCCAAGTAATGTGTCGTCGACCTGCCGCCCGATAAGCGGACGAGCGAAGCGATGTCCGCATATCTCGATTATATCCGAACTAAAGTTCGTATATCTTTCTATTTTGTATTATATCCGTAACTATGTCCCTTTTCCTTAAAAACATATTTAACTTGCCCTTACTATATCACTAAACCTCACTTTTTTCAAGAGATACAGATTTCAACTCAAATAAATCTAGAATTTCTTTTATTTTCTCCCTATAGTTAATTCTTGTTCACACTTTTGACTGAGGTTTCTTATTTCTTAGTTACCTACTTTACAGCTTCTTTGAGTTTTTTACTAGGAGAGAATTTCACTACTTTTTTCGCTGGAATGTGAATAGTTTCGCCTGTGCGGGGGTTTCTTCCTTATTGAGCACAAGAGTTTCCAAAAATTACAATTTTCTATCCATAAGTATAAGTCTGTTTCAGGGGAAATTTTATTGGGTTTTTTTGATAAAAACAAAAGTCTTTTCTAGCGTGGTTAGCTCATTGATAACAAGGCAGAAGGAAAAAGTGAGATGTGTTGTCCTCAAATGGGGAGTCTATGGAGGATAACTGGAATGGTAATTTAACTTGGTCTACAGGGTTGACCTTAAAAAATTGACTCAAAGAAAGAAAAAAAGATTTTCAAAAGTCAATTTTTCGACATACTCTTGTGTTAGGTGTCGTTTTATGTTCATTTTAAAATGACCTTAGTTGCTCTGAGCCAACTAATAATTAGACTAATTATGAATATGATTCCTGT
Source organism: Candidatus Aminicenantia bacterium (assembly GCA_046760445.1). GTDB lineage: Bacteria > Acidobacteriota > Aminicenantia > JdFR-78 > JdFR-78 > JBHIEE01. The sequence continues at coordinate 9,159 of JBHIEE010000081.1, forward strand.
TAGTAACAATGAAATCTCTATGGGAATTGGCAACTTGGCTATCTCTCCAAAACGCATAAAAATATATGCAATGATACAGGCTATTGATGGGAATATAAAATAGAGAAAAGGAAGCAACCATACTATAACAGAAGATTTTTTCTTCTTACCCTTCACTTTTAGTCGTATATCGTGAATATAATGTTGCCAACCTATTTTGTCTTTAAGGGCGGTTATTTGATTAATTTGACTCTCAATATTTTCTCTTATATATGAGCCTAATAGAAATATGTGATGCGAATGATCTGTCCATATGAATCCAAATATAGCCAAAATCCAGGGGATTATTATCAGCAACGGGGAATATATTGAAGGGTCCTTAGATATGAATGCTAATGTGGAGCCTAAAGAAATTATTGAAGCAGTAATACATATAAACTGTTCTTTAGATCTTCTTCCTATCTCTTTTCTTATTTCTTGATATTCTGTTATTAGCCATTGAATCTGGTAATTCTTTGAATTTTCATCAATCATATTTATATCCTCTTGCTTTTTCTCTCTTCTAAGAAATAGCACATAATTTTATTATATACTAAGTTCGTTTTTTATCCCATTTAAGCAGTATATCCGAACTTTATCTTCCACAGAGAAGGTTAATATTCCTCTTACTGAATTTAACATTTTCACTGTTAATGAAATAATATATAAAATTTTTTCAGTTGTCAATTATCTGGTTAGGATAGACTTTCCCCCTAAAATCCGTGTAATAAATATGTCAAAAATTGACTGATTTTTGCTGAAATTATGGTAAAGCAGTTGAAAGACAAAACCTCGGTTGTTCGTAATTTGTTCACTATCGACTTTTTAATGGATTTTAACAGAAAATAATTGAAAATAAATTTTATCAAAAATTCTCTTAAGTTGTTGATTTTTAAAGAAAAACTAATATAGAATTAAAGGGTGAACGAGGGGTCTCGAATCCCTAACCCCCGGATCACAGCCCAGTACTCTATTACTATCTTTGAGTGTGTTTAGATTAGACCAAACAAGAAATCCTTTAATCAAATGTTATGAAATTAATTAATTTAATGACTATAATAAAATATAGAAAAAGGGAACTTATAAGAGAAAAAATTTAAACCTGTAAATTAAACCTAAACACACACCTTCTTTTTATAGGGTTACAGTAAAATATAAATTTTCATTAGGTTTTTTAGGGTAGTAAAGGGGAATTGCCATAATTACTTCAAATATTCCCCTCACACGGAAGCGCAATACCCGCAAGTTTTTAGTATACTTATTTGATTCTTTTCCTCTCCCAGCTGCCCAAATTGTAGCTCCTCCAGCAAATATCAATGAGGTGATCAAAATTGTAGTCCTCTCTTTTCTCATGTTCATAATCATTATTGCCGATGTAATATTTTTTGGTTAGCTCCTTTCACAATGGGAGATTCTTTTGGGAAGTCTTTTTCACCATTTATATTTGATAAAATCAATCATTGGGTCAATAACCAGAGGAATAACACTGGGCACCATTTTAGGCATCAAATTGTCCATTACCTTTGGCATTAAATCTGACATCTGATGCAAAGTCGTATTTCAGCCAGATATGAAGAGGAAAAGAGTCTCGCGACGGATTAGTTGCCTTCTCAAACTAAGCACCTATTTTACTGTAATTACCTGGTTAGTCTGAAATAGTATCTTGTAACAGGCTTCAATAATATCCAGACCTTCGGGCAACTCAGTAGAGAGAATAAACTTTTCAATTAATTTATAATGATTTTTATTTAAAAATTTTTATTGACAAATAACACATATTGATTTATATTTAAAATTGTATATTTTGAACAATGAAAGATAAGAATTCAGTCATAAAAAAATTAAGAGAGACAGGGTTTAAATTGACTCCCCAGAGATTGGCCATTATTGAAATTCTAATAGGTAATACTACTCACCCTTCTGCTGATATTATTTACCAGAAATTGAGAAAAAAATATTCGATGGTCTCCTACTCAACTGTCTATAATACTCTCAATGTCTTAAAAAAAATAGGAGAAGTTATGGAATTAACTATAAATGAGAATAAAATAAATTATGATTCGAATACTGATCCTCACCATCATCTCCTCTGTGAAAAATGCGGTCAGATAAAAGATATTTTTCAGAAAATAGATTTTAAAATGAAATTGATAAATAGCCACCGAGTCAAAAAATATCAAATTTATTTTTATGGAATTTGTTCTGATTGCTTAAAAAATAAAAAAGATTATGGAGGTTAAAATGGAATTAAAAGGAAGTCAGACAGAAAAAAATCTTTTAACCGCTTTTACCGGTGAATCCCAAGCTCGGAATCGATATACTTACTTTGCGAGCAAAGCCCGGAAAGAAGGGTTTGAACAGATTGCCGCTATTTTTGTAGAAACAGCTGAGAATGAAAAAGAACATGCTGAACGAGAGTTTAAATTCCTTCAAGGAGGCGAAGTAGAAATTCAAGCTTCTTTTCCTGCTGGAGTTATTGGCACTACTGCTGAGAATCTTAAAGCAGCGGCTGCTGGAGAAAATTATGAGCATACTCAAATGTACCCTGAATTTGCCAGCATAGCTCGAGAAGAAGGTTTTGAAGAAATCGCCAAGGTTTTTGAAGCAATTGCTGTTGCCGAAAAACAGCATGAAAAGAGATATCTTGCTTTATTAAAAAATGTGGAAGAAGGGAAAGTTTTTAAAAAAGACAAACCAGTGAAATGGAAGTGTCGTGAATGTGGCTATATTCACGAAGGACTGGAAGCACCTGAGAAATGCCCTTCCTGCGGACATTCCCAAAGCTATTATGAGCTTTTAGTTGAAAATTACTAACTCTTTAAGGAAAATTATCTGAGAAACTTTGACGCTATAATTCTCGAAAAATAAAGATTTATTTATTCGATAGAAGGCTGTGGTCGGGGGGTCGAAATTTGGTTTGTTTTTTGAGATTCCGGCTAATATTTTGGAGACAATTTTTAAGTGCCTTCCGCTAAATTTAAAATTCAGGCTTTATATCTCCAAAGTGCTTAAAGAAGGAAATTATGTGGGCCGTTATTATTAAGTAAGTATTCATGGTAGTCCAAGGTTCTAATTCCAAAAGACCTGCTTGGTTTAGCTTAACAATTAATTTACATGCAAGCATTAGAAGAAATTCAGGCTCTTGTTCTGAAGATCCTGTTAACCAATTCAACTTTTTCAATGCAATATCTTCTTCTGATGTTTTCTTATCATGATAATAAAATGAAAAATCATTTTTTAGTTCATCTGTAAAAATTAATTTATCTTTTAAATATCTTCTTATTTTTTTAGGCACAATTTTCTCTTCTAAAGTCAATTTGTAAAAAGAATCCATGAACCAGTCTAAATATTTTCTTTCATTTTCTTCGCTATCAAACTTATATCTTACAAGTATTGAAGCTACGCTAACAGTAAGGTTGAATAATTTAAAAAATAATTCTGGGTTTTTCTTTTTTAATCTTTTATTAACCCTATTCAATGAATTAAACATATTAATTAAGAAAAGTAACATAATATTAGTATATGCTTCAGGAGTAATTTTCTCTTTGTTAGAGCTCATTATTCACCTAATGGTTATAGGAATTTACTTTTTAATATTTTTATTTATTATTTTCTTCGTTTTAATTATTTCTTTTTTCCTTAAAAATGTACCAACCCTAATATATCCGAGTCAAGAGGAGAGCATTTGAAGAACCTTCCAGAGAATATTAAAGGCTTATTCATTTGTCTGCGAAGTGCCGAAGGCATTTGAATGAGCGAAGCGACCGTAGCGTATATGCTCTGTTAGGCGATAGAGTTCTTTTCTTCTAAATAATCGAAAAAAACTGTTTAATTATTTTCTCTCCTTTATTTACAGCTTCTTTACAGAGCCAAAGAGCATTAATATTTGTTCCTTCAAATTGAAAGGAAACCCAAGTAGTGACCTTTGTTTTTAATCCTGGTGCCAAAGGAACGATTCCTTGGTTAGTAAATCTGACTGGTACTCCATCTATAGATATTTGACAATTTGCACTTTGCCGAACAGAAAAATTTGGATCGTCAATTGGCATCGATACACTAATATTTTCTGTCGAAGCTGTCATTTTTTTTGTTTCGGTTTTGGTTTGAGGTGTAAGCCTGATATGTTTTTCTCCTGCAAAATCAGTCAAATATTTAAGCCATAAGAAATCATTGTTATATGGTTGTACAGAATCAAGAAAATTAAACAAATCAGGATAATCAGTTTGTAACGATCCCATCTTTGCTCGCCCTAATACTGACTTTAAGTCTTCTTTTTTATTAACCGCAGGGAAATATACTCTTGCGACTTTCTTTTCTTTCTCTGCTAGTTTAGGAGAAATATGTTTTTCGAAAAATCTGTAAAGTGTTTGAT
>JBHIEE010000082.1:0-13401 GCA_046760445.1 Candidatus Aminicenantia bacterium
GGGCGGTTAGCTCAGTGGGAGAGCGCGGCGTTCGCAACGCTGAGGTCAGGGGTTCAAATCCCCTACCGTCCACTTTAAAAATTAAAAGTTGGTGGTATGTGAAACTACTGAGAACACAGACGAATGAAAAATTCCAAATTACAAATCCCAAATTCCAAATAAGTTCCAATGACCAAAATCCCAATGACCGAAACAAAAAGTTTGGATATTGGAATTTATTTGATATTTGGAGCTTGAGATTTGTGATTTAATATAATAGGTGATCTCTGTGGTTAAATTTGACAATATTTAAAAGTTAAAAAGATGAAGTTTATTGTTGATTGTATGCTTGGCAAATTAGCCAAATGGTTGAAAATACTGGGATTTGATGTTGTCTACTTCAACAAGATAGAAGATCTGGAGATCCTTTCTTTAGCTGCGCAAGAGAAGAGAATTCTTCTGACAAGAGATAATAGTTTAATTCAACGGGCGAAAAGTATAGAAAAGTTGTTTATCAACAGTGAAAATTGGGCAGAGCAGGTAGAAGAGGTCTTAAATCACTTTAAACTCTGGAAGAAATTAAAACCTTATACACGTTGTTTAGAATGTAACATTCCTTTGAAAGAAATTCCGAAAAAGAAAGCGAAAAATTTAGTTACTCCTTTTGTTTATCAGCAAGGAACAACCTTTGCCATCTGTCCTCAATGTGACCGGGTCTACTGGCAGGGAACTCATTTTCAGAAGATGGAAGATAAATTGAAAGCGATACTCAATAGAAAGGGAAAGTGAAATGGAATATTTTTTGTTCTCATCCGTCTAAAAAGATGGCACGGGAAAAAGGATGAACTGAGCTGAATGGAAGAGAAAGAGCTAATAAAGGATTTCCAGAAAGGAGACAAAAGTGCTTTTGAATTCCTGGTTAAAAAATATGAAAGAAGAGTTTTTAATTTGGTTGTGAGTTTTATTCAAGATCGTGTGACAGCAGATGATCTGGCTCAGGAAGTTTTTATAAAAGTCTATTCCGCCCTGCAAAAATTTCAATTTAAATCTCAGTTCAGCACCTGGCTTTACCGGATCACTATCAATCATATTAAGGATTATTGGAGAAAGAAAGAGATCAAAAAAGAGGTTCCTCTGGACAACTTTACTGAATACAGAAAGCATGTCCTTCTTTTTGAAAAAGATGAAATGACGAAGATGGAAAGGGAAAAGGAAGAAGAGCTCAGAAAGAAATTAGTTCATAAATTCCTAGAAAAACTTCCTGAAAAATATAAGGTGATTCTTATGCTTAGGGATATTCAGGGATTTTCTTATGAGGAAATTTCAAAGATTTTAAAAATCTCCTTAGGCACAGTAGAATCACGACTGTTCAGAGCCAGAAGAGCTCTGAGAAATAAATTGAGTCCATATTTAAAATCAGAGAGGAGGTAAACCATGAAATGTAAAAGGGCAGAGAAAACATTACTCCGCTCTTTTGATAAAGAACTGAACACAGAGAGTAAAAAAACTCTTGAAGAACACTTAAAAAGCTGCACTCTCTGTCAGGAGAAAGAGAAGGAATACAAAACTATATTTCATACTCTTCCAAAGCAGGAGATTTCCGAGCCCCTACCCTATTTCTGGGAAAGGTTAAAAGCAAAATTAAAAGAAGGGGAGAGATTTGAACCTTTTTCAATATGGAAGTGGTGGAGCATAAGAGTCATTCCATCATCTTTAACTTTTATCCTGCTTCTGGTTTTAGCTATGATCTTTTTTCTCCCAGCCAAAAAAATGGAATTCAGCAGATCTGAAGTTCTTCTTCTTACCAATGTTAATCCGATTGGGGAAACTGAGATATTTTCTGATGAAGTTAGCTCTGAGGAAAAAAATATGATGCTCATATTTTATGAAGAGGAGGAAAACAATACAAGGGTTTTCAAATGATAATTAAGAAATGGGAGTTAATAAAAACACTAAATACTAAATCCGCCTTCGCCCCGAGCTCAGGCCGAGGGGAAATACTAAACAATATCATCCCAAGTACTCGGGAGAAAACCCTGACTTGGATTGGATTTTCAAAGCTGAAAAGGCTCAATACACCAAGGAGGTATTTTTAATGAAAAATAAAAATAAACTCTGGGTCATTCTTTCTCTCATTATTGTCTTTAGTGCTGGCTTAATAGGAGGTATTTTCATAGAGAGATGGTATCTTCTTAATAAGTCCTTTTCTCCAAGTTCAAGTGCAGCAAGGAAAATGGGCCGCCACTTTCCATCCTTGGAATTTATGGCTAAAGAGTTAAAATTAACTTCAGAACAAGAGATAAAAATAAGAGAAATATTTAAAAATAATGAAGAAAAATTAAGAGAATTAAAGCATCATATGTATGGAAGTCTATTTGAAATAAGATCCAAATTGCAGGGTGAGATTGGAAAAATATTAACTCTGGAACAGAAGAAAAAATTTGAAAACATGATCTATAAGTACAGACATAAAAGAAGAAAAGGAATGTGGGGAAAAAGACAAAGACACTCTCAAAATTTTATAAAAGAAAAAAATAAAGGAGGAGTAAAATGAAAAAGTATCTTTCTATTGCTATTTTCACAATTCTTCTGCTTTTAAGCCTTTTCACTATTTCTGTTTATGCAAGTGGAAGGAGAGGGCACTACAAACATTGGGTTAAAGCCTGCCAAAAGGTCCATTTTATGAAGGAGCTTAATCTCACCACCGAGCAGCAGAAACAATTAGATGAATTAAAATTCAACCACCGTAAAGCTATTATAGATATTCAAGCTAAAATTAAGATTGCCCGAATGGAGTTAGGAAAGCTTCTTGAGGATCCTAAAGCTGACTCTAAAAAGATCGATGCCAAAATAAGCGAACTTACTCAGCTCCATTCTACTATGTTGAAAAATCATGTAGATTTCAGAATGAAGTTGAATAAAATCCTCACTCCCGAGCAGTTAGAAAAAATGAAAAGCTTAAGACCCATGAAAGGCTACTATGGAATGGTTGAAGGAAAAGGCATGGGTCCTTGTGGAAGATTTGATCCTCACGAAAAAGTAAAAAAGTAGAAAAAACTAAAAAAGCACAAAAAAGAGTGGTGCTTCCCTCCCTTTTTATATTTAATTTTTTAAAGTCTCACTCATATGTATGAAACTTAATACTGATAATAATTTCGGACCAATTTTGATAAAATAGTTTCCATTGGAGGTAAATAAAATGAAAAAGAAGATAATTATTATCATTGCTATCCTTATTGTCATTGCGGGCGTAGTTATAGGCTATACCATAATAAATCGCAATAAAGCTAGCATCATTCAGTATAAAAAAGAGCCCATTGAAAAGGGCGATATTAAGACCTTAGTTGTGGCCACAGGTACCTTGAATCCAGTAACCCTTGTAGATGTAGGGAGTCAGGTTTCAGGAAGAATTGCTCACCTTTATGCTGATTTTAATTCCAGAGTTAAAGAGGAAGAAGTGCTGGCACAGCTTGACCAATCACTATTCTTAACCAGAGTTAAGCAGGACGAAGCCAATTATAAAAGTTCTGCTGCTACTTTGGAAAAAGCTAAAGTTAATTTAAAGAATATTAAAAAAAGTTATGACCGAGCCTTAGACCTTTTCGAGAGAGCCTTAATCTCTCTTGAAGAAAAAGAAGATGTAGAAACCCAATATTATGCTGCATTAACTGATGTTCAAATGGCTAAAGCCCGACTGGAACAGGCTAAAGCTCAGCTTGATTCCAGTAAAGTGGATTTAGCTCATACTATTATTAAGTCACCCATAAATGGAATTGTCATATCGCGCAACATCAATGTAGGTCAGACTGTTGCTGCCAGCTTTCAAGCTCCGGTCCTCTTTCAGATTGCCAATGATTTGAGCAAAATGCAGGTAGAGTGCAGCGTGGACGAGGCTGATATCGGCAAAGTCAAAGAAGGCCAAAAAGTCAAATTCACTGTGGATGCCTTTCCTGATGAAAATTTTTCAGGGGAAGTGAGCCAGGTCAGGTATTCGCCTGAAATCGTGCAGAATGTTGTCACTTACACAACCATCGTCGAAGTGGATAACCCGGAGATGAAATTAAGGCCGGGCATGACAGCCACTGTTTCTGTGGTTGTAGGAGAAGCAAAAAATAAACTGCTCGTCCCGAATTCCGCTCTGCGATTCACGCCTCAATTAAGTCCTGAAGAAATGAAGGAAATAGTTGAAGAGATTCGCAAGGAAAGGATAGGAAAGAGAAGCAAGGCAGGCCACCAAGCCGGTGGGCCAGCCGCAGAAAAGCAAAAGCCACAATCAGGAGGTCAATTTGCTGGCAGAATGGGTTCCGGCATCCAGGGTGTCCTGAGAAAAGATGTCTCTCGCGTCTGGGTCGAAGATGAGAAGGGAAAGCTCAGACCGATTTTTATAAAAACCGGGATCACAGATAACAATTATACAGAAGTTATCTGGGGAAACTTGAAGGAGGGACAACAGGTCATCACAGGTGTGGAGTCTGGAAGTGAAAGTAGCAAAAGCTCCAGAGATAGCGGTTCCATGAGAAGAATGATGAGGATGGTGCGTTAAAACCATTCCCTTCTAAAACGTAAAACCAAAGATACGGAGGAATACAAAAATGGATAAAAATAACAACCTCATACAACTGGAAGATTTAACGAAAATATATGAAATGGGCGAGATTCAAGTCAAGGCTTTAAATGGGATCTCTTACAGCATTAAACAAGGAGATTTTTTGGCCATTATGGGCCCTTCTGGCTCAGGCAAATCAACGCTTATGAACATCATAGGCTGCCTGGACAAACCCACAGAAGGGAAATATTTTCTGGACGGCGAAGAAATCTCCACTTTTGATAAGAATAAGTTGGCCCGGATTCGCAATAAAAAAATCGGCTTTGTTTTCCAAACTTTTAATCTTCTTTCCCGAACCACCGCATTAGAAAACACAGAACTTCCTCTTTTGTATTCAAACGTCCCAAGTAAAAAAACAAAAGAATTAGCCTTAAGGGCTCTCTCATCGGTGGGTTTGGAAGGGCGTGAGTTCCACAGGACAAACCAACTCTCTGGTGGGGAGCAGCAAAGAGTTGCCATAGCCAGAGCATTGGTGAACAATCCTTCCCTTCTTCTAGCTGATGAACCCACAGGAAATTTAGACACGAAAATAGGGGAGGAAATAATGGAAATTTTTAAAAAACTAAACCAAGAAAAAAATATTACGATCATTTTGGTCACACATGATCCTGATGTAGCTAAAATTGCTCACAAAAGAATCCATCTCAGAGACGGACAAATAGTAAACGAAGAATGAGGGTTTCACATGATCTTAAATGATATTATGTCAGTTGATGCCGGAAATAACTCTTTATGGAACCTTAAAATAAATCAAAATGTAAAAATCAAAGATAAAAATGACAGACCAAAAATCAAAAAATAGTGCTGCAGTTGAGCGGTGCTGCAGTGCTGCTCATAACTCACCGCAACACTGCAGAACTGCAGCACAGCAGCACTTAAAAAAGTTATTTTTGAATTTTAATTTGTCATTTTGCCACAGTGGTATACCCCACGTGGTGTACCAACTTTTGATATTTGATTTTTAATTTTTATCTGGAGGTAAAATCCGCATCAAAATTGGGTTTTCAAAGTCGAAAAGGCTCAGAATTAAAAGGAGTTATGCTATGAATATTTTTAGAATTATTAAAGTATCTTTAAGAGCTTTGAGCAGAAATAAGATGCGCTCTTTTCTAACAGCCTTAGGCATAATCATTGGAGTAGGGGCTGTAATAACCATGGTCAGTATCGGCCAGGGCGCTAAGAAGGAGGTAGAAAAACATTTCGATTCCATGGGGACCAATATGCTTTTTGTCCGTCCCGGTAGTTCTCTCTTTCGTGGCCGCCACGGCGGTGCAGGAAGCGTCGTAACCCTTACAGAAGCAGATGCTAAGGCTATTGAAGAACAATGTGACGCGGTAACATATGTCTCACCAAATGTCAGCGGAAGAGCACAAACAATTTACGGGAATAAGAACTGGAATACTTCCATCCAGGGTGTCGGCGTAGACTATCCTGAAATAAGAAACTGGGCAGTCGAAGAGGGAATTTTCTTTGATGAGAACATGGTCAAAACATCGCAAAAAGTCTGTGTCCTGGGAAGTGAAGTGAGCAAGAATCTCTTTGAAGGAGTAGACCCTATAGGCCAGATTATTAGAATCAATAAAATCCCTTTCAAGGTTATCGGTGTCTTAGAATCTAAAGGAGAATCCGGCGGATGGTTTAACAGGGATGATATGATTGCCATGCCTTATACCACAGCCCAAAGAAGGCTTCTCGGGATTGTTGATCATGTTCAGGCCATAGATGTTTCAGCAGTCTCCAGGGAAAAAACCGAAGAAGCCCAGGAGCAAATTGAAGAATTGCTCAGGATTCGTCACAAAATTGCTCCGGGAGCAGAGGATGATTTTCATGTTAGAAACATGGCGGATATAGCTGAAGGGGCATCGGAATCTACCCGGATTCTCACCATTCTTCTCGGAGGGATTGCTTCTGTGTCCCTTCTTGTGGGGGGAATAGGTATTATGAACATCATGCTGGTTTCGGTAACCGAGCGAATTAGAGAAATCGGCATCAGAATGTCTGTGGGAGCTAGAGAAAAGGATATTCTTTTACAATTTCTATCGGAATCAATCGTTTTAAGTATAATAGGTGGAATTATTGGAATTTTTGTGGGCATAGTTGGATCAAAATTGATTTCTCATTTTGCTGGCTGGGCTACCTTAGTTTCAGCTGGTTCAATTGCTTTGGCTTTTTTCTTTGCGGGAATAGTGGGGGTCTTCTTTGGTTTTTATCCTGCTCATAAAGCATCAAAACTAAATCCCATTGATGCTTTGAGATATGAATAGAAAATTACTTTAAAAATAGAGCTAAAAGCTCCTCGAGAGTAAAATCTCTTTGCCAGCTTGCACTCTTGACAAATTTATAATTGGTCACTATATTTAATAAGGCATACATATTTTTATGGAGATAGTTGATCAGATAAGACAAGTCGCTGATATTATTGAGATTGCTTCTCAATATACTACTCTGAAAAGAAGAGGAAAAAGGTGGGTTGGTCTTTGCCCTTTCCATTCAGAAAAAACCCCTTCTTTTACTGTAGATGAAGAAAAACAACTCTATCACTGTTTTGGCTGTGGAGCAGGTGGGGATTTTTTCACCCTAATAATGGAAAAGGAAAAACTCAGTTTTCCTGAGACAATAAAGTATCTCTGTCAAAAGTACAATATTCCTTTCCCTGAAAAAGAGTATTCTCCTCAGAAAAAATCAAAATCAGAAGATTTATTGTATAAAGTTCACGAGGAGGCGCTGGCTTTTTTTAGGAAGAATCTATTCAATACCAGTGAAGGGAAAAAAGCCTTAGATTATTTAACGAAAAGAGGAATTTCAGAAGAAATTATTCAAGGTTTAAAAATTGGATATGCTTTAAAATCATGGGATGCTTTATATTCATATTTTATTAATAAAAATATTTCTCCTTCCATTTTAGAGAGAGCGGGATTAGTTCTTCCGAGTCAGAAAAAAGAGGGTTATTATGACCGGTTTAGGGGAAGAATTATCTTCCCTATATTTAATTTAACTGGAAAAGTGATTGCCTTTGGTGGAAGATCTCTGTTTGATGAAGAACCCAAATACTTAAATTCCCCAGATACTCCTATCTATTTAAAAGGGAAATCCCTATATGGTTTAAATATTTCTAAAGATTATATTCGAAAAAAAGGAATAGGTGTTTTAGTCGAAGGGTATACTGATTTTATTGCTTTGTATCAAGCAGGGATAAAGAATGTAGTAGCTTCCTTAGGGACGAGTCTAACTTCAGAACAGATTTCTCTTTTATCAAGATTTACTCGGAAAATAAATATCAATTATGATAGTGATCAGGGAGGGCAAGCGGCCTCACTTCGGTCAGTTTCGCTCTGTCTGGAAAAGGGAATGGAGGTTGAAGTTTTGATTCTTCCTCCAGGAGATGACCCCGATAGCTACTTAAAGGAAATTGGTCAGGAGAAATATCAACGATTGATTGAAAAAAGTCAATCAGGATTTGAATTTTTAGTTCATTCCTTAATTAAATCAAAAAATTTAGACATACCAGAAGAAAAGGCAATCGTATCCAAAGAGATTCTTAATATAATTTCAAAAATTCCGAATTCAATTATTAGAAGCGAATATCTGAAAAAAATCAGTGAGTATCTGGATATAGATGAGTTTCTCTTAAGGGCAACAGTGAAGCTCGGAAAAGAGAAACAAGGAAAGGAGGAAGAAAAAGAAGGATTACTTCCTGCAGAAAAGAGGTTACTTCAGATAATCATTGAGGAAAAGACCTTAGCATCGAAGATACTTTCTCATCTAAAAACAGATGATTTTCAGGGGTTAAAAAGCGAACAGGTTTTCCGATGTATTTTAGATGGTTTTTATCAAAACAAAGAAATTGATTTCACTTATCTCAGCCAGAATGTGGATTCATCCTTGTTATCATCCGTGGTACAATTTATGATGGAGAATAAATATAAGCCGTCTTTAGAAGAGGCAATGGATTGTCTTTATGCTTTAAGGCGGATGTCCCTGGAAAGGAAATTGAAAGAAATCCAGAAAGAGATTAATAAGTGGGAAAGAGAAGGGAATATTGACAAATTAAATTCACTCTTAGATTTGAAACAAAGAATTACAAAAGATATGTTAACCTTATAATGAAACGGATTAAGAGATATTTTCGTTATATATTATGTTCAGTAGCGAACATAAAAAATAAAGGTTTTCAAATGACCAGAAAAGATATTTTTAAGGTATGGGAATTTCAATCCCGATTACTCGGGAGAAAACCCTGACTTGGATTGGGTTTTCAAAACTGAAAAGGAGGGGATGTAGAAATTGTCCATTCAAAATAAATATCAGGACGAAATTAACCGATTAATTTCTAAAGGGAAAAGGAAGGGATTTCTTCGGTATGAAGAAATAAACAATTTTCTTCCGGGTGAATTTGACACTCCGGAAGAGATTGATGACTTAATGACTATATTTGACTCTTACGGAATTCGGGTGATAGATTCCGCTATTCCAGAAGAAGAAGCTCAGCTTCATTCTGTAATTGAAACACCCGAAAAAAAAGCCAAGGTTCCTCCTTTAGAAAGAACAAATGATCCGGTTAAACTCTACCTTAGAGAGATGGGAACGGTACCTCTTTTAACTCGAGAAGGAGAAATTGAGATAGCTAAAAAAATTGAAAGAGGAGAAAAAACGATAACTAAAGCTCTTTCTAAAACCAGATTAGTTTTATCAGAGGTTTTATCTCTAAGTGAGAAAATAAAAGATAATGAAGTTGTGATTCAGGGTTTGTTTGATGTTAATGAAGACGATGTTGTTAATGGAAAATTAGAGGAAAAGAAAAAAGAAATATTAAATAAGATAGATCAAATAAAAAAGCTAAGTTTAGAACTTGAAAGGTTAAAAGCTAAAAATAAACCTTTTGCTGCGGGGCGATTAGTAGTGAAAATTTCTCGGATGATTAGAGAACTTAATTTCAAGCTTTCATTAAGAGAAGGATTCATCCGAAGACTGCAAAGATGTGAGAGTAAATTCAGAGAATTAGAGGAAGAAAAGCAAAAACTGAGTGAGCAGTTAGAAACAGCTCAGAATAGGAAAGATAGAAATGAGCTGAAGAAACAGATCAAGAACATTGATCAAAAAATCAAGGAGTATGAAGAAGAAATAGGTCTTGATTCTCATGGATTAAGGAAGATATTGAGAACAATAGAGAAAGGGAAAAAAGAGGTAGATCGCTCCAAAAGACAGTTAGTTAAGGCCAATCTTAGATTGGTAGTTTCTATTGCCAAAAAATATACTAATCGAGGCTTGCAATTCTTAGATCTTATTCAAGAAGGAAATATTGGGTTAATGAAAGCAGTGGAAAAGTTTGAATACAAGAGAGGATATAAATTTTCGACTTATGCTACTTGGTGGATAAGACAAGCAATTACTCGAGCAATAGCTGACCAGGCGAGAACAATAAGGATTCCGGTTCATATGATTGAAACAATAAATAAGTTAATAAGAGTTTCTCGAGGATTAGTTCAAGAATTAGGTAGAGAACCAACTTGCGAGGAAATTGCTAAAAAAATGGACTTGCCAATTAATAAGGTTAGGAAAATATTGAAAATAGCTCAAGAACCGATCTCTTTGGAAACTCCTATTGGTGAAGAAGAAGACAGCCATTTAGGCGATTTTATCGAAGATAAAGGCATCCCCTCTCCTCCAGAAGCAGTTATTCATCAAAGCTTAAAAGAACAGATTCAGGAGGCTTTGAAATCCCTTACTGAGAGGGAAGCCAAAGTGCTTGAAATGAGATTTGGGCTTAGGAATGGGAATGAACATACCTTAGAAGAAGTCGGCCAAATGTTCAATGTTACTCGAGAAAGAATTCGGCAAATTGAAGCCAAGGCTTTGAGAAAATTAAGACATCCTTCTCGAAGTAAAAAATTGAGATCGTTTACCGAAGGCTCAAGAAATTTAAAAATTTGACACTCTAATTCAATTCTGTTATAAGTTTAAATGGGCCTATAGCTCAGCGGTCAGAGCTGCCGGCTCATAACCGGTAGGTCCCAGGTTCGAATCCTGGTAGGCCCACTCTCGGTAGAGGAAAAAAGGATTGGAAGTTGAGTTTGAGCCATTAATCACTCTTCAAGAAACAGACACCAAAATAACTCAATTAAGCAATAGCCTGAAAAGCATACCTTTTCGAATCCAAAAAATAGAAAACCAGCGGAAAGAAATTAGAGAAGCAGTAATTAAAGCAAAAGAGAAACTATCTGGGAATCAGAAAAAAAGAAGAGAGTTAGAAAAAGAAGTTCAGTCTCTTAAAGATAAAATATCAAAATATAAACTCCAACTGAATGAAGTCAAGACTAATAAAGAGTACACTGCTCTTTTAAAGGAAATTGATGATGCTCAGCAAGAAGTGGATAGATTAGAAGAACAAATAATTGAGGAGATGTTAAATGCTGATGAGATCAAAGTAGAGATAAAGAAGGCAGACCAGAGATCCCAGGAACAGGATAAGAAGTTAGCTGAAGAAGAATCTGCTATTCACCAGCAAGAACAAGATTTGAAAAACCAGATTGAGCTTTTATCAAGGGAAAAAGCTGATCTCATTCCAAAAATTCCCTCGAAATGTTTAGACCTTTATCATAAAATTTATTCCAAAAAAAATGGTATTGTTTTATCTCCAGTAAATGATGAATTCTGTTCAATTTGCAATATGAGAATCAGGCCTCAAGTATTGAATGAATTAAAAGTGACTCGGAAATTGATTTTCTGCGAGAACTGCGGTCGAATTCTTTACTGGGCAGGAAAGGTTCATTCAATAAAGGCTAAATAGATTCCTCTTCTCAATTTTTCGCTCAGTTTCTTTACAACCGTTCCTGCGCTTCTGCTTCCTCTTTATAAAGCTCATCAATTATATCTTTATACTTTTTTTCAATGACATTTCTTTTTACTTTTAAGGTAGGAGTTATTTCACCTTTCTCTATTTCAAAGTCTCTGTCCAACAGGGCAATTTTTTTAATTTTTTCATAAGAGGCTAAATGAGGAGTAGCTCTTTCAATTTCAGCCATTATGAAATTTTTTATTTCTTTTTTCTGGATCAAATCTTTCCGCGAGCTAAAAGGAATGTGATTAAATTTGGCATATTCTTCTAACTTCTCAAAATCAGGAACAACTAGAGCTGAAAGGAATTTCCTTTTGTCACCAATTGTGACCGCATTCGAGATATAGAGATTAGCTTTCAGCAGATTCTCAATAGGTTGGGGAGCAATATTTTTCCCTCCAGAAGTAACAATTATGTCTTTTTTCCGATCAGTTATGGCTAAGAAACCGTCTTCATCCAGGTAGCCAATATCTTCAGTATGAAACCACCCTCCTTCAAAAACTTCATTGGTTTCAGCCTCTTTTTTGTAATAACCGAGCATAACATTTGGTCCTTTAGTCAATATTTCACCATCAGGAGCAATTTTAACTTCCACTCCAGGGATAGGCTTTCCTACTGTCCCGAATTTTAGATTTTCCATAGTATTAACAGAAATTACAGGAGAAGTTTCAGTTAAGCCATACCCTTCCAGAATGAGCAACCCTAAAGCATAGAAAAATTCAGCAATATCTTTGGATAAAGGAGCACCACCAGACACAAAAAATTTAACACGTCCCCCTGTTTTTTCTATGATTTTAGAAAAAACAAGTTTGTGAGCTAACTTATGTTTAATCTTGAGAAATAAACTGATTGGTTGCTTGGCTAATTTTTTCTGGCCATACTTTTTTCCTACATTTAATGCCCAATAAAAAATCTTCCTTTTAACGCTTGATCCTGTCAAAACGCTATCCATTACTTTACCATAAATTTTCTCAAATACTCGTGGAACACTAACCATAATATTTGGCTTTACTTCCAATAAATTTTGGGCAACAGTTTCCACGTTCTCCGCATAACCTATGGTGCAACCCTTATAAATGTAGGTGTAAGTAACCATTCTTTCTAAAATATGGGAAAGGGGGAGAAAGGAAAGAACAGTATCCTTGTCTGAGAATTCAACCACCTGAGAGACTGATAAGACATTGCTTACTATGTTCTTATGGCTTAACATAACCCCTTTTGGAGTGCCGGTTGTTCCTGAAGTATAGATTATCGTTGCTAAATCATCTGGCCTTGCGGATTTTGACAAGCTTTCAAATAGTTCAGGGTCTTTTTGCTTTCTCTGTCGTCCTTTTTCCCTTACCTGAGAAAGGGTCAGTACCTGATTGAAGCCGTGAGAAGAAAAGGTGATGTAGTGGGCGACTTTTTCAAGTTTATCTTTGACAGTCTTAAGTTTTTCCCATTGGGTCTCGTCAGAGAAAATGACTGCTTTAGCATCTGAATTGTTAATAATGAATTCTATTTGGTCAGCCACTAAAGTGGAATAAATAGGAACAGTAGTTCCGCCAAAGCTTAAAATAGCCAAATCAGAAATTATCCATTCTGGTCGAGTTTCTGATAAGAGAACAACCTTGTCCCCTTTTCCTAAGCCTAATTCTATTAACCCAAGACTTAACTCCTCAACTCTATTTCTGAATTCTTCTGTGGAGATGCTTGTATATTTTCCTTTTTCTTTGTAAAGAATGAGATTTTCCTTAATGTAAGTTTTTACTGTGTTAAGAAATATTTGATTAATTGTTTCAATCATTCTTCCTCCAGAAATTAGATTTAAATTAATTTTAATGAAATTATCTGGATAGTGTCAAGAAAAATTTGGTTTTACAGAAGATTTGAAAGTTAACGATTCACCTCCATTACCCTTGCATTTGTTAATTGTCAGGACATAGTAAGGTTATTAATGAGGAAGTGCAAATACTATGAAGATTTGCTATGATAAGAAACA
>JBHIEE010000083.1:0-13358 GCA_046760445.1 Candidatus Aminicenantia bacterium
GCACTCCAAATTTTTTATTAATTCAAAATTCATAACTCAAAACTCATAATTTATAGTTTACCGTCTTGTTAGTTTGATTCCAAAAACTACGATTCCAACTAAAAGACCGATTAGCAATAAAATGAGCAAGCTTATGCCTAAGATATTAGTTTTGGCGCTTATGTGAATTCTGACAATCTTGTCCTCTGATTCTACTTTTCTATTATCAGCAATGCATTCTGTTTTTATTTTAGGTTCATGTTCTCCTACACCTACATTTGAAGGAGGAATAAAGCTAATTTTGACAATTTGCTCTTTATTCTGAGCTAAATAGGGAATTAAGTCAGGTTCAACCACAGAGCGCCAGTTTAAAGGTAAATCAGTGTAAATTCTGATATTGTTTAATCTACGAGTTCCAGTGTTTTTTACTGTTATTTCCATATCCACTTTTTCTCCAACTTTTATCTCATGATATAGATTTAATGCCTGAACTTCTATTCTTCCCACTCCTCGAGGTATCAGTTCTAATTTGACATTTCCTGCTTTTATAGATTCTATTTCTTCAGGGCTGAGTACAGGCTCAGTTTTTTTACTCAGCAATTGATTTAACTTAGTTGATTGCTCATTGTCCAAAACCAATGCATAAAATTCTAATGCCTCATCAATAACAACTTTTTTATCAGCATGCTTGGGAAGATAGAGTTTTAAAGAAAGCTTCATACTGGTTACACCTTCAGTGAACTTAATCTGAGACAATCGAGCTTGAGTAGAAGGGTCAATAAACTCATAAGTTATTTGCTGAGGAAGATTCACAACTCGCAATTTGAAAACATTTGCCTCGCCAGTGAATTTTTCTAAGGATAAATCATAAGTTGCCTGACTCTCTAAATCAGCTTCTTGGGAGAATTGAGTAGAGTTTATGGTCACTATATTTGCGCTTATTCCTTTTTGTAAATAAACTGAAGTTTCTTCATTTTTTCCAGCATAAGAGATACAAACATCTAAATTATCAACATCTTTTAATAATTGGAACCTGACTTGTTTTTCTGTTTCTAAAGGAAGGGAAGCAATTCTTCTCTCATAAGGATCTGATATTATTTTTCCTTCTGATTTTAAGGAAACATAAACATCTTTGACTTCTTTTAAAAAATCTAAAGGGAAAACATCTTCTGCTTTGATGTTTAATTTCGATAGTTCTTTGAGTTCTTTTGAGGAGTAATGAAGGGAGACACGAACATATTTTTTCCCAGCTTTGTCTTGGTATTTAACCGCGCTTGAAACAGAGATTCTGGCTTCAGTACCCATAAAATTAATCAAAGCTTCTTGATAACTTACTTGTGCCTGAAGATAAGCTGTTCTTTTTTGAACAAAATCTTGCTCTGAGATCAATCCTTCTTCCTTTAACTTTAAAGCTCTATCAAAATCTCCTTTCATTGCTTCAAGATGCAACTGTGCCTGCTTTAATCTCAAAAGCTTAATACTTTGCGATTCTTGAGAATAAATAAAATTGATGTAAAATAATAATGGAAAAATAACTGAGAAAATTTTTATATAGTGTTTCATTGTTCAAACCTCCGTGACTCGTTAATCGGTATTGGTTATTCGTTATTTGTGGGAATAGAGCCTTTAGGTTCTTGGAAGAGGTTAAAGCCTCTACTCCAGTTGAATAGGGATAAGCCCTGTCTTTACTTTTTCTATTTCCTAATTTCATTCTTCTTTTAGCCAGCCTAAAGGCTAGCACTATATTAACTCCTCGTTAAATACCAACGATTATATAAATGAAGCAAAAAGTGTGCCAAGACAAAAAATTTTAGAAAAACTTTTTATTTTATTTAATTTCAACAAATTAGAAATTTCCGCTTTACAAAAATTTCTAATTCTGAGTAATTTTTTACTCATATTGAGTAATTGATTACTCAATTTTATAATTATGAGTAATGAATTTTTAATTTCGAGTTAATAAGAAGTTTCTCGGAGATTAAATATCCAAAAAAATACCATTAGATACCATGAAATACTTGACAAAACCACCAATCATTGGTAACTTGTAACTGATCATTGGAAATTAGTAACCAGTGACAGATGACAAGTTACTAGTTGATGGAGGTAAAAATGAGCAAATTAATGACCATTGAAGAGGCGGCAGAGTATTTAAATCTTTCAAAGGAAACTCTGTATAAAAAAGTTCGAAGAAGAGAAATTCCAGCTATTAAGATTGGCAGATTATGGAGATTTCAAAAAGA
Organism: Candidatus Aminicenantia bacterium; assembly: GCA_046760445.1. Lineage (GTDB taxonomy): Bacteria > Acidobacteriota > Aminicenantia > JdFR-78 > JdFR-78 > JBHIEE01. The sequence continues at coordinate 2,223 of JBHIEE010000083.1, forward strand.
ATTGATTGAGAAATGGATAGAAGAAAAAACAAAAGCTTTTCCTGAAAAACCTAAAAAGAAAAAGAAAATAAAATTAAAAACCTTTCACGGTTTAGGAATTATAGGTGGATTAAGCAGGAGGGAAATTTATGAAGACAGATGAAGTGGTATTTTTAGATACAAATATTTTAGTCTATGCAGTAGAAATTGATAATCCATTACATAAAAAAGCTGAAAGGGTCATTAATGAACTAAATAAAAGTAATCTTTTAAGCTGCATCTCTCCCCAAATAATAGGAGAATTATACGTAACAATAACTAATCCAAGAAAGATAAAGAAAGCTTGTTCACCTAATGAAGCTTTTGATATTGTAAGAGTATTTTGGGAGACAGAGACATTTTTAAAAATATATCCTAAAAGAACTACATTAGAAAGGACTCTTAATTTAGTCAAACAATACCAAATAAAAGCTATGAATTTTTATGATGCTCAAATAGTGGCAACAATGCTTGATAACAATGTTAATCTAATTTATACTGTTAATGTAAAAGACTTTGAGATGTTTGAAGAAATTAAAGCAGTTAATCCTTTATAATGGAAAAAATATTTTCCTTTTTTTTTAAAAATAAATTCTCCAGTCAGCCTTCTTCTGTTTATCCCTGGCATTTTTTTAAAGAATTAGAGCATAGTTTAGATTTAATTGAAGATCTTGACCAAATTGGTCTTAATTTCTTAGGAAAAATAAGGGAAATCATTCCAGTTAAAAAGCAGATTTTGATTCTCTATGATAATGATTTGGGAAGATTTAAAGTTAGCAATTATTTTGGCTTTGATGAGCTCCAAGTAAAGGAAATATCTTTTTCACGAGCTGAACCTTTAGTTAAATGGCTCAAGGTAAATGAAACCTATCTTTATGTTAAGCATAATTTAGGATTATTGAATTATTTAACTGAAAAAGAAAAAGACATTTTAAACAAACTCGATATTGAACTCTGTTTTCCTTTGATATCTATGAATCGTTTGATAGGTATGATATTTATCGGACCAAGGCAGGATAAAGAAGATTTTGATAAGGAAGAGCTTTCACTTATCTTCTCGCTTACTCCTCAGATTGGGATTGCTTTGGAAAATGCTGTTTTGTATAAAGAACAAAGGGAAAGATTTCGGAAGATGTCAAGAGCAGATAAATTGGCTACTGTTGGAGAATTGGCTGCTGGTGCAGCTCATGAAATAAGAAATCCCTTAACAGCCATAAAATCATCCCTTCAGTATTTACAAACTAAAAGTTTACCAGAAATCAAAGATAAAAAAATGCTTCAAAATGCTATTCAAGAAACAGAGCGAATTGATAGAATATTATCTGATCTTCTTTCTTTTGCTCGACCATCTGAGTTGAGGAAAGAAAAGATTAATTTATTGGATGTATTGAATGGAAGTATAGATTTAATCTCTCCTCAGGCAAAAAAACAAAAAGTAAAAATTACTAAGGCTTTTTTATCTTCTCCTTTGTTTATTGTGGGAGATTTTTCCCAGTTAAAACAGCTCTTTTTGAATTTATTTTTAAACTCTGTTCAGGCAATGAAGAAAGGAGGAGAGCTTAAAATAGAAACCATTCCTTCCCGGGATGAGGAAGTTATGATTGTTATTTCTGACACTGGAGAGGGAATTTCTGAGGAGAATTTGGATAAAATATTTGATCCCTTTTTCACCACAAAAAAACAAGGGACAGGCTTAGGACTTTCCATTTGTTATGGCATTGTCGACAGACATCAGGGAGAGATTGAGGTTAGGAGTAAGGTTGGTCAAGGGACAGCAGTGATTGTGAAATTTAAGTCGGAATAAATTCCGACCTATATTTAAATTTTTCCCATAGGTGGGATTTTAATCCCACATAATGTTGGAATACAATAAATACAATTTTTATAAAAAGGAATTCATTGCTGCAAAAAGAATATGAGTAAATTATCTCGATTTGATGTGGGAAATTATCCTCATTTTATAACTACAAAAACTCGCAACAATATTCCTATTTTTTCTAATCCAATTCTTGCAAGAGCATGTCTTTTATTTATTGAAGAGCTTCATATTGATTTGAAATTCAAGGTAATGGGCTATATTCTTATGCCGGATCACCTTCACCTCATCTTAGTATTACCTGAAGGGAAGAATATTTCGTATATTATGAAACGTATAAAAGGAGCTACTGCAAGAAAAATCAATATATTAATAGGAAAAATAGGAACTTTATGGCAATCTGATTTCTATGATCATATAATAAAAAATGAAAAAGAACTCAGAGATAAATTAAAATATATTCATAGAAATCCCTTGAGGTCAGATTTAGTTAAAGATTTAAGAGAGTATGAATTTTCAAGTTTTCGAACTTATGAAAACGATAATGTTATTCTCAAGGTTGATTTTGATTTTTTAAAATAAAATAATCAAATATTTATAGGCGGGAATTCATTCCTGGGTTGCTGTCGGAATAAATTCCGACCTATAATAATTAGGTATAAGCGAGAATTTATTCTCGCAAAAAAGAAAAATGATGTTTAAAATTCTAATCATTGATGATGAAAAAAGTATTAGGGATATTTTTTCTTTAATGTTAAAGGAAAAGGGCTATTTAGTTGAAACCGCAGAAGAAGGAGAAGAAGGAATAAATAAGGCTCAGAGATTTATTCCTGATATAATCCTTTTAGATATGAATTTGCCTGATATCTCTGGCATAGATGTACTCTCAGAGATAAAAAAATCTCTACCTCAAACAGAAGTAATTATCATGACTGCTTATGGTAGTGTGAAAAATGCTGTTGAGGCTACCAAATTAGGAGCTTATGATTATTTAGAGAAACCAGTGGATAATGAGGAATTATTGCTCATTATTTCTCGAGCCTTGGAAGTTAAAAGGTTGACAAGGCAAGTGGAAGAATTGAAGTCGGAACTTTCTGCTCGTTATCATTTCTCAAATATTATTGGAACGAGCGGTAAGATGAATTCCGTCTTTCAGTTAATGGAAAAAATAGCCAAAGTTGATGGAACGGTGTTGATTACAGGAGAAAGTGGGACAGGCAAAGAATTGGTTGCCCGAGCAATTCATTTTAACAGCCCAAGAAAAGATAGCCCTTTTGTAGTGGTTAATTGTGGGGCTGTTCCTAAGGATCTAATTGAGTCCGAGTTTTTTGGCCATATAAAAGGAGCTTTTACTGATGCCAAGACAGAGAAAACAGGGAAGTTTGAATTGGCTCATGAAGGAACAATTTTTTTAGATGAAGTGGGAGAACTTTCGCAGGAGGCACAGGTTAAACTTCTCCGTGCTTTGGGAGAGAAAGAAATTGTTAAAGTAGGCGGAACTAAAACCATACCAATAGATGTAAGGGTTATTGCTGCGACTAACAAAAATTTGGAAGAGGAAGTGAAAAAAGGAAATTTCAGGGAGGATTTATACTGGCGATTAGCTGTTCTTTCTATTCATCTTCCTTCCCTAAGGGAAAGGAAAGAGGATATTCCTCTTTTATGTGAACATTTTATTAGAAAATACAATCAGGAATTGAACAAGGAAATCAAAGGTGTTTTCAATAGGGCTTTAGATTATTTGAAGAGTTATTCCTGGCCAGGAAATGTCCGAGAATTGGAGAGTGTAATCTATGAAGCAATGGTTCTGAGTGATAGTCAATTGATAGGAGATAAAAATCTTCCATTGAGAATAAAAGGAATTGATATGGAAAAAGAAAATATTTTATTTAATTCTGAAAAACCTTTAAATGAAACAGTTCAAAATATAACTGAAAAAGTTGAGAAAAGAATGATTAAGAAGGCTCTATTGGAAGCAGGGGGAAACAAAACAAAAGCCGCTCAAAAATTGGGTATCAGCCGCAAAACTCTCTTTAACAAAATGACTCGGTATAATATTCGATATCCAGAATGATTTTCTTAATTTCTTTCTTGACGAGTTCCTTAAAGTCTAATATAAAACAAATTAATGAGCAAAAGAGCATTTTTACTAAGAGTTGGATTAGAGGTTATTTTTTCTCTCATTTTCTCTTTTGGTATTTTATTTTATTATCAAATCCCTTCCTTTACTATACTTAATCATTTTCCTGAATTTTCAATTCGTTCCTTAATTTTTTGCTTTATTTCTTGTCTGGCTGTTATTTTTCTTATCTGGATCTTATATTCCCGATTGATTTCAAGAATCTCAGGGATTAATTACCATATTGTTCTTCAGCAGGATATATTGACTTATTTTCCAGTGGTTTTTTTATTATTGATTCCATTTACTCTTAATTATTATTTAATTTCTGAAGATTTCCTTTCCAGAATAAAATTTTTCTTTATTTTGGTTATTGGAAGTATCTTGTATCTGAAACTTATTCAATTTGTTGATTTTTTTCATCAAAAAGGGGTCAGTTTTAAGAAAATAATAAATAAATTTTACTCTCTATCTCTTAGAAAAAAACTTTTTATTCTTTTTGCCTTCTCTTTTTTAATTTATCTTTCAGCTACTGGAATACTTATTTCGAATGGGATTCACTTTTCTGGAGATGAACCCCATTACCTTCTTATTTCTCACAGCCTATTAAAGGATAAAGACATTAATATGGCTAATAATTATGGTGAAAAAGATTATTTAAATTATATGCCTCCCAAGACAAGAATAAGAACTCATGGTCGTTTTGGAATTAAAGGAACTAATTATGTTTACTCAATTCATCTTCCCGGCATATCTGTGGTTGTTTTACCTCTTTATGCGTTAGGGCTTATCTTTAAAGGAAAATGGTTAATCTTGATATTAAGAGGAGGAATAGGAATATTTGGTGCTCTTTTAGGACTCCAGCTCTATCTATTCTTTTTAGAACACTGGCGAGAAGAAAAAAAATCAATATTAATCTGGTTAATTTTTTCTTTTACTTCTCCTATTCTTTTTTACTCCATTCATATTTACCCTGAAATTATAGTAGCTCTTTTTTCATTTTATATTTTTAGAACAGTTTATTCTAAAAAACCAATCTCTGATCTGAAACTAATTCTTCTTGGAGGATTACTTTCTTCTTTTGTCTGGTTTGGGGTGAAATATAATTTGATTTTTTCTCTAATAATTATTTTTAGTCTCTATTATTTATTTAAAAATCATCGGATAGGATGGAAGATCATCTATTTTTTAATATTTCCTTTTATTTCTTATTTCCTTTTCTTCCGGTTTTTATACTCTATGTATGGCACTTTTTCTTTCCTATCAGTTTATGAAGGAGTTATTTCTGGAGAGCAAGTCAAAGCTTATTATAAAATGTTATTCACTGATGTGCCTTTATCTAAAAGAATTGAAACATTTTTAAATTATTTTCTGGATCAAAGAGATGGATTACTTTTTTATTCACCCGTCTACCTCTTTTCCTTCCTGGGAGTAATTGAGCTTTTGCGGAAAAAGAAAGGATTAGCCCTATGGTTAATATTTATCTCTTTACCTTATATTTTGAGTTATGCTTTTCTGACGCAGAGAGGAGGATATGTCCCGCAGGCCAGGCCCTTAATTCCTATTTTCTGGGCAGGAGGCATTTTTTTAGGCAGCTTTTTAATGTATAATCGAAAGAAATTCTTCTCATTTTTAACCTATTTCTGTCTATTCTTAAGTTTATCGAGTGTCTTATTCTTGTTGAAAGATCCTCGTTCTCTTTATCAACCCACTACCCATGAGATCACTACTCGAGCTGGCCGATTGTTTCTCGATTTCAGCAGTCTCCACTTTTCTCTTCCTTCTTACTTGCCCTCATTTATTAAAATGGACAATTCCAAATACTGGCCTAATTACTTCTGGCTGGCATTTATTTTATTTTTTATAGTCATTTATATTTTCTGGAAAAAGAAATTCTTGTCCCGCCAGGGATTTTTGTTTCATTCATTAGTAGTTTGCTTGATTGTTAGTTTTTTATTTTTTCTTAGAGTGTTGTACCCAAGAATTATTCTTTATGATACTCAAGTGTGGGATTACTCCAATGGTCAAAAAATAGCTTTTCATTCCTTGAGGAGAGACGCCAAGTTGTCTTCCTCAGGAAGATTTTATCTTCATCAAGAACAAAAATATCGCTTTATTTTTACTTCAAGGAAGAAATTAGAAAAGATAAAATTTTCTTTTGGATCAGATATTGGTCAATATCAAGTAAAATTATCTCTTTTTGATTTATCTTTGTTTGAAAATAAAATTGAAAGAGAAAACAAGGAAATAATTTATCGAGATGTTCCCTTTTATAAATATAAATTTTTCTATTTATATTTAGTTGATCTGAAACTTGATAAACTTTCTGACGAACCGATGGGAAAGTATCCTTTCTATTTCCATCTTTTACCTTTAAGAGAATGAATTCTGGGATAAGCATCTAAATCCAGGGGTAAATCTTTTTTTATCAAATAGTTTTGATAGCCTAAAGCAGCAACCATGGCTGCGTTGTCAGAACAAAGTTTAGGGGAAGGGATAAATAATTGAAGATTTTGTTTTGAAGAAAAAGCTTGAAAATTTTTCCTGAGTGCTCTATTTCTGGCTACTCCGCCACAGATAATTAATGAGCGCGGTTGGTATACCCTTAAAGCGCGAGTAACATTTTTTAGTAGAGAATTTATTATTCCCTGTTGAAAACTGGCTAAAAAGTCATAAATCAGAGGACTCTCCTGGGTTATTTTTAATTGTTTGATATATTTTAAAGCTGCTGTCTTTAAACCGCTGAAACTAAAATCGAGACTTTCATCACTCATTTTAGGTAAAGAAAATTTAAATTTTTTAGTTTCTCCTTTTTCAGACAGTTTATCTATAATCGGTCCACCTGGATAACCTATTTCCAAGAATTTTGCTATTTTATCTAAAGCTTCTCCAGCCGCATCATCTCTTGTTTTCCCAATGAGTTGGTAAGTGAGTTTTTTAGGTATAAAGAAAAGGCTGGTGTGGCCGCCAGAAACCACCAGGGCTAATACTGGTAATAAGATATCATTGTATTCCAGAAAAGCAGCTTCTATATGAGCCTGAAGGTGATCAACGCCGATTAGAGGCTTCTGAAAATGATAAGCCAAACCTTTGGCAAAGGAGAGACCAACCAATAAAGACCCGATTAATCCAGGTCCCTGAGTAACAGCGAAAACATCTATTTGGTTCAATTTTATTCCTGCTCGAGATAAACTTTCTTCGACAATCCAGTTGATTGTTTTGATATGCTGACGCGAGGCAAGCTCTGGGACAACTCCCCCATAAGGAGCATGGAGTTCATCCTGGGATAAAACAATGTTAGACAAGATTTCGTGGCCGTCTTTTAAAACTGCAGCTGCTGTTTCATCACAAGAAGTTTCTATGCCTAAAATAAACATTTTAAATCCTAAATCCTAATTTCTAAATTCTAAACAATATCAAAATTCCAAATTCCAATGTTCAAAATTTACTTCATCTTTTCTAAAATAGCGCCAAAGATTTTCATAAGCTCAGTTGCTTCTTTAATCAATAATTGGTTTTTTTCTTTGCTAAGTTGTTCATCTGACTCAATAAGTTGTAGCCAATACCTACTCTCTTTGGATTCTTTTCGACAAATCTTAATTTTCATTATAAAATCTTTTTTGCTTAGAGCTTCATTTGCTTCGATATAATTTGCACCAATAGAGCCGGAAGATCTAATGAGTTGTTTCATTATTTCAATATTAGCTATTGTTTTGGGGAGTTTTTTTGTAAATTCTATCACTTCTTTAGCAAACTTTAGAGTTCGCTCTTCTAAATCATACTGTTTTGAATTTTGTATTTTAGTCATTTGAGATTGTTTAGTATTTAGGATTTAGTGCTTAGAATTTTTAAATCCTCCTTAATTAGGTCATTTTTTGTCCTTATTTCTTAATTTTTTCAGGCTGTTTTGATATGGTTGTTTAGCTATGCCTTTTTCCGTAATTATCGCAGTAATATATTTAGCAGGAGTAACATCAAAAGCTGGATTTTCGACTCTGCTGCCCAAAGGAGCAATAGGTACTGAGTTAATTTCTAAAATTTCTTTTTCATCTCTCATTTCAATCTTGATTTTGTTTCCATCCGAAAGAGAGAAGTCAATGGTTGAAAGAGGCGCAGCAACATAAAATGGGATGTTATGCTCTTTAGCTAAAACAGCCAGAGAATAAGTTCCAATTTTATTGGCTGTATCTCCATTGGCAGCAATTCTGTCTGCGCCCACAATAACTAAAGAAATTTTTCCCTGTTTCATCATCCACCCAGCCATATTATCTGTGATGAGGACAAAGGGGATTCCTTCTCTTTTGAGTTCCCAAGCAGTAAGTCTTGCTCCCTGGAGGAATGGTCGGGTTTCATCAACATATACCATTATCTTTTTTCCTTGATTAAAAGCAGCTTTCACCACTCCTACAGCAGTGCCAAATCCTGCTGTTGCTAAGGCTCCAGCATTGCAATGGGTTAGAATTGTATTCCCGTCCTTAATCAGTTCTCTCCCAAAATAACCAATTTTTTTGTTAGTTTCAATATCTTCCTTTTCTATTAATAATGCTTCATCAATTATTTTTTTTCTTAATTCCTCATATTCTAAATCCTTATTTTGCTCAAAAAAAATAATCATTCTTTCTATTGCCCAGAATAAATTTCGAGCAGTGGGTCTTGTTCTTTCAAATGTTTGACAGATTTTATAAAATTCCTCCATGAAATTATTTTTATTTTTAATTTTTGAAAAACCCAGAGCTATTCCAAAAGCAGCTGCCACCCCAATAGCTGGTGCTCCACGGATAGCCATATTTTCTATTGCTTCAGCTACCTCTTCATAAGAAGTCAGATTTAAATAGACTTCATCTAAAGGCAATTTTCTTTGGTCTATCATAATTACTTTCTCGTGATCCCATTTAATCGTTGGTAACATCTTCCTCTCCCAAAAACTAACTAACCAACCAGGTTATTGGGTTATTAGGTTACTGGGTTGTTAGGTCATTCCCAATCCCCCATTCACCCACTCACCCAATAACCCAATCACCCATTCACCTATACCTTAAGGAGTGCCAGAAAAGCTTCCTGGGGAATTTCAACCCTCCCAATTTTTTTCATTCTCTTCTTACCCTCCTTCTGTTTTTCTAATAATTTCATTTTACGGGTGTAATCACCGCCGTATAATTTAGCAGTTACATCCTTTCTTAAAGGTTTAATTCTCTCACGAGCAATAATTCTTTTTCCAATTGCTGCTTGAATAGAAACTTCAAACAGCTGTCGGGGAATCACTTCCTTTATTTTGGTGACCAGTGCTTTTCCTTTCTGATAGGCTTTATCTTTATGCACAATAAGAGATAGAGCATCTACTTTCTCCCTGTTAATCAACAAATCAAGCTTAACCAGAGAAGATTCACGGTAGCCCGAGAAATAGTAATCCATTGAGGCATAACCATGGGAAACTGATTTTAATTGATTGTAAAAATCAAAGACAATTTCATTTAAAGGTAATTGGTAAGTAATCAATATCCGGTTAGTACCTATATATTCTATGCCTTTCTGTTCGCCCCGGTATGAACCGTTCTGGTTCATACCCCGTCGGCTCTCGACTAATTTCAAAATTGAACCTAAGTATGTATCTGGAGTTAGAATCAAAACAGTAATAAAGGGTTCTTCAATTTTTTTAATTTTTTCAGGAGGAGGGAATTTACTTGGGTTATTCACTTCTATTACCTGATGATCAGAAGTATAAATTTTATACTGAACATATGGAGCAGTTGAGATTAAGCTGAGATTAAATTCTCTTTCTAATCTTTCCTGGATAATTTCTTTATGAAGCAGACCCAAAAATCCACATCTGAAACCTACTCCAAGGGCAGGAGAGTTTTCAGGTTCAAACTGAAAGGAAGAATCATTTAAACTAAGTTTTTGGAGAGCACCTTTCAACATTTGATAATTGGTTCCTCCGACAGGGAAAAGGCTGGCAAAGACCATTGGTTTGGCTTCTTTAAAGCCAGGAAAAGGTGAACGGGTGGGATTGTCTTCCTGGGTAATGGTATCTCCAATCCGAGTGTGACTCAGATTTTTTATTCCAGCAATTAGATAACCAACTTCACCGGCTCCTAAGGTTCCAACTTTTTGAGGTTTGGGGGTTAAAACTCCAATTTCCTCTACTTGATAAGAAACTCCTTTAGACATAAGTTTAATTTTCATCCCTGGTTTTATAATCCCATCAATTAAACGAACTAAAACAATTGCTCCTCGATAAGAATCAAACCAAGAATCAAAGATTAATGCTTTTAATGGTGCTTCAGTGTTTCCCTTGGGAGGAGGAATTAATTGAACAATATCTTCTAAGACTTCGTCAACACCTGTTCCATATTTGGCACTAACTAAAATTGCTTCTTCTGGATTTAGACCAACAATATTTTTGAGTTGTTCCAGGCTGCGGTCAACATCTGCATTGGATAAATCTATTTTGTTAATCACAGGAATAAGGCTCAGATTGTTTTCTATGGCGAGATAGGTGTTGGCTAAGGTTTGAGCTTCTACTCCTTGTGAAGCGTCAATAATTAATAATGCTCCCTCACAAGCAGCTAAACTTCTTGAAACTTCATAGCTAAAGTCAACATGACCAGGAGTATCTATTAAATTCAAAATATATTCTTGGTTATCGCTTGCTCGATAATTGAGTCTTACTGTATGGGCTTTAATGGTGATTCCTTTCTCTTTTTCCAACTCCATACTGTCCAGAACCTGTTCTCTCATTTCCCGGGAAGGAAGAGCATTTGTCTTTTCCAAAAGCCGGTCAGCCAAAGTAGATTTTCCATGATCAATATGAGCTATCAAAGCAAAATTCCTAATTTTATTCATAGAAGCTGGATGCTGGAGGCAGGAAGCAAGATGTTTATTACGCATAAGTTTTCCAGTTTTCTAAAAGTTTGAACAGCATTTTCCCCAATTTACTATATTCTTCTATTAACTCCACATGAATTTTACCATCTATATAATTGCAATCTAAAGAAAAATCTAACCAGACTTTTATCTCGTCACAAGAACCAATAGCATCAGTTAAATGTTTTTTGAATAAATTTTCATATCTTCTTTTAGACCATCCTTCTGCTATATTGGCCGGGACTGATCTTGAAGAGTTCCTCATTTGGCTTACTAATGAATATACTTCCTCTTTAGGAAATTTGGCTGTAATCTTAAA
>JBHIEE010000084.1:0-13093 GCA_046760445.1 Candidatus Aminicenantia bacterium
TTTGGACTTTGGATTTTTTGATAAGTATAATAATTGTTTTGGTCATTTGGTCATTTGGTCATTGGGATTTGGGGTTTTAATTTTTGTGGAGGTGGAACCCCGTAAAGAAATTATACGGGGTGAAGCCAATCCCAAGTACTCGGGAGAAAACTTACACCACAGTTGGGTTTTCAAAGTCGAAAACGCTCATTATTACAAGGGGGTTAACAGGGCAAAAGCTAAAAACCTCCCTTTTAATAAGAGAGAATTTAGATTTGAGACCACTCTAAAAATTTTCGATTGAATAATCTCTCGTTCTATGGTATATAAGTTTTTCAATCACCATTAGATTGAGGTCAAGACAATGCAAATATTAACCATACCTGTTTATTCTTTTGCAATTGGACTGTTAGGTCTTGGTTTTGCCATTGTGACCTATTTCTTAGTGAAAAGAGCTCCTGTAGGCACTGAAAAAATGAATGAAATTTCAGAAATCATTCACTCCGGAGCAATGGTTTTTTTAAAGAGAGAATATTCAATAATTGGCTTTTACATCATTGTCATTTTCTTTATTCTATGGAAACTATTCTCTATCTACACCAGTCTTGCTTTTTTAACAGGTGCCTCTTGTTCAATGTTAGCTGGATTTATGGGTTTAAAAGCTTCTACCCGGGCAGCAGTAAGAACCACTCAAGCAGCTATTTCTGGGGGAACCCCACCGGCTTTAAGCATTGCTTTTCAAGGCGGTTCAGTAATGGGAATTTCTGTTGCTGCCTTGGGAGTAGTTGGTTTAGGATTGTTTTATTTTTTCTTTAAAGAACCATTAGTCATTAATGGATTTGCTATGGGAGCAAGTTCAATTGCTCTATTTGCTCGAGTAGGAGGAGGAATTTTCACTAAAAGTGCAGATGTTGGAGCTGATTTAGTCGGGAAAATAGAAGTGGGTATTCCTGAAGATGACCCCCGAAATCCAGGAGTAATTGCTGATAATGTCGGAGATAATGTGGGCGATACAGCAGGCATGGGTGCAGATTTATTCGAATCTTATGTTGGGTCAGTAGTAGCCACGATGGCTATTGGAGCCACCTTTGGCCAAGCAGCTATTAAATATATGTCCCTTCCTTTAGCTTTAATAGTCATTGGCTTGCTTTGTTCTATTGCGGGTGTACTTTCTATGAATTTTTTGAAAAGAATAAATCCTCAATCAGCTTTAAGAAACGCTACTTATGTTAGTGGAATTTTATTCATCGTTGGAGCTTATTTTGGAGTAAATCTAATTTTAGGTGAGACAAGAATCTTCTGGGCTGTGTTAGCAGGATTAATAGCAGGGGTTTTAATCGGTTTGGAAAGTGAATATTTCACCTCTGGTCCTCCGATTAAAACTATTGCCCGTAGTTCCCAGAGTGGAAAAGCAACAACAATTATCACTGGATTTGCCATTGGTTTTGAAAGCACTGTTCTTCCTCTTCTGACCATTGCTGGTGCTGTTTATTTAGCCTATAAATTTGGAGGGCTTTACGGTATTGCTCTTTCTGCGGTTGGGATGCTATCAACCATTGGAATAGTAATGTCAACTGACTCTTATGGACCAATTGCTGATAATGCTGGAGGAATAGCTGAGATGTCAGGAGCTGGACAGGAAATTCGAAAAATAACTGACAAACTGGATGCCTTAGGGAATACTACGGCTGCTATAGGAAAAGGTTTTGCCATTGGTTCAGCAGCCCTAACTGCTTTAGCTTTATTTTCTGCTTATCAGAAAACAGTAGGACTGTCCTCCATCGATTTGACAGAAGTCGATACTGTAATTGGATTATTAATTGGTGCTCTGATGCCGTTTGTTATTGCTGCTTTAACTATGAAAGCTGTCGGGCGGACAGCCGATCGAATGGTAAATGAAATAAGAAGACAATTCCGAGAAATAAAAGGATTAATGGAAGATAAAGCAAAACCCAATTATAATTCTTGTATTGATATTGTTACTAAAGGAGCCTTACTGGAAATGATTCTTCCTGGTCTTCTGGCAATAATTGTTCCTCTGGTAGTAGGTTTCTTAATCGGTCCTCAGTCTTTAGGCGGGTTTTTAGCTGGAGCAACCTCAACTGGTGTGCTTTTAGGAATATTTATGGTTAATGCTGGCGCTGCTTGGGATAATGCTAAAAAATGGATTGAAGAAGGAAACCTTGGAGGAAAAGGAACTCCCGTTCATGCTGCGGCTGTTGTCGGAGACACCGTGGGAGACCCTCTTAAAGATACCTCTGGCCCCTCAATGAATATCCTAATTAAGTTAATGGCTGTCGTCTCACTGGTTTTCGCTCCCCTTATTATCTAAGGAGCTCTCTTAATTCATAACTCATAACTCAAAATTCATAATTCAAAATTCATAATTATTTAATTGTTACCTTCCTCATAACATCACCTTTTTCAATCTTTTGAATGATATCCAACCCTTCTATTACCTGACCAAAAACAGTATATTGTCTGTCAAGCTGAGGTTGAGGAGCCAAACAGATATAAAATTGACAGTCTGCACTATCCGGATCCGCTGCTCGAGCCATCCCGACAGTGCCTGTTTTATGAGGAAGCTCATTAAATTCAGCCTTTAACTTTACCCCGGTTCCACCTGTCCCATTCCCTAATGGATCTCCTCCCTGAATGACAAACCCCGGGACGACTCGATGAAAAGTAAGTCCATCGTAAAATCCTTGTTGAATAAGTTCAGTGATTCGAGCTACAGTATTAGGAGCATACTCAGGAAACATTTTAAAAACTATATTTCCTTTATCTGTTTCAATAGTCACAATATATTCTAATTTCTTTTCAGCAATTTTTTCTTTATCGCTATCAGATCTTTTCGTCCCAATAGCAGCTTTTTTCTCCAGAGCACTCTTTTCTATTGAAGATGTTTCCTTTCCAATAAAATTCTCTTTTGCCTGACCCAAAATAAAAAGAAATGAGAAAATTAGCAGAAATAAGAAAACTTTCTTCACTTTTAACCTCCTTACTTTAAAGAACGTTTTCGACTTTGAAAACCCAACTGTGATGTAGGTTTTCTCCCGAATACTCCTGTCTGCCGACAGGCAAATGCCAAATGAATGTCAAATCTAAGAAGTGTAAGTCGCAAGGTGTTGTTTATCACTTTACTCTTTACTCCTTACTCTTCACGATTTAATGTTTTTGATATTTGGAATTTTTGAATATCTTCTCTTTGTTAGGATCATTTAAAAACCCTTGTTTAAAAATTGTATATCCTGTTTGCTGAAATGTCAAAATGTTATTCTTAACCTTATACTACTATTGACTTTCTCTTTTGTATTTCTTATCCTTAGGATGAATAAATTCAGATAAAATAAAGAAGGGAGGTTTATATGAAGAGAAGAGTAATTTTTTCTTTCTTTATCATCATTTCTTTATTTTTAACTTTATTTCCCTTTGCCCGAGCTGAAGAACGAATTGATACTATTAAATATGAAATCTGGGTTGAGCTTGATCATCAAAACCGAATGCTTCACGGAAAGGAAGTTATTACCTGGTTTAACCATACCCAAGATGAAATTACTGACTTCTGGTTTCATCTTTACTGGAATGCTTTTAAAAATGAAAAGAGTGCAATGATTGAAGAATTAAGAGAGGTCAGACTTTTTGGAATAAAGGTTAAAGACAGTGAATGGGGTTGGATTAATATTAAAAACATTAAGCTGATTGATGGAACTGACTTAACTTCCACCATCCAATTTATGCCCGTTGATGAACCCCCTCATCCTGATGACCAGACAGTAATGAGAGTCCTTCTCCCTAAACCTTTAAAACCCGGAGAGGAATTGAGTTTAGAGCTTAATTTCGAAGCCAAAATTCCAAGAACAATTCGTCGAGCAGGTTATTATCACAACGCCTATTTTATTGCTCAGTGGTTTCCTAAACCAGGAGTTTATGAGGAAGGAAAAGGCTGGAATTGTCATCAATATCATCTGAACAGTGAATTTTATGCTGATTTTGCTGAATTCAAAGTTCATATCACTATTCCTCAAGAATTTGTGGTTGGTGCTTCAGGAAAACAAATTGCTTCTCAAGTAAATAAAGAAAAGGGAACAGTTACTTATACCTATTGGCAAAATCATATCCATGATTTTGCCTGGACAGTAGACCCTGACTACATTAAAATCGAACGAGATTTCATTGCTGATGAAGAAGTTACTCCTGAAGAATATGAAGAATTATCAAGAATTCTTCAACTTCCAGTTGAGGAAATCAAGCTTAAAAATGTAAAAATGATTCTTCTTATTAATCCTGAGCACAAAGGTCAAGTGGAAAGACATTTCAAAGCTTTGAGAATGGCCATTAAATATTTTGGTCTTTGGTATGGTCCTTATCCTTATGAAACTATAACTATGGTTGACCCTCCTTTTAGAAGTAGATGTGGTGGAATGGAGTATCCGACTCTTTTTACTGCTGGCACGAAAATATTTCTAAGCAAACGGGCTCCCATTCCAGAGGGAGTGATTGTTCATGAATTCGGTC
The DNA here is from genome assembly GCA_046760445.1 of Candidatus Aminicenantia bacterium. Taxonomy (GTDB): domain Bacteria; phylum Acidobacteriota; class Aminicenantia; order JdFR-78; family JdFR-78; genus JBHIEE01. Next base: position 4,498 of record JBHIEE010000084.1, read on the forward strand.
ATGGTTATTGGTATGGAATGTCTGCCAATAATGAATTTGAGGAAGCCTGGCTAGATGAGGGGATCAATAGCTATTCAGATGGTAATGTACTGGCTAAAGCCTATGGTCCGTTTACTATCCCCATTTATATCGGTGGTATTCCTTATACCCGTTATATTGATTCTATTAAAGCTTATAAGTATTACTTAGCCCGAGCATATGGCATTACTGTTGTCAAATATGATCCAATAGTTAATAAATCCTGGCAATTTTACAGTCCAACAAGCTATAGTGGAAATGTCTATGGACGAGCTGCAACCTGTCTCTATACTTTGGAAAATATCTTGGGGAAAGATGTTATGCTTCGAGTGCTCAGAACTTTTCAAATGAGATTTCGCTTTAAGCATCCCACTACCCAGGATTTCATTGGTGTTGTCAATGAGATTTCTGGTCGGAATATGAACTGGTTTTTTGAAGAATTATTCTTTAACACCAATGAATTTGACTATGGAGTTTCTTCAGTATCTTCAAAAAGAATTAAAACTGCCCGAGGAGTATTTGATAAAGACAGCCAGAAAATAGAAATTACCATTGAAAAAGCTCAGAAAATGGATAAAGAAATTAAACAACCTCAATATCTTTCGATTATCAAGGTCAGACGATTTGGAGAAGCAAAACTGGGTGGAGATGTTAAATTAAAAATTAAAATTGTTTTTGAAGACGGCACTGAAAAAGTAAAATACTGGGATGGTAAAGCTCGGTGGGCTAAATTCAAATTTATTCGAAAATCAAAGGTTAAATACGCACAGGTTGATCCTGAAAACCTCTTTCTAATTGATGCTAATATAACCAATAATAGTTTAAAACTAAAACTAGACCGCACTGGAGCGCTACGGTGGACCAATAAATTTCTTTTCTGGATACAAAACCTGATGCAATTTGTCATCATCCTGAGCTAAGGAGGAAGAAAGATGGGAATATTCAAATTATTCTTAAAAGGTATTTCAACGACCAATAAAAATTTTAAAATAATTATTTATCTCTGGGTAATTAATTTTCTTTTCTCTCTGATGTTGGTCACACCAATTTACATTTTAATTCATCGTAACATTTCAAAATCTTTAATGGGAGATAATTTAGTCCAGAGATTTGACCTTTTCTGGTTGGGTGATACAATCTATAGATTTCAAAATTTAGCTCCAACTCTAACTGGTTGGTTAATTGCTCCTGCCATCATTTATCTTCTTCTTTACATTTTCCTCCATGGTGGAATTATTGGCCGATTAAATGTTCCTTATGAAAAAGTGACCTTGAGGAATTTTTTCAGTGATTGTGGTCAATATTTCTGGAGATTTTTCAAATTGTTTCTCATTTCAATTCTTGGCTATCTACTTTTCCTCGGCGTTATTTACCGGCTGATTGGTCTCTTTCTTGGAGTTTTCACTAAAAATGCAGTCACTGAATGGCCGTTGATTATTGTCAGCAACTTAAAAATTATTATTTTTATTGTCTTCTTTACTATAGTTACTATGTTTTTTGATTACGCGAAAATCAGATTAGTGGTTTCAGATAGTAAAAAGGTGTTGAAAGAAACATTGTTTACTCTTAACTTTCTAATTCAAAGATTTTTTAAAGCCTGGGGACTTTATTTGCTGATTGGACTGGTCACTTTAATATTTGCTGTCATCTATATGGAAATCGCTCATCTTTTACCAAAAAATCATATTCTTCTCATTCTTGCTGTTTTCATCTGGCAACAAATTTACATCCTCTCACGAATGTGGACCAAACTTATTTTTTACGCTTCCCAGATTGAGCTGTATCGATACTATATCTAAAACCTGAAGAGCTTTGTTTGCTTCAGTGTAAATTTTCTTTTTTTCTTCTTTTCTCCTTAATGACTGTTCTTCCCGCTGGATGACCTCTTCTACTTTTATGATCGGTAATCCAACCACAAACTCTGCTCCATGTCCGAGTTGACTCCTGACTGAAGTCTTCTTCTATTTTTCTTATCTTTTCCACTTCTCTAATTCCTCATTCATTCTCTTCCTTAAAAAACTTCAAAAAAAATCAAATTATTTCAAAACAGGCTACTTTCGAGCCTCTCTTATTTTTTGAGCCACTATTTTTAAAGAACAACCTTCATTCTCAATTAACTGGCGAGCCATAATCGCCCATCGGATTTCTTCCTCGGAATACTTTCTAACTTTTCTGAATTTATCTTGTTCATACTTTGGGATAATAATCCCCAATTTTTCCCACGAATAAAGTCTTTCTCGCGAAATACCAATTAATTTACAGGCTACAGATACACCAACAAACCTTTCCTTATTCATAAAAATCCTCCCTCCGATTTAATTCGATTCAGTTATAAAACTAAAAAAAAATTTCTTTCTAAAAACCTTTCCTTTTTCCCTTTTCTTTATCTAAATTTGCAAATTATGTGCCAATTATTCAATTTCAATAAGAGATTAATATAAAATAAATTTTATTAATTAACTTTCTATTTTTATTTGATTATTATTAACAAATATTGTCTTTTCTGACAATATTTGTCACTTTATTTCAGAATCTTATTTTAAGAGTTTAAAATTTTCCCGATTTTAAATTTTCCAGCCACCAGCAATAATCAGATTCGTTCCTGTGATGTAGCTTGCTTTATCAGAAACTAAAAATATAACCCCTTCAGCCACCTCCTTAAAATTGCCCGGCCTACCAGCAGGAATCTTTGTTTGAGCAGGTTTTATTCCCTTCTCCATTAATCCAGGAGAAACCATATTAACTGTTATCTGATATCCTGCCTCAGCCTGAGCCATAGTTCGAGTTAAAATGAGAAGGCCTGTTTTAGCAATAGCATAAGGGGTAATGTTAGGAAAAGCAATCAACTGCTCTGCCCGATTGTAGCCAATATTAATAATTCTTCCCCATTTTCTCTTCCTCATCCCTGGAAGTACTGCTTTTGAACAAAAATAGGCGCTATATAAATTGGCTCGAATAATATAATCCCACACATCAATTGTCACTTCTTCCCAGGGTTGAAAAATAATTGGCCCAAAATTATTGATTAAAATATCAATTTTACCCCATTCCTTCTCAATTTTTTTGATTAAGCCTAATGCCTCCTGGTGATCAGTCAAATCTGCCTGGTAAAAATTTGATTTCCTTCCTTTTTCTTTTATCATTCTGAGTGTTTCAGCAGCTGAATCTTTGTGCTGAAAATAATGGACAGCAACTAAAGCTCCTTCCTCAGCTAGTCTAAGACAGATTTCTCTCCCTAATCCCTGACTGCTTCCTGTTACTAAGGCAACTTTTCCTTCAATCATTTTTTAATTATAATAAATTTTCTTCTTGATTTAAAATCATTTCTTAATTTAAACTTAATATAAAATGAAAATCAAAAATTTATTAAAGATATTTCTTGTTTTAATCATATGTTCTTCCTGTATTTCTTTATCTCCAAGATCGTTTTATCGGGAGTTCAATTGCCCTGAGAATGCTCAAATCAAAATTGAAAATCTGAATGGCTCCCTGGAAATAATGGGATGGAAAAAAGAAAAATTAGAAATTAAAGCTTTAAAAGTTGGTTCATCAAGAAGAGTTAGAGAAACCGACATCGAAATAAAAAAAACTGATAAAAAATTAACAATTAAAACTCTTCCTCCTTCCATTCATCCTGAACAGGTTGAAGTAAATTATCGCCTCAGACTACCAGAAAAAATAAAGCTTGAAGAAATAAATATTAATCAAGGGAATGTCTATCTTTACCAAGTCTACGGAGAAATCATTCTCAAAATAAATCGTGGGGACATTGAAATCGAGGATTTTTCAGGATACCTTCAGGCAATGACTGGAGAGGGAAATATTACTGTTAGAATTTATGAAATCAAGAAAAATGACCGAATCATTTTAGAGACAAACGAGGGAGACATTCTTCTTTTTCTTCCATCTCTTTTTAATGCCAGGATCAAAGCTGTTACCAGACAAGGAAATATTCAGGGAGATATTATTTCTGCCGAGGAGTCCACTCAACTTAAAGAAATTGATAAAAAATTTGGAACAGGAGAAGGCCTGATTGAACTTTATTCTACTAACGGAAACATAAAAATTTATTTTTTATAAAACTTCCAATTTATTAATTTCGTATAGATAAATGGAGGAAAAAATGAAGAAGATTTGCTTATTAGCTGCTTTTCTTATTCTTTTAACTTCTTGTGTAATTGTGGTTGAGAATCCTTCTGATGTCGAAGTTGCTCTGCCAATTAATGAATTTCATAAAATTATTTATCTTGACCCAGGAGGAACCATTTCTTTAGAAAATATTAACGGCAACATTGAAATTCACGGTTGGGACAAGGAAGAAGTGGAAATTTTTGCTGAAAAAATAATCCCTCGGGGATATGAACGAAGAGTATACTGGCTCTGGAAGAATTATTCTCAGCCAAAAGTTCATCTCGATAAATTTGAGAATTTCATCAAAATCAAAACTCAATTCACTGGAAAAAATCAGGAAGAAAACATTGTTGACTATTATCTGAAGGTTCCCCGCCCGATAGAGCTAAAAGACATTTCCAATACAAATGGGGATATTTTTATCTCTGACCTTTATGGAGAAGCAATTATCAATCTAATAAACGGAAAAGTTGAAGTTGAGAACTTCTCAGGTTCACTTTCTGCTTCAACCGCTAATGGTTCAATCAAAGCCAGCCTTTATGATCTTCGAGAAGAAGACCAAATCAGATTAACCACCAAGCAAGGCAACATTACCATCTATCTCCAACCTGAGGTAAATGCTCAAATCGAAGCTAAAACCTCTAACGGCACCATATCCAGTGAATTCGATTTAAATCAAACACTTCCTGCTGAAAAAATCTCCTCCAAGATTGGTCAGGGAGGAGTACTTATTTCCCTTTCCACCTTAAACGGAAACATTAAAATAAAAAAATTATAAATTTTTAATCTAAAGCTTGTTTTAGAAAATTGGGAAGCGAAAAAGCAGCACGGTGAATCTCTAAATTGAAATATTTGAGAGAGGAAGGAGGTTCTCTTCTTATCTGGAAAGGATCAATATTTTCGGAAAGAAATACAAATGACCAGAAACCAGCTGGATAAGTAGGCACAGGACAGGTATAGAATTTCACAATAGAAAATATCTCTCTAAAAATAGAACTTAATTCCTTAATTGTTTCCAAATGATAAAAAGGTGATTCTGTCTGAGCAACAATAATTCCATTCTGATTTAACCTGTGCTTTAAAATTTTAAAGAATTCTTTCCGGAAGAGAACTTTGGCCGGACCTACTGGATCACTGGAATCAATAATCACTATATCGAAGTGACGGTCTGAACTTTTGACATAATCAGCACCGTCTGCAAAAATGATTTCTACTCTCTCATCTTCAAAACTAAAAGCCAGTTGAGGAAAAAACTTCTTTGAAACCTCAATCACCTTTTGATCTATTTCAACCAGAATTACTTTTTCAATTGAATAGCGAAGAACCTCTTTAAGGGCCCCCCCATCCCCTCCTCCAATAATTAAAATTTCCTTTGGAGCAGGATGAGTGACCAACGCAGGATGAGTAATCATTTCATGGTAGAAAAATTCATCTTTTTCAGTAGTCATTATTAATCCATCCAAAAACAATACCTTCCCAAAAAATTTATTCTCTATTACTTCAATTTTTTGGTAGGGAGATTTCTCAGCGTAAAGAGTTTTATTAACTTCAAAAAAGAGACCATGATAGGGAGAATGATTTTCTTTTATCCATAATTTGCCCTTGGAGGGTTTTTTCGAGGACTTTTCCATAGATTAAACTTCCCAAATAAAAGGCTGGGAATCTGTTAAAATTCTCCCTTTAGTGAGTGCTTCACAAAGATAAAGAGGGAGAGAGAACAGACCCTTGTTTAAATCAGAATGAAAAAATCTAAGCTTCCCAAGTTGTTTCTCATTAATTCTCTGACTAATCTCTTTATCAGAAGTATCCATTTGTTCACCTTTTTTGAAAGCTAAATTAAAACCCCAGGGGATATTAAAGGAAAAAACAAAAGTCCAGTAAGGCTTCACTGTAGGGAATACGCTTTCCAGAGTTTTGAAAATAGATGAAAAAAAGTGATTGTAGAAGGGATCAGTGCTTCCTGATTGAACAATCAGAATCCCTTCTTCATCAAGAACATCAAAAACATGCTGGTAGAATTCACGGGTAAATAGATATAAAGAAGGGCCTTTTTCTATAGGTTCAGTCAAATCAGAAATAACTACATCAAATTTCTCATTTGCCTGTTCGATAAATTTCCGAGCATCATTGAAAATCAATTTTGTTTTAGGATGTTCAAAAGCACCTTTTGACCATTCAGGCATATATTTAGCACATAACTCGACCAGTTCTTTATCAATATCGACCATAGTTACCTGATGAACCGAATTATGTTTAAGTACTTCCCTCAATACTGCACCTTCTCCTCCACCAATAATTAATACTCTTTCAGGATTAGAATGAGCCATCATTGCAGGATGAACCAAAGCTTCGTGATAGACGAATTCATCAATTTCTGCTGACTGAATTTTTTTATCTAGAAAGAGACTTTTTCCTAAAACAGCTATATCCAGAATATCGATCTTCTGAAAGGAAGTTTCTCCAGTGAAATAGATTTTGTTAATCTTATACTGGAAAATTACCCCTTCTGTGAATTTTTGAATGAACCACAGTCCTTCTTTCATCTTTTGTAAAACCAATTATAATTTGATCCTAAAATCCTCAGTCATAATTTTTTCAAATACTCATTATACTCATTAATAGTGAGTTCAATTTCCTTTAAAATTTCTCTTATTAACGGACGTGCTAATACTCTCCCTTTATGGTGAGGAACGGTGGTAACTCTTCCATCGGGATGCCTGTAAAAGACATGGCTTCCCTTCTGACGAACCTTCTCAAAACCCAATAGAAACAACAACTTCTCCATTCTTTTAGCATCTATAAGTTGGAGCTTACTCAACCTATAACCTCAATTTGTTGAATTCCTACAAATTCAGGTATTTGTTTTTTAGCTTCTGGGTCCATTTCCTCCAGGCATAACTCAACTACTTCTTTAAGGTTCTTTTGAAGCTCATCTAAATTCTCTGCTTGAGTATGAGCACCAGGAATTCCTGGAACAATCGCCACATATAACCCAGTTTCTGGGTCCTTCTCAATATACGCTGTTATCTTGTGCACTTAACACCTCCTCTTTAAACAATTTCCGATAATTTCCACATATCCGAACTTTTCTATTAATATGGTGTTTTTATATTAACCAAATTACTATATTCTCGTCAAGAATTTTCGAACCGAAACTTTTATTTGACAATCTAAAATTTGCTTTCTACAATGAGTATATATTTAATGTTGTAAAGGCAAAGAGGTATTGACAGATATTGAATCTTCCAATATAATGGACGATGGTTCAAAATATTGGACAATAGGATAATATTATGAACAAAAATCAAAAAATCTTAGTGGCTACTAATTCACAGAAAGTCTTAAATTTTTTCTTGGACTATCCTGGGAAGGAATTTGTAGAGAGGGAAATTCGAGAAGCACTTGGGATTAGTAAGTCAGGAGCTAATTATGCATTAAGAGAACTTATAAAAACTAATTTTATACTTATGTATAAAAAAGGCAAAATACATTTATACTCCTTAAATTATAAAAATCCTGTTGTAAAACAATTGAAAGTGTTAAAAACAATAATTTATATCCAGCCAATACTCAAAAAATTGGAAAGGTTATCTTCCAAAGTAATTCTTTTTGGGAGTTCATCTCGAGGGGAAGACATTGAAGATAGCGATATGGATTTATTTGTAGTCACCAATAATAAAAAAGAAAAGATAGAAGCTCAAATTAATAAATTAAAATTAAAAAGAAAAGTGCAATTAGTTGTTCGCTCAGAATTAGGAGAAATAGAGCTTAAAGACAACGACCCAACTTTTTATGAACAGGTTCAGAAAGGAATTATCCTATGGCAAAGGGAATAAAAAATCCTGAATTTTTAGATTGCCTTAAGAAATTCTAAGAGAGAGTAATGCATAAAAAAATGAATAAAGAACAAATTAGACAAAAAATTAAGGCTTTGGTTGATAAATTTGAGAAGAACAAACATTACTATCTATCCAAGGACTATCTGGAAGAACAAGTCAAAATAGATTTTATTAATCCCCTATTTGAAGCATTAGGCTGGGATGTGAGAAATGTAAAAGGCCTTTCTCCTTATGAAAGAGAAGTTGTGGTTGAAAAAGGAGAAACTACAGGTAGACCTGACTATAATTTCCGAATTGATGGTCAAACCAAATTCTTTGTTGAAGCTAAAGCTCCCCATGAGCCCCTCCATAAAATTGACCACATCCTCCAAGCCAAATCCTACGCCTGGAATACCAAACAGGTATTCATTGTTCTACTTACAGACTTTGAAGAATTCCGACTCTTTGATGCTTCTCTAAAGCCAAATCCCAAGAATCCAGAACAAGGAATCATCTTTGATTTTAAATATACTGATTATCTTAAAAATCTGGATAAATTGCTCCTTCTCTCTAAAGAAGAAGTTCAAAAAGGCTCTCTTGATAGACTTTTACTCAAAGACACCTTAAGT
>JBHIEE010000085.1:0-13070 GCA_046760445.1 Candidatus Aminicenantia bacterium
TTACAGTTGGATTTTTACTTTTAGGGCATACAGATAATTATTTTGTTTCTAGAAGCGATGATCTGAATATAAAGGAAATAAGTAAAAAAATAGAAAAGGGTAAAGAAGAGGAAGCTGAATATATTTCAGAATTACTTATTGATTTGGGTCTTTATAAAATATTAAATACCAAGAGCATCAGTGATGCATTCTTAGGTATAAAAGTAGGGTTAGAAACGCATAAAAGAAAAAATATTGGAGGTAGAGCCTTTACGCAATTGATTAAATATTTCTTGAATAATGAAGTAAAAAATAAATTAAAAGAAAAAGGATTATTTGTAAATATCAAGTCTGAAAGAAAGATTTTATATAAAGATGGAGGTTTCAAAAAGGTGGATTTTGTAATTTATTATAATAATGAAATAAAAATTGGAATAGAAGTTAATTTTTATGTGACAATAGGCTCAAAACCCACAGAAATAAAACGCTCTTATGTAGAAGTTAATAGAAAACTTAATGAAGTAGGAGTTGAACTAGTTTGGATAACTGATGGTAGAGGTTATCGAAATATGAGGAAGAGTCTTAAAGATGCTTTTAAGCTTCATTCAAATATATATAATTATTATATGGCGAAAGAATATTTAGCTAATGATATAATCACTTTTTTAAGAGCTTAATATTATAGTATTTTTAAAATTTTAAGGCATTATTATTAAAAACCCAATAATTTTTTCGTCTTTTCGTCTTTTATAAGTAGCGAAGGTTGAGGGTCAGTCCTTGAAATTTGAATTTTTAGCTTTAATAAATATTATATAATACAGATGAGGCTTACCTATATATAACTTGCAAACCCACAATAAAGGAAAGGAGAAACGACTGAAAAATTATCTTAGGAAGAATTCATAAAACAAGCAATTATTAAATTGAGAACAGATATATAGAAAAGATGCACCACAAATGAGCCGAGCTTACCAGGCCCTCAAAACATGAGCTTATTGTAAAAAAATCAACCCAATGCTGCCTTTCCTTTCTTGACCTCATATTTTTCCTGTGCTAAAAGCTAAGGAGGGAATTAGTAAATGAAAGTATCAGCTAACCAAAAAAGCAAAATTCTATCTCAAAAAACAGTTAGACAAGTTAAAAAATATCGAGCTTTTTCAAGAGAAATTATTGATAGTAAATCTTTCACAGGAGGTTAAAATGAAGAGATATGTGACTTTGTTTTTGGCATTGATTTTATTTTTAATTCCGTTGACCTTTGCCCAATCCAAGCGTTCCATGACTCCAGAAGACCTTTATAAAATGAAAAGGGCCTCAGATCCACAAATATCGCCGGATGGAAAATGGATTGCGTATACTGTCTCTGTCCCAAATTTGAAGGAAAATAGTTTTAACAGTGATATCTGGCTCATCCCTATTTCTGGTGGAGAGCCTATACAATTAACCAGAAGTCCAAAATCTGACCATTCACCGAGATGGTCACCAGATGGAGAAAAAATTGCTTTTGTCTCTACCAGAGATGGAGTAGCTAATCTCTATCTCATCAGAGTGGATGGGGGAGAGGCTCAAAAACTCACTTCTTCCCAGACCGATCTGTACTCTCCCATATGGTCGAAAGATAGCAGATATATCTTGTGTGGTTCAAGAGTGCTTTCTGAAGGAAAGAAAGACATTGAGAATTGGACAAAGGATGAACTTCCAAAATGTAACGCCAGGAGAATCAATCGCTTGCTCTTTCGGCAATGGGACAGGTGGCTTGGTGATGAGAGAAATCATATTTTCCTTGTTCGTGTTGAGGATGGATCAATGAAAGATCTTACCCCAGGTGATTTTGACGCTCCGCCGGTCTCATTATCAAGCAATCATGACTTTGACATTTCTCCTGAGAGAAAAGAGATTTGCTATATGAAAAATGAAGATCCAATGCTGGCTATAAGTACAAATCATGATCTTTTCATTGTGGATATAGAAACGCTTAAGGAAAAAAAGATTACAACTAATCCTGCATTGGATAGACAACCTCATTATTCACCTAATGGACGTTACATTGCCTATACAGCAATGGAAAAAGTCGGTTATGAATCAGACCGCAAACGCTTAGTTGTTTATGATAGGAAAGAAAAAAAACATATTCGATTAACTGATGACCTTAACCGCTCTATAGGACAAATTCTCTGGGCTCCTGATAGTAAAACGCTTTTTTTCACTGTTCGTGAAGAAGGACATAACTCCATTTATAAAGTTGATTTAAGAGGAAATATCAAGAGAATTACCAATGATGGTTACAATAGTCAGATAGGTATGACGCCTGATGGGAAAAATTTGATTTTTCTTCGCTCATATAATGACCTTCCTTATGAATTATTTACTATGCCTGCTGCGGGTGGTAAAGCTATTCAGCTTACCTTTACCAATTCAAAGCTTTTAGAAGAATTAGATCTTCCCAAGTTAGAAGAATTCTGGTTTACAGGTGCTGAAAATACCCAGGTTCACGGTTTTATTCAGAGACCCCCTGGATTTGATCCTGAGAAGAAATACCCGGTAGTGCTTACTATTCATGGCGGCCCACAGAATATGTGGGCGGATAGGTTTATGACCACATGGTTTACTTTTCAGTTAATCTCCTCTCCCGGATATGTTGGTGTATTTATTAACCCGCGAGGGAGTACCGGATACGGTTCTACTTTTCGTGAGCAGGTTTCCAGAGATTATGGCGGACGTTGCTATGAAGACCTTATAAAGGGCTTGGATTATGTTCTTGAGCATTATGATTTCATTGATGAATCCCGACAAGCTGCAATCGGAGGATCATTTGGCGGTTATTCCGTGAATTGGATCATGGGGCATACTGACCGATTTAAATGCATAGTCAGTCACGCCAGTTTATATAATTTGACAAGTTTCTATGGAGCCACCGAAGAATTGTGGTTTCCTGAATGGGATATGGGTAAAAGCCCATGGGAAGAACCAGAACTTTATGAAAAATGGTCACCACATAGGTATGCTCACAACTTCAAGACACCAACGTTGGTAACTCACGGCGAGCGAGATTATCGTGTTCCCTTTACAGAAAGTTTCCAGCTGTTCACAGCTCTTCAGAGACAGGGAATACCTTCACGTCTGGTTGTATTTCCTGATGAAGGGCATGTAATTTCCAAGCCACAGAATAATGTGCGTTGGTGGAAAGAAATTCACCTCTGGCTTGAGAAATATCTCAAAAATGAGCAGAAAGGGTACTGACAGGGTCAAGTTTTGCATTATTAATGACGTGTGTATAAAGCTAAACAACATCGATAGCGAAGGATTTCCTTTATAGCCACAGAAGTAGAGTATGCTTTATTGGGTAGAAGGGTTCTTTAACTAAGACCTTCTTTGAGATTGTGTAATAGCTGAATATTCCATGCTGTTACTAATTTTGATTGGTTCTTTTTTTTAAGAGGTTTCACTCAATTTTGCTTTTAGTTCCGCCTTTTTATCTTCAGGTATTTCAGGATGGCTAAGGGAGACTGCAATAACTTTTTCAGCTAATGAACGGTCAAGTTTCAACACAGTACTGGAAAAATACAATAAAAGTCCAGGTGGCGAATTCAAATCAATTTCATTAAGAATTTCTCTGGTTAGTTCTTCTGCTTCTTTAAATTCTTTCTTCTCAATCAGATATTCAATAAGTATAATTTTTGCGTAAGTATCGATGGAAGCATCAGGAATCTTCGTCTTTAATTGTCTGTAATAAAATAATGCAGAATTAAGTTGATTGCGTTTTATTAAATTTTCAATCATTTTGGTAAAAAATGTTACTGTTTCATTTTCTTTCCCCATTTCAACACTAAGATTCCATAAAGCTTCACCAACTTCTTGATGTGTTGGGTTTTCCCTGGCAGCATCCAGGAGCATTTGATATGCCGCATCTTTCCTTCCATTTAGTACGAGTGCCATGGCTTCTTGAGAGGTTTTATACCCTTTATCCACATAGGAGGTTTGAGCTTCGATTTTTTTATTGATGGATTCTTCTATTCTGGTGATTTTTATCACGATTGCAACAATCACACCAAAAATAAATCCCCAAACGTGTGACCAGTAGGCCACTCCGCCACCTTGTGGGTTAATCGCATCCATGAGTTTGGCGTTCAAAATTTCATAAAATAGCCATAAGGGCAGCATCAGCCAGGCAGGAGCTGCAAAAGTGCGTCCAACAAGAATGAAGAAAAACCTGATTTTAGTCTTCCAATATCTGATTAAAAAAGCCCCCATGACACCAGAAATTGCTCCAGAAGCCCCGACCAAAGGACCCGAAAAATTAGGATAATGGAGAGCAAACATTTGTGCTGAAAGCATTCCCATTACAAAATAGAAAACCGTGTAAATCGGTTTTCCCCAAACATCTTCAATGAAGGGACCGGTCAAATAAAGAAAGAGCAAATTTCCAATCAAATGCAGCCACCCAACATGTATAAACATGTAAGTAAGAGACCCAGGGAAAGTTTGTTTTGCGGGGATAAATCCCCATTGATTATAGGGATTTTTATTGAAAATATCTTTTAACTCTTGAGCCATTTGATCTAATTTTTCTTGCTCTTTTACAATAGTATTCTTATCAGGTAGTTGCCTGTGATATAAACTCAAGGTTTCCTTTATAGCCTTTTTATGTTCTTCACTGATAAAAAATAGTTTTTCGACTTCAGGATCCAACTCAAGGTAAGGGTGTTCAAAATAATATTCAAACAATTCTTTGGCAATATTGTTGAACTCTATTTCGGATTTTTTTATTGCACTAGAGATAAATAGATGAATAATTACACAGAGCCCCATAATGATAAATGTTATCCAGGGAATCCTGCGCACAGTATCAGTTTCATGTCCAATCGGAATAATCATTCGAGTCTCCTAATAAAAAATCAGTAAATTTATTTTATCTGTAAAAAAATACTAATATGCAAAAAAAATGTCAAGTATACGCGGCTCTATAATAAAAGTGCAAGCTATTGGAGGGCAGGTCTTGCATTATAACAAATTTTTGAATAGAAATTCTCTTGCTCATTGACTTTACATTTTTCCTGTGTTATAGATTTTTAGCGAGTAAGTTGAGAGAGATAACAAAGAGGTGAGGAAATCTACAAATTAACCCCAGAAAGCAAATTATTATTCTCTTCAAAATATAATTAATTGAAAGGAGTTCAAATGAAAAAATTAAATGTTTTCTTTTTGTCAATTGTTTTAATTTTTGCTATTTCAAGCCATGGTTTAAAAGCAGAACATATGGACTTATCCATTTATTCTGGGGTCGTTACAGATGATTCATTTTCTTTCAAACCATTTTATTGGACGATTGGCCTTAACATGGATATTCATTTTAACAATTTGATAATGTTAAGTCCTGAATGTTATATGATTACCCATAATTTTAACTACTTTTTTTTAGCACCAGCCGTTCTATTAAACCTCAACTTTGATTTTTTCATTGTTGGTGCAGGACTAACCAAATGGTTTTCGATTGGCGAGAGCTCCGATTTCTCAACTGACATTGGTCTTAAGGTCAATGCTGGCATAAATGGAGACAATTTAAGATTGATGGTATTTATCGTTACCTCATTTGATAATTTCTTTGCAAAAGGTATGGCAGTTGGGGCCACCTTAGGATTTAGCTTTTAAAAGGCTGAGAATGCTAAGAGTGTCATATCAGGTCTTGACTTGATACATAAGAAGCGCAAAGGTGTAGGTCTCAACTTTTGACAATTTAAGTAAACAAAAAGGGGACAGGCTAGTTTTTTAGGAATTAGACCAACAAAAGGGGAGTGGTGCTATATTTGCTTGAAAATGCACCGCAAGTGAGCCAAGTCAACCAAGCCCTCAAAGAAATGGGTTTATTATAGAAAATCCATTCCGAGTACTTGGGACAGATCTTTTTCCTTTCAAAAAAGACTAACCAAGTTAAAAAATTGGGATTTTTTCTTAAACTATTGCCAAATCAGGTTTAGGGAGTTATCATAGTTTAAAAATGTCTGCAGGAGGTTTATAGATGTCATTTGTTATTACTATGTATGTTCCTGAGGGTGTCGTTATGGCGGCTGATAGTCGGCTTACCCTAACCCGTTCGGAAGAAAAAAACGATAAAAAAATCATTTTACAGTCGGTTACTTCAAGTGATTCGAATCAGAAATTATTTATTATCAAAGAAAAATTCGGATTATCTATTTATGGAGATGCAGCAATAAAAAATCTACCTTTAGCCGGATATGTTAATAAGTTTGTGGAAGAAAAAATAACAGAAGATACGGAAATCACCGATATTCCAAATCTTATTTTAGATTTTTTTGGAGAACCTTTTAAAAACCCAAATGTCAATTTTCATGTCACTGGATTCAAGATAGAAAATAAAATAAGTATTCCCTATGTTTATGTTTGTAATATTCAAGCAAGAAATGTCAATCGTCCAAATTACAAAAATGGAAGGATAGAATATGGCTGTACATGGGGCGGGGAGGGAGATATAATAGCTCGATTATTGTTTCCTTGTAAATTAAGAAATTACCGAGGAGATTGGGAAGAAGTGCCTCATTATCCGATAGCATATCAATTTTTTACATTGCAAGACGCAATAGATTTTGCGATATATGCTGTACGAACCACGATAGATACTATAAGATTCCAACCGAGACCCAAGACAATTGGTGGTCCTATAGATGTTTTGATAATTAAACCTGATTTAAGACCTCAGTGGATTCAGAAAAAGGAATATAGAGGCATATAGCAAATCGGAAGTCATAGGAACATAGACCACGGGCTGTGATAAGTGACTAAGAGGGCATCCATACAAAACTTGCAAACCCATTATAAAGTTGTAAAAAACGACTAAAAAATTATCTTATGAAGAATTCATTAAACAAACAATTATTAATTGGCATAATATTTTTTTGCGGATTTATGTTTATTTCATCTCTTTTAGTTTGGCCAATGCAAGCCATTTTACGCCAACGGCGAAAACAAGCAGCGCTGCCAACTGTGATTGTGCAAGCACGTTGGATAGCGATTAGTATGAGCTTTCTTAATATTGTATTACTGATTACTTTTGCCGTATTCATGTCCCAATTTATTCCAAATGAATTCATGTGGCATGTACCAAAGCAGGAGCCTGTTTTATTTGGTCGTTGTATTACTGGAATCTGCTTGGCTTCCGCTTTTAAGCCCTTAGCAACTTTTTGCAATCTCTAGGGTAGACTATGAAAGAAGAGGACAGTCCTTGATTTTCATAAAGGAAGGGGTCAGATTTTGGTATTTTGGTATTAAAATTGAAAATGGAAATTGGAAATTTGAAAATTGATTAAATTGGTACTTTTTACAAGTTGCAAGTCACAGGTTAAGTCAGATTATTGCTTCTTAATGAGAATTCATCTAAAATAAAAAATAAATGAGAGAAGTTAGAGTTCGTTTTGCACCAAGTCCTACTGGCCATCTCCATGTGGGAGGAGCAAGGACAGCTCTGTTTAACTGGCTTTTTGCTCGAAAACATAAAGGAAAGTTTATCCTGAGAATTGAAGATACTGATGTTGCCCGCTCTTCAGAAGAAATGACAAAAGGGATTCTAGAAGGAATGAGATGGCTTGGTCTGAGCTGGGACGAGGGACCTTATTACCAGTCAAAAAGAATAAAAGTTTATCAGGAATATGCTGAGAGACTAATTAAAGAAGGGAAGGCTTATTATTGTTACTGTACTCCTGAAGAAATTCAAGAAAGAAAGAGGAAGGCTGTTTCCAATGGTAAATACTGGAAATATGACCGATTTTGCTTAAGTCTTACTCCAAAAGAAAAAGAAAATTTAGAAAAACAAAAAAAAGCAAAAGCAATAAGATTTTTTGTCCCTGAAGGAAAAACAACTTTTCAAGATTTAATTCATGGAGAAATTGTTTTTGAACACCAGAATATTGAGGATTTTGTTTTGCTTCGGCGGGATGGATTGCCTACCTATCATCTCTCTGTGGTGATTGATGACCTCGAATTTAGCATCACTCATGTGATTCGGGGAGATGACCATCTGTCTAATACTCCTAAACAAATACTGCTTTATCAGGCTTTGAAAGCACTTATTCCTCAATTTGCCCATTTAGCCTTAATTTTAGGTTCAGATAGAAAGAAATTGAGTAAGAGACATGGAGTAACTTCAGTTCTTCATTTCAGAGAAGAAGGTTATCTTCCTCTTGCCATGTTTAACTTTTTAGCTCAGTTAAGCTGGTCACCAGGCGAAGAAAAAGAAGTTTATAGCATTGAGGAGATGATTGAAAAATTTTTTCTTGATCAAGTAAGTAAAGCTAATCCAATATTTGATTTAGCTAAATTAGACTGGTTAAATAGTCGACTTATCTCTAAAATGACGGCTTCTGAATTAACTCCTTATGTGAAAGACATTTTAAAGAGGGAAAACTTATGGAGAGAAGAGCTTGAAATTGAGAAAAAGGAATGGTTTTTAAAACTGATTGATTTATTAAAAGACAGATGTCGGACTTTAAAAGATTTTGCCCGTGACGGTCGTCCTTACTTGACAGATGATTTTTCTTACGATTCTCAAGGAGCAGAGAAATATCTCAGCGATGAAAGATTGAAAGAATTACTGCCTAAATTAATTCAAGATTTGGAAAAAATGGATAATTTTACAACCTTTGAAGTGGAGAAAGTTTATCGACAAAGAGCAGAACAAGAAGGAGTGAAGGCTGCCCTTTTTATTCATGCCAGTCGAATGGCGGTTACAGGAAAACCTGTCAGTCCAAGTTTATTCGCTGTCCTGGAAATTATAGGCAAGGAAAAAACAATTTCCAGATTGAAAAAATTGGTTGACTATTTAACTCTTTCCTCTTTTTGATTTTTTATTTTCTCTATGATAAATTGAAAGAGAGCAATGGAATTAGATTTAACTAGCCTGAGTTTTTATTTTCTAATTCTTGGTATTTACTTTGTTCTTGAGGGGTTACCTTATTTCCTTTTTCCAAAATGGATGAAAAAAAGACTTGCATTAATAGTTAAAATGAAGAGTTCTTATCTCCGGTGGTTGGGTTTTTTGGCAATGTGTCTCGGAGTTTTTCTTGTTTTTTTGGTTAGAAAATAAAATTAATATAAATATTCTGAGAATAGTTTTTAATAGGAAATATTTTGAAAGAGGAGGCAAAAATGGCTCAAATTCCCGAGTATGAGAAAAAATTTAAAGAAATAAAAGCTCCTCGAGGTATAAAATTGAATACTAAAGGTTGGGCTCAAGAAGGAGCTCTCCGAATGCTTATGAATAATATAGACCCTGAGGTGGCAGAGAAGCCTCAGGAATTAATTGTTTACGGAGGCACTGGAAGAGCTGCCCGAAACTGGAAATGTTTCTGGGCAATTGTTGAAAGTTTGAAAGAATTGAAAAATGATGAAACTTTAATTGTTCAATCAGGAAAGCCAGTGGCTGTATTTAAAACTACTCAAGAAGCTCCTCGTGTGTTAATTGCTAATGCTCTTTTAGTTCCTAAATGGGCTACCTGGGATGAATTTCGTCGGTTAGAAGGATTAGGTCTCACTATGTATGGTCAAATGACTGCTGGAAGTTGGATATACATTGGCACTCAGGGAATACTTCAGGGAACTTATGAAACTTTAGCTTCTGTGGCTCGAAAACATTTTAGAGGAACTCTTAAAGGAAAGCTGGTTCTTACTGCTGGGCTGGGTGGAATGGGTGGTGCCCAGCCATTAGCAGTTACTATGAATGAAGGAATAATCATTGTTGTTGAAGTGGATAAAGCGAGAATTGAGAGACGACTTAAGACAGGTTATGTTGACACTATGGTTGAGAGCTTGGATGAAGCTTTAGAATTAGCTTTTGAAGCTAAAGAAAAAGGAGAAGCAAAATCTATTGCTCTTCTGGGTAATGCAGCAGATATAGTTCCAGAATTTGTAAGGAGAAAGATTGTTCCAGATGCTTTAACAGACCAAACCTCAGCTCATGATGAGCTAAATGGCTATGTTCCCAATGGAATTCCTTATGAAGAGGCTTTAAAATTAAGGAAAGAAGACCCGGAAGAATATGTCAAGCGTTCTTATCAAGCAATGGCAGAGCATGTTCAGGCAATGCTTGAACTTAAAAAAATGGGGGCTAAGACTTTTGATTATGGCAATAACATTCGGGGTCAGGCATTAAAGGCTGGAGTAAAAAATGCTTTTGATATCCCAGGTTTTGTTTCAGAGTATATCAGACCTTTATTCTGTTATGGCAAAGGCCCATTTCGTTGGGCAGCTTTATCGGGTGATCCAAAGGATATCTATGCTACTGATGAGGCTGTTTTAAAAGAATTTCCTAAAGATGAAGCATTGGAACGGTGGATCCGAATGGCTCAAAAAAAAGTCAAATTCCAGGGTTTGCCAGCTCGCATTTGCTGGCTGGGTTATGGAGAGAGAGCTAAATTTGGGGCAGTGATAAATGATTTAGTTAAAAAAGGAAAAATTTCAGCGCCTATAGTTATAGGGCGGGATCATCTTGATACTGGTTCTGTTGCTTCTCCAAATAGGGAGACAGAAGGGATGAGAGACGGTTCTGATGCTATTGCTGACTGGCCAATATTAAACGCTCTCTTAAATGCAGTAGCTGGAGCAAGTTGGGTCTCAGTTCATCATGGAGGAGGAGTAGGGATTGGCTTATCTATTCATGCTGGAATGGTGATTGTTGCTGATGGAACAAAAGAGGCTGCTAAACGGTTGGAAAGAGTTTTAACTGTTGATCCTGGCTTGGGAGTTGCTCGCCACGCTGATGCTGGTTATGAGGAAGCAATTAAAACTGCCAAGGAAAAAGGAATAAAAATTCCGATGCTCGAGTAATTCTCCAAAAATTGTAGAGTAAATAATTTTTAGAAAGGAGGAAAATAAATGAAAAAAATATTGCTGATTTTCCTAAGTTTACTGATAATTTTTTTAATGGTGGTTTTTAGTTGGGAAAAGGAAAAATCAGAAGCAAGTCAAGAAAAATCAATCGCAGTCAAAGAAACAACTCCTTTTAGATATTGCGCTCTCTTTCATAAAGGACCTTTTACTGAGATAGAGAATGTAGTCGCACAATTAATAGGTGAAGTTCAGGCTCAAAATATAATTCCTCAAGGTCCAATGATTGGTATTTATTATAATAGTCCAGAGGAAGTGGCTCCAAAAGAGTTACAATGGGAATTTGGCTTTCCAGTGGGTGAGGGGACCCTGGTTAAATCTCCTCTTGAACTCAAGGAATGGAATTTTACCCTGGTTGTTTCAGCTCTTCATATTGGTCCATATGAGGAATCTGCAAAAATTTACCCTCAAATTTTCGAATGGATGAAAGCAAACAATTATAGTATAATTGGTCCCATTATAGAAAGATATCTGGATCAGGATCCTTCTAAGGTTAAGCCTGAAGAACTCCGAACTGAAGTCTGGATCCCTTGTCAGAGAATAGAAAAATAAGCAAGATAGAGCTTTCCTCAGCAAAAGTTTAATTATCTTCTTTTTTTACCCTTTTTTTCTGGAATTGAGATTTTAATAAGTTCCATATAAGGGGATGAAGCAGGAAGGGAAATTGTAAACTCAGAACCAACCACTCTACCTTCTTTTATAAGTTCTAACTCATGATTATAATCGATTCGGAAACATTGATAGAGGAATGGTTTAGTAGTCGGCAAATTTTTTAAAATAACTCTATAGCCCTCAGAAGGTGAAGCATAATCACTCAGAAGAATATTAATGAGCGTATTGTCTAAAGATTTAGCAGCAATGATAGTTGTACCTAGATTATCCCCTCCCTGTGTTTTAAGGAGAATAGGGGTATTTTTGAACTCAGATATTGCTTTGAACGCAAGCCCTGGATAATAATAATTGCCATTATCATCCCACAAACCAAGAAAATAACCATCTACCCTGTAGCGAAATAATTTGATGAGTCTTGTTGGTTGCATATAAGCAAATACTGCTCCAATAATGCTTGAGTTAATAGGACTATGGTAAATATTTACTAATTCGAACTCATTTTGCGAGATAATACCCCATTCAGTATTGATGATCTCTACATTTTGAAAATTATGTGAAGCAAGGCGATTTTCAAGGAACTGTTCTGTTTCTACATAAGAATAAGGATTTGAATTCCAGTATAGATGCCATGAGAAAAAATCAAGAGGTGCTCCTGTCTGTTTTACATAATTCAGAAAGCCATCAATAAATTCAAATCCAAAGGGATTAGCTAAACAGGGACCACCTACTTTAAGGGTTTTGTCATATTGCTTTATCTTTTTTGCTGTGATCTCATAGAGCTTATAATATTCCTCCAAGGGGCCATCCCAAAATTGAACGATATCTGGTTCGTTCCATATTTCCCAGTATTTTATGCCATATTGATAGCCATTTGCCCAACCTTCATTGTAGTGCTTAATTATATGGACACACACATCTGCCCATTTTTCAAAATCAGAGGGAGGTTTATTATGCACAGGGGGATCTTCCCAACTCTCTCCTAATCTGAAAAGAATATCACACCCTGCATTTTTAACTGCCTCTATTAAAGTATCTGTTTCTGCGAAATTGTAATTTGCTGGATTGTTAGGATCTTTTGATAAATCAGGGAAAATTTGGTGGATATCTCCTGGCCCATACCAGTCATGAGTCCTTACATATTCAATCCCTATCTCCTGAAATCTCCAGGTAAGATCAACTCTTCTCCCTTCTGGATCAATTGGTCCTCCATTAACTTGCAAAAAGGTCTTTACTTCTCCCTGTTTTTTATTTAAATCAACCATAAATGTTTGATAACTAAAATCTGAATTAACACCTAAAAAAACATCATCGAACCAGACTGTGCCTTTTTCACATGTTACAGCAAGCAACACCCATATTTTACTCGCTATTTCTAAGGGTTTAAACCTAAATTTACACTCTGTCCAATTATTAGTTTCTACAAGAGGAGTTAATGTATTCCTATAAAGTTGATTTCCTGAGTTATCTGAAAAAGAAAGAATTGGATAAACATCTCCCACAACTCCCTTTGTTTTAATAAACACTCTGAAGTCATAGGAGGTATTTGGTTCGATATTTACTTCTTGAGCCCAGAGAGCCAAAACAGG